>NZ_RFFJ01000140.1 GCF_003696235.1 Streptomyces triticirhizae
GGCCCAGGCGCCGAGCGCGGCGGCCGACGGCGGCAGCAGCGGCACCGGGACGGCGCCCGGCGCGGGCGGCTGGGCCGCCGGGCCCTCGGCGACGAACCGCAGCCGCACCGATCCCGCCGGGCCCGGCTCCCGCAGCAACGTGCCATGGCTGGCGGGCAGTCGGGTGCGCCGCCAGAGCCGCTGCGGCAGCGGCTGGATCACGGCGACGGGGGCGTGCCGGCCGAGCGCGTGCAGCAGTCGGTGCGCCGTTCCCTCGCGCCAGAGCGGGCCGGCGCAGTCGCTCACCACCACGGTCAGGCGTCGCCCGGTGGGGTCGCGCAGCTGCCTGGCCGGGCGCAGCACCCCGCCCTCCGGGTCGAAGCGGCGGCTCACGGCCGCGCCGCCGTCCGGCGAGCGGTGCAGATAGTGCACCTGGATGTCGCGAAAGGCGCCCAACCGGCCGAAGATCTCGGCCAGTTCGCTGACCATCCGCTGCCAGACGCGCATCGCGGGGGCCGCGTCCATCAGCAGCTGGAGGTCCGTGTGGCCGCGCGGCTCGGCCCGGAAGACGGGGGTGAGCAGCCCACCGGCGCGGGCCGTGCGCTCGGCCGTGGCCGGCTCGTCGAGCACGAGGCCCCGGTGCGGGCGGCGCGGCGGGCCGGTCGGCGGGGTGTAGCGACGCAGCGGGCGCAGGGCGCGCTCCATGCCCAGCAGCCCCGGCAGCGCCCTGGCCTCCGGCACCCCGACGGGCAGCGCCTCGCCCGGCGGGCGGGCGCCGGCCTCGCCGCCCAGCCCCTCGGGGTCCGCGTAGAGCCGCACCGACGCGTCGTCGGGACGGGGCAACCGCCCGACGGCGCCCGGCCGTTCCTCCTCGACCGGGCGGGGGCGCTCCTGATCCTCGACGCGCTCCTCCGGCGCGGGACGCGCCCCCTCGGGCGCCGGCTCGTCGTCCCCCAGCGGCGCCCGACCGCCACGCCCGGCCGCGCCCTCCTCGGGTGCGCCGCGCGTGTACTGGGCCAGCCAGAGCGCGTCGGACAGCTCCGTCCACGAGGGATCGAACCCGGCGCCGCGCAGGACGGCGATCACGGACGCCAGTCGGTCGGGGCGGGCCGCTTGGGACATGGGTGCCTACCTGGGTTGATCGAGGCGCTGGATGAGCATGTCGGCCAGTCGGTCGCGGGTGGGCAGCTCGGCGTGGTGGGTGAGGTAGATCGCGTTCAACAGCTGGTCGGTGGCGAGTTGTTCGGTGCGGGAACGCTCCAGGAAACGGTCAATGAGATCCTCCCCGACCCGCGTCAACTCATCCCCCAGATGCGCCCTCACCACGGTGGCCAGCCGCTCGTGGTCCGGGCGGCCCAGCCGCAGCGGGATGCAGCGGCGCAGCAGCGGCGCGGGGAAGTCGCGCTCGCCGTTGCTGGTCAGCACGACGAACGGGAAGGCGTGGCAGCGGACCCTGCCCTCCCGGACGGTGACCTTGGTGCCGTCGTCGGTCAGCACCTCCACCTCCGGCTCACGCTCGGCGATCCGTTGCAGCTCGGGGATGGTGAACTCGCCCTCCTCCAGCACGTTCAACAGGTCGTTGGGCAGGTCGATGTCGCTCTTGTCCAGCTCGTCGATGAGCAGCACCCGGGGCTTGGCCGTCGGCAGCAGCGCGGTGCCGAGCGGGCCGAGCCGCAGATAGCTGCCGATGCCGCCGGGCACCGCCGCCGAGGCCAGCCCGGCGGCCCGCCCGCTCGCCGCGATCTGGGCGTCCTGGAGGCGGGCGATCGCGTCGTAGTGGTAGAGGCCGTCCTCCAGCCGGCTGCGGCTGACGATCGGCCAGTGCAGCACGCGACCGAGGCCGAGCTCGAAGGCGACCGAGTGCGCCAGGGTGCTCTTGCCCGTGCCCGGGCTCCCGGTGACCAGCAGGGGGCGGCGCAGATAGAGCGCCGCGTTTATGATCTCCAGCTCCTCGGCGCTGGGACGGTGCATCTCGGCCAGGTGCCGGAACGCCCCCAGGCGCCGGGCCGAGGCGCTGTCCGTGTCGGGTCCCGGGGCGACCAGCGGGTGGCCGTGGCCGTCGAAGTCCCGCCAGGGAGGCGGCTTGGGCAGGGCGTGGATGCCCTCGTGCCGCTCGCCGGTGCCCCGGTAGATCAGCCACTCGCCGCCCGTCGGCTCCTCGCCGGCGGGCCCCTCCTGACCGTTGGTCCCAGGCTCGTTGGTTTCAGAGATGGCCACCGCGTCCTCCTCGTCCGTTGTCCGCCGTCCGGATGATCGCCTGGCCCCCGACGCTCCCGACCGTAACCGGGGCGGAGGGCCGCGCCCAGGGGATGGGCCCGGATCGCGTCACCCCGGCCCGATGGCCCGTCATGGCGCCTCCAGGTAGTCGTCGTCGAACGTCTTGACCTCGGGGTCCGCGTAGAGCAACGCCACGTCGGACGACCAGGAGGCGTGCGCCACGCCCCTGGCCGCCGCCTCGCGCAGCCGCCAGAGCACGATCGGCAGCCGGCCCGCGTGACCGGCGCCCCGCGCCGCGCCGACCACCCCGTGGTGGAAGCCGTCGCAGGACGGCTCGCGCGGCTCCAGCTCGCGCCGCCACAGGATGACGTTGTATCCGCTGGCCATCACCCGGGGCAGCGCGACCGGCGTGCCGCCGCTGTTCGGGGTGCGGCACAGGACCGGGACGGCCGCGGTGTCCCGGCCGACCAGCGCGGCCGTCTCGGGCACGGCGCGGGCCTCGCCGTCGCGGCAGTCCAGCGGGTCGACCACCAGACGGCCGAGGTGGACCATGGCCCAACGGGCCTGCCGCAGCGCCCGCAGCTCCGGCGAGTCCTCGGCTCCTGGCACCGGGTCGGTGCAACGCATCACCACCGGGCGCCGCTCGCCGAGCGTCGGCCCGTCCGGCGCCAGCCACCAACGCTCGAAGGGGATCTCGAAGAGCGAGTAGGGCACGGCCACATGGAGCGGAACCGGGCTGCCCGGCTCGTCGGCGCGCCGGAACGCCTCGGCCAGCGCCGCGCGCAGCCGCTCCGGCGGCTTCTCCAGGCCCTCGGCGCGGAAGTCCTCGTCGATCGTGGAGCACCGGCCGCCGATGGTGGAGCTGATCCGCCAGTCGTAGCGGCCGCCCTCCCAGGCGCTCGGGAAGATCTCCAGCAGCGCGTGCGCGTCCGGCACGCCGGGCGGAACGTCGAGCAGATCCAGCTCCAGGTCGAACGGCAGCTCCGACTCCCTGGCCACGGCACGGTGTTGGCGCCTGGCCTCCTCCTCGCGTCCCAGCAGGTTGCGCACCCGGCGGGGCAGCGTCGGGGAGTCCTCGGCGACCGAGCGCACCCACTTCCGGAGCCGCTCCTCGGCGCCTTCAAGGGCGGGATAGGGGCGCTCCTCGGTGGCCGCGCGGAGCGCGTAGCGCAGCACGGCCTCCAGGCCCGTGGTGCCGGGCCGCAGTTCGTGGAGCAGGCCGAGGCCCTCCCGCCAGGCCCGGGGCGCGGGCAGGGCGCCCTCGTGTGGCCGGCCGCGCAGATCGCTGAACAGGTCCACCAGCCGCCGCGTGGAGACCGGCGGGGGCAGCTCCGCCAACATGCCCAGCAGCTTGACCCGTTGGCCCGGGGTGAGCCCGCCGGGGCCGGAGGCGCCCAGCGCGTTCTGCGCGTCCGTCCAGGTCAACTCGCCGGAACGGGCGGCCCGGTGGCGCTCGGCGTGGTAGCGGTCGTGGCCGTGCATGACCGCCTGGTAGACGTCGTCGGCGAGGGCCCGCACCGGGTCGGTCGCCCCCGGCAGGCGGCGTAACTGGATGACGGAGGTGGCCAGGCCGCCGTCCCGCATGTCCCGGCGGGCCTTGATCACGCCGATCACCTCGCCGCGCGCGAGGTCGACCAGCGGGCCGCCGGAGACGCCGTGCGGGACCTCGTCCTCGCTGCCCAGGCGCAGCAGGCCATCGGAGCCGATCTCGCCCCTGATGGTGCACCGGCCGCTGACGTCGTCGAACACGCCGGCCATCTCGGTGGAGCCGAAGAACGCGACCTCCTCGCGGGTGAACAGGCGGGCGGTGCGCTCGCTCAGCCAGACGCAGCCCGGCCCCTCGGGGGGCGGCGGGGGCGGCCCGAGCAGGCGCACGAGGGCGAGGTCGGGCGCCGGCCACATCGCCCCTCCGGGGGGCGGAGCCTCGGGCCGCGCCCACTCCACCCGACCGGGGACCGGGCGGTCCACACCTCTGAAGGTCAGCCCCACCTCGCGCCTCCCTCCCTCGGCGCCACCTCCCGAGAGCGCCACATGAGCGCAGGTGAGCACCCACTCGGGAGCGACGAAGAACCCGCTGCCCCACGGAGGCGGCACCGGCTCGCCCTCGGCATACCCGGCCGGCGGCGGATGGATGCGTACCGTGGCGGCGGCGACGAGCGGCGCGAGGAGTTCGAAGGAGTTCTCGTCGCCCGGCCGTGCGCCCCCCTCGTCCCCCCATGTCATGTGGCGTCCCGGCCGCGCGGCGGCGGGGGCGCGCCCTGCCAGGTGAGGGTGACCGTGATGGCGCCCTTGGCCTCGCCGTCGGCGAGCAGGCCGACGACCTTACCCGCCTTGGCGGTCAGCTCGATGCCGAAGCTGACGCTGACCTCGTCGGGGCGCGCGTCCCGCAGGCCGTCGGCGACGGAGGCCGCGACGCCGCCGATCAGCTCACGCAGGCTCTCCATCTGGGCGGCGGCCCGCTGGGCGAACCCGGTGTCCACATAGCCGGCGCCCGCCTGGCCGGGGCCGGGATAGCCGGAACGCGGCTGCTGCTCGGGCACGGACACCGGCTCGGCGCCGGAGATCCTGGCCCAGACCGGCGTCCCGTCCGGGAGGGTGACCCGGGTGACTTCGCTGCTCATGTGACCCCCCGTCGCTCCTGTGTGCCCGAAGGTTACCGGCCGCCACCGACAGTTGCCTATCCTTGGTCCTCCCGTCCCCGCCCCGCCCCGCGCCCCGGGCGACGGCCCCTCGGGCCTCCCCTCCCGAGGCCCTCCCGCACGGCTGGTGGAAGAATTTCGGAGCACGTTCCCGCAGCCCGTCCGCCGCCACCCGTCCGCAGCCCGTCCGCAGTCGTTCTCAGTTGTTCTCAGTTGTTCTCAACTGTCCGAAGGGGTCCGGAACCCTTCGGCTTCACCGCACACTTGGAGCACGTCGTGTACTTCACCGATCGAGGAATCGAGGAACTCGCCCAGCGGCGCGGTGGCGAGGAGGTCACCCTGGACTGGCTGGCGGAGCAGCTGCGGACCTTCGTCGACCTCAACCCGGACTTCGAGGTGCCGGTGGAGCGGCTGGCCACCTGGCTCGCGCGGCTCGACGACGAGGACGACGAGTGACGGCGGACCACCGGAGGCCGAGGCCGCGCACCGGCGGGGGCGCGTGGGAGGGCGATGCGCCTGCGCGTGGCGCGCGCCCGGCGTGCGCGCATCTCGCGCGCAACGACTCGCCTCGACCGGGGCGGGGTCGCCCCTTGACGTGAGACACACGCGATATATCGTCTTCGGTGAGTTGCGATATATCGGCCAGGCTCCCGGCGGCGGGGGCGGGCCGGGTCACCGAGGGAGGCGCGATGGCGCGGAACGACGAGTGGTCCATCGCCGAGCCGGAGACGCTCTCCTTCGCCGAGGACCCGATCGCGGAGGCGGAGATCCGCGTCATGGGCGGCGCGGTCAACGTGGTCGCGACGGACGAGCCCGTCGCGCGCCTGGAGGTCGCCTCGGTCGACGGGCCGCCGCTGCTGGTCAGGATCGACGGCGAGCGGCTGGTGGTGGGCTATCCGGACCTGCCCTGGCAGGGCTTCCTGCCCTGGCTGGCGCAACGCCGCCGGCGGAGGCGGGCGGTGATCTCCCTGTCGCTGCCGAGGAGTTGCCGGGTCACGGTCGGCGCGGTCACCGCCGGCGTGACGCTCGGCGGCCTCGCCGGCCCCGTCTCGGTCAACGCGGTCAGCGGGGACGTCACGCTGGTCGGCCTCTCCGGCCGGACGGGCGTGGAGACCGTCTCCGGTCCGGTCGAGGCGCTGGGGCTACGGGGGCCGCTGCGCTGCCACTCGGTCTCGGGCCCGCTGACGCTCGCCGACGGCACGGGGCCCAGCGTCCAGGCGGACACGGTCAGCGGCGACCTGCTGGTGGACCACGCGAGCGCCACCGTCCCGCCCGACGTCCGGCTCGGCTCGGTCTCCGGCCGGATCGCGCTGCGCCTGCGTGAGGGTGTGGGGGCCACGGTCTCCGGCAGCACCCTGAGCGGCACCGTCACCTGCTCCCTGCCCGGGCTGCGGGTCGGCCCCTGGGGCGCGAAGTCCCTGGCCGGCCGCATCGGTTCGGGCGCGGGCACGATCAGCCTCTCCTCCCTGTCCGGGTCGCTGGCGCTGCTGCGCCACCCCGGCGTCGAGGACGAGCGGCCCGCCCCCTCCACCCTGCGTAAGGAAGTCTGAGATGCCCCCCGTCTTCGGCCACGGCCGGCTCCGGCTCTACCTCCTCAAGCTGCTGTCGGAGTCCCCCCGCCACGGCTACGAGGTGATCCGGCTGCTGGAGGAGCGCTTCGACGGGCTCTACGCGCCCTCGGCCGGCACGGTCTATCCCCGCCTGGCCAAGCTCGCCTCCGAGGGGCTGGTCAGCCACACCGAGGAGGGCGGCCGCAAGGTCTACTCCCTCACCCCCGAGGGGGAGCGGGAGTTGGCCGGCCGCACGGAGGAGCTCACGGCGCTGGAGCGGGAGTTGCGCGACTCGCTGACGGCGCTGGCCGCCGGCATCAGGGAGGACGTGCGGGACACGGTGCGGGACCTGCGGGACGAGGTCAGGCGCGCCACCGAGTCGGCCGGCCGACCGGAGGGCGGCCCCGGCGAGTTCGGCCCCTGGCGGAAGCCCGGGCCCGGCCGCCGGCGGGGCGGCGGCCGGGGCCGCTGGGAGGCGGGGCCCGGGAGACCACCGGGGTTCGACGAGGCGCCCGACGGCGAGGAGCGGCCCGAGCCGCCGGGCCAGGGTCCGGGCGTTCCGCCCGGCCAGGAGCACTTCGAGCGGGCGGCCCGCCGCATTCAGGAGCGGGTGCGCTCCCGGGCCACGGCGGGGGACTGGCCCGGCGCGGTGCGCGCCGGACTCGACGGCCTCGGCGCGGAGTTCGAGGGCTGGGGCAGCCGGGTCGGGGCGCAGGTGCCCTGGCCGGGCGGCTGGTCGGCCGGCCCCGGGGGCGCGGAGGAGGCGTCCGCGGCCGAGGAGTTCGAGGCCGCGCTCGACGACGACGCCCCGCCGGCGTCCGACCCGGCGCGGGAGCTGGAGCGCCTGCTGGACCGCCTGCGGGACGACGTCCGGGACGCGGCCAGGGACTACGGCGTCAGCCAGGAGCAGCTGCGCGAGGCGCGGCGCCACCTCTCGGTGGCCTCCGCCCACCTGGTGGCCATGCTCCGCTCCCCACACGCCTGACGCACCCGCAGGGGGGCGCCGGCCCCGCCGTTCACCCCTCGGCTGATGGGCGGTTCGCCCGCCGTTCCGCGCCCGCCGGGGCCCCGGAGCGGCCGCCGCCTCCCGCGCGCCGGAGTCGGTGCCGCGCCCGCGCCGGGCCGGCCGCCCGGCCCGGCGGGGCCAGGTCAGACCGTGAGGACGAGCTTCCCGAAGTGGTCCCCGCGCTCCATCCGGGCCAGGGCCTCGTCGGCCCGGTCCAGCGGCAGCGTGGAGTCGATCAGCGGGCGCACGCCGCTGGCCTGACAGAAGCTCAGCAGCGCCGCCAGCTCGTCCCGGTCGCCCATGGTGGAGCCGACCACCCGCAGTTCGAGGAAGAAGAGCCGCGTCAACTCGGCGTCAGGAAGCGCCTGTCCCGAGGTCGCCCCGGAGATCACCAGGGTGCCGCCCGGCCGCAGCGAGCGCACCGAGTGGCGCCAGGTCGCCGCGCCCACCGTCTCCAGCACCGCGTCCACCGGGCGCGGCACGCGTTCGCCCGGCTCCAGCGCCGCCTCGGCGCCCAGCGCCAACGCCCTCTCCCGCTTGGCGGGATCGCGGCCGGTGACCAGCATCCGCAGCCCGGCCGCCGTCCCCAGGATCACGGCGGCCGTCGCCACCCCGCCCCCCGCGCCCTGCACCAGCACGCTGTCCCCCGGGCGGACCCCGGCGGCGGTGAAGAGCATCCGGTAGGCGGTCAGCCAGGCCGTCGGCAGGCAGGCGGCCTCCGCGAACGACAGCTCAGGCGGCTTGGGCAGCAAATTCCAGCGCGGCACGGCGACATACTCGGCCAACGTCCCCTGATACCGCTCGGAGAGCAGCGTGCGGCGCTCGTCGGGCCCGACGCCGTGTCCGGTGGCGCCGATCACGCCGTGCACCACGACCTCGTTGCCGTCCTCGTCGACGCCGGCCGCGTCGCAGCCCAGGATCATGGGCAGCGCCTCCTGCCGCAGGCCGACGCCGCGCAGCGTCCACAGGTCGTGGTGGTTGACGGAGGCGGCCCGCACCCGCACCACCGCCCAGTGTTCGCGGGCCTCGGGGCGGGGCCGTTCGCCCAACCGCAGCCCGTCGAGCGGTCGGTCGGCGTCGAAGTGGGTGGCATAGGCGGCGAACATGCCTCGCACGCTAGCCCGGGTGATCGCCCCGGGCCAGACCCCACCCCGAGCCGGCCGCGCGGGGCGGCCGGCCCGGCCGGTCGTCGCCGTTCCCGTCGCCGCCGTACGGTGGGAGGATGGTGCCCCGACGCGCCGACGCGTTCACGACCGCCCGCGCGCGTGAGTCACCGCCCGCACGCGTGAGTCACCGCCCGCGCGAGCGACGTCCGTTCGGGCCGGGGGCGGTTCGTGGCCCGTCGAGAATCAGGGGGACCGGCATGGGCACGTTGTTCCTTCGTCGACTCAGCCGCTGGCAGGCCGAGACGGAGCGCGACCAGATCGCGGATCTCTTCGCCGCCGCGCTCCGCGACCCGGCGCCGGACGCCGTTCCGCCGGACCGGGCCGCGTTTCTGCGGCGCTTCGTCGACCACGACGTCCAGCAGCCGGAGTTCGACCTGGTGCTCGCCGGCGACCCGAGCCCCGCCGGCTGCGCCTACGGCTTCCTGGCCGAACGGGACGGCGGCTGGTGGTCCCGGTTCCGCGAGCGGCCCGAGGCGCTGCCGCAACTGGCCGAGAACCGCCGGGTCTTCGTCGTCGCCCAGCTGCTGGTGCACCCGAGGCGGCGCGGTCAGGGCCTGGCGGGCCGGCTCCAACGCGAGCTGCTCTCCCGAGCCTCGGCGCCGCTGGCGCTGCTCCTGCTGGAGCCGGGCAACGGGCCCGCGCAGGCGGCCGCCCAGGCCCTGGGCTGGAGCAAGACCGGCCAGCTGACCCCGAGCGAGGGCACCCCGCTCGGGGCGTGGACGATCCCGCTGGGCCGGCACGGCTGAGCCGATCCGCCCGCAGGACCCGGGGCAACGCCGCCCGGGGCACCCTGCCGTCAGAGCACCTTGGAGAGGAACGCCCTGGTGCGCTCCTGGCGCGGGTTCGCCAGCACCTCGCGCGGGTCGCCCGCCTCGACGACCAGCCCGTCGTCCATGAAGACCAGGCTGTCCCCGACCTCCCGGGCGAAGCCCATCTCGTGGGTGACCACGATCATGGTCATCCCGTCCTCGGCCAGCGCCCGCATCACGTCGAGCACCTCGCCGACCAGCTCGGGGTCGAGGGCGGAGGTCGGCTCGTCGAAGAGCATCAGCTTGGGGTCCATCGCCAACGCCCGGGCGATGGCGACCCGTTGCTGCTGCCCGCCGGAGAGCTGGGAGGGGTAGTTGCCCATCCGGTCGGCCAGCCCGACGCGGGCCAGCAGCTCCTCGGCGCGCTGCCTGGCCTCGGCCCGCCGGAGGCCCTTGACCTGGACGGGCGCCTCCATCACGTTCTCCGCCGCCGTCATGTGCGGGAAGAGGTTGAAGCGCTGGAAGACCATCCCGATGTCGCGGCGCTGGGCCGCGACCTCGCGCTCCCGCATCTCGTAGAGCTTGTCGCCGCGTTGGCGGTAGCCGACCAGCTCGCCGTCCACGTAGAGCCGCCCGGCGTTGATCTTCTCCAGATGGTTGACGCAGCGCAGCAGCGTGGACTTGCCGGAGCCCGAGGGGCCGACCACGCAGCAGACCTCGCCGGGGCTGACCTCCAGGTCGATGCCCTTGAGCACCCGGACCGAGCCGAAGTTCTTGTGGACCCGCTCCGCCCTGACCATCGGGCGCGGGGAGTTCGTCGTGCTCATGGCGTCACACCCCTCCGACCGAGCCGCTGCCGGCGCCCTCGCCCCGGGACCCGAGCAGCCGCGCCCGCGCCCTGGCCCGCTGGAACGGGGTGGGCGGCCGTGACCGCTCGTTGCCCCTGGCGAAGTAACGCTCCAGGTAGTACTGACCGATGCTGAACACCGTGGTCAGGATGAGATACCAGACGGTCACGACGATGAGCATCTCCATGACCGCGAGGTTTCGCGAACTGATCGTGTTGCCGGCCCGGAACAGCTCCGTGTACTGGATCGCGTAGACCAGCGACGAGGTCTTCAACATGTTGATGAACTCGTTGCCGGTCGGCGGAACGATCACCCGCATCGCCTGCGGCAGCACGATCCGCCGCAGCGTCTTGCCGTTGTTCATCCCCAACGCGTGGGCCGCCTCGGTCTGCCCGTGGTCCACGGACTGGATGCCGGCCCTGGCGATCTCCGCCATGTAGGCGGCCTCGTTGAGCCCGAGTCCCAGCAGGGCGGCGAGGAACGGCGTCATGAAGTCGTTCATCTCGTCCTTGTAGAAACCGAGGTTCACGGTCTCGAAGACGAACGACAGGTTGTACCAGAGGAACAGCTGCACCAGCACCGGGGTGCCCCGGAAGAACCAGATGTAGCCCCAGGCCACGCCGGCCAGCACCGGGTTGCGGGAGAGCCGCATGATCGCCAGGACCACCCCGAGGACCACGCCCAGCAGCATGGACAGCACGGTGATCCACAGCGTCTTGCCGGCGCCCTCGACGATGGTGTCGTAGGTGAGGAACTCGCCCACCACGTCCCAGTTGATGTCCGCGCCACGGAACGCCTGGAACAGCGCGGCGAGCAGTGCGAACACCACCGCCACGCCGATCCACCGTCCCCAGTGGCGCACCGGCACGGCCCGGATGGCCTCCGGTGGCACCCGGTCCTTCAGGCCGCCGCCGGACGGGGGTTCGTCCCCCGGCTCCTTCGACAGGCGGTCGCGGGAATCTGACACAGGGATCGCCCTCGCTGGCTGTCGGTCGCGGTCACTCGCCGGCGTTGATCGTGGCCTCTTCGACGGCGCCGGCCTCGGCACTCCACTCGGCCAGGATCTCGGCGTAGGTGCCGTTGTCGATGATCTCCTGGAGCGCGGCCTGGATGGCGTCGCGCAGCTCCGGGTTGTCCTTGGCGACGGCGATGCCGTACGGCGCCGCGTCGATCTGCTCGCCGACCACGGTGAACAGGTCGCCGCCGCCCGCGTTCAACTCGTTGTACAGCGCCACCGGGTAGTCGGTGATCACGGCGTCGGCGCGGCCGTTCTGGAGCGCGGTGATGGAGTCGCTGTCGACCTCGTTGATGATCGGGTCGATCGGCTCGTCGCAGTCGGCCTGCGCCTCCTCGACCACCGTCTCGTTGGCGGTGCCCTGCTGGGCGGCGACGCTCAGGCCGCAGAGGTCGGCGACGCTCTCGATGCCCTCGGGGTTGTCGGCGGGCACGAGTATCGCCGAGCCGGCCTGGAAGTAGTTGACGAAGTCGGCGCCGCCCTCGGCGTCCTCGCTGATGCCCTGCTGCCGCTCGGCGGTGTCGGTCATCGCGGACATGATCACGTCGTGGCGGCCGTTGTTGAGGCCCAGGATCAGGCCGTCGAAGGTGCCGTTCTCGAAGACGAAGTCGACGCCCAGCACCTCGCCGAGCGCGGCGCCGATGTCCGGGTCGATGCCGGCGATCTCGTCGTTCTCGTCGATGAACTCGATGGGCGCGTAGGCGATGTCGGAGCCGACCTTGACCTCGCCCGCCTCCTGGATGTCCGCCGGCAGCAGGTCGAACAGTTCGCCGCCCTCGGACCCGCCCTCGGACTCGGAACCGCCGGATGAGGCCGCGCTGTCCGTGTCCCCGCCGTCGTCCGTCTGGTCACCGCAGGCTCCGAGCAGCAGAACGCCGGCTGCGGCGAGGGAACCGGCCGCCGCCAGGCGCGAGCGGCGGGAGAGGCGAGCGGTCATGGCGTGTTCCTCCTGGGGCGGGGGTACCGAGGGGGTCGGGCACGCGTCGTCGAGTGTCGCGACGGGCTGAGCGCTCGGTCGAGCGTCAGTGCCACGACATCCTGCCATCCGATCCGGAAACGGAACCGGTCGGTAGATCAAGATCGGATAACGGACAGCGGACACCGGTGACCGGAAGTGGACAACTCCCTGGTACGCGTGGTTCCTTGCCGGCCGCCGCCGCAGCCACTGAGACATACGTCACCCACGGGGCCACCGGTGCCGGCGAGGCTCCGGGGACGTTCCCGCGTTCGGCCGACAACCCGCGACAACCCGCGATAACCCGCGACAACCGGAACGGAGAACCACTTCCCGGCCGCATCCCGACGCATCCCCGGCACATTTCCGATGAGCCACTGATCGTTTTCTTACTGGAAACCGAATGCGTTCGTCGGCGCGCCATCTCATCAGGTAGAACCGGGCGGTAGACCCCTCACCCGGGGACCCGGGCGCCCGCGCGAAGCGCCCGGCGTCCGCATCGCGAACCGCGCCGACCAGCCAACCACCGGGCGATCGGCGGACGCGATGCCCGCCCGCACTCCGACCGGAGAGCGGCCATCTCAGACGATGACGTTGTACCAAAGGGGTTACACGAAGTGGCATCGGAGATCATCAATCCGCGTGGGGAGCTGACCCACGCCGGACCCCGCCACACGCGGCTCACCGACGAGCTGCCCGAGGCCGGCCTGGACCCGGCGTTCGCCCTGCACCGGGGCGGCAAGATGGAGGTGCGCGGCACGGTCCCGCTGCGCGACGCCGACGACCTGTCGCTCGCCTACACGCCCGGGGTCGCCCGGGTCTGCGAGGCGATCGCGGAGCGGCCCGAGCTGGTCCACGACTACACCTGGAAGTCCGGCACGGTCGCCGTGGTCACCGACGGCAGCGCCGTGCTGGGCCTGGGCGACATCGGCCCGGCAGCCTCGCTGCCGGTGATGGAGGGGAAGGCCATCCTCTTCAAGCAGTTCGGCGGCGTGGACGCGGTGCCGGTCGCGCTGGACTGCCGGGAGGTGGACGAACTCGTCGAGACCGTCGTGCGGTTGGCCCCCTCCTTCGGCGGGATCAACCTGGAGGACATCTCGGCGCCGCGCTGCTTCGAGGTGGAGCGGCGGCTCAGGGAGCGCCTGGACATCCCGGTCTTCCACGACGACCAGCACGGCACGGCCGTGGTCACCCTCGCGGCGCTGCGCAACGCCGCGCGCCTGGTCGGCCGAGAGCTGGCCACGCTGCGGGTGGTGATCTCGGGCGCGGGGGCGGCCGGCGTGGCCATCGCCCGCATCCTGCTGGGCGCGGGCGTCGCGGACGTGGTGGTCTGCGACCGGCGCGGCGTGGTGAGCCGGGACCGGGAGGATCTGACCGAGGTCAAGCGGGAGTTGGCCGAGATCACCAACCCGGCTGGGCGGAGCGGCTCGCTGGCCGACGCGCTCGCCGGCGCTGACGTCTTCGTCGGCGTCAGCGGCGGCACGGTGCCCGAGTCGGCGGTCGCGACGATGGCGCCCGGCGCGTTCGTCTTCGCCATGGCCAACCCGAACCCCGAGGTCCACCCGGAGGTCGCCGCCCGGTACGCGGCCGTGGTGGCCACCGGGCGCAGCGACTTCCCCAACCAGATCAACAACGTGTTGGCGTTCCCCGGGATCTTCGCCGGCGCGCTCCAGGTGCGGGCGACGCGGATCACCGAGGGGATGAAGCTGGCGGCGGCCGAGGCGCTGGCCGCCGTGGTCGCGGACGAGCTGAGCCCCGAGAAGGTGATCCCCTCCCCGTTCGACGCGCGGGTGGCGCCCGCGGTCGCGGCCGCCGTGGCCGAAGCGGCCCGCGCCGAGGGCGTGGCCAGGATCTGAGTCGGCGCTCCGGGGCGGGGGTTCCTGCCGAACTCCCGCCCCGGGACGTGACCTACCGCAGGGCCAGCACGGTGGTGTCGCTCAGCGAGGCCCAGGCGGCCCTGGCCTCGGCGAACCCGGCCTCGCGCAGCGTCCGCACATGCCACTCCAGCGGGAACATCCGCCCCTCGGCGTGGTCGCCCTCGGCGGGGTCGCCGTAGATCCGGTACCGCTCGGCCGTCGCCTCGGCCAGCTCGGGGTCGGCCGCCGCGCTGGCCCACCAGTCGACCCAGTCGGCCCGGCCGGCCGCCCTCTCGCGCCGCTGCCTGGCCGCCTCGAAGGCGCTGACGGCCTCCCCGATCCGGGGCGCCTCCGGGTGCGGCATGTGGTCGGCGTTGAGGAAGACGCCGCCGGGGCGCACCAGCGTGGCGAGCCGCCCGTAGAGCGCGCGGAGCGGCTCCTCGGTCAGCCAGTGCAGCGCGGTCGCCGTGAGCACGGCGTCGAAGGAGTCGTGGGGCAGCGCCTCGGCCCAGTGCGGGTCGGTGAGGTCGGCGCTGACGAAGGTGGCGCGCGGGTCGTCGGCGAAGGTGCCCCGGGCGATGGTGAGCAGCGTCGGGTCGAGGTCCACGCCCACGCTGACCGCGTCGGGGAAGCGGCGCAGCGTCCGCGCGGTGATGCTGCCAGTGCCGCAGGCCAGGTCGAGCACGCGGGGCCGGTCCCCGACCAGCGCCTCGACCGCGTCCAGCATCACGCGGAAGCGCTCCTCCCGATCGGGCAGGTACCACTCCTGCTGCTGGTCCCAACTCTTCTGCCAGCGCGACCAGTCGGCCATCGTCCCTCCCTGAGACGGCGAACAGCGAAAGACCACCGGTAAGGGCCATCCATCGCTGAGACCCATTACTATGGCCGCCCCCGACTATAGGCCCGCCAGGTAAGGAACACAATTGGAACTGACCACTTACTCGGACTTCGCCGTGCGCCTGGTGAACACCGAGCGGCCGGCGCGCGGCGAGGACACGCTGACCTCGGTCGAGGCCGTGCGGGACCTCTTCGGCGGGGCCCGGCAGGCCGCCCGGCGGGCCACCGAGGCCGACGTGACCCGGCTGCGCGGGGTGCGCGCCCGGCTGCGCGCGGTCTTCACCGAGGCGGCTGAGGGGAACGAGCGCGGCGCCGTGGACCTGTTGAACGCGCTGCTGCTGGAGTACCCGGTCAGCCCGCAGATCTCCGGCCACGACTTCCTGGACGACGCCGGCCGCCCCCGCTGGCACCTACACCTGGCCGAGCACCCGTCGAACGCCACCGCCGGCTACGCGGCGACCGCCTGCATGGGTCTGGCCGTGCAGCTGACCGAGCTGGGCGTCGACCGCCTGGGCATCTGCGGCGCCGAGCCCTGCCGCAACGCCTATGTCGACACGTCGACCAACCGTTCCCGGCGCTACTGCTCCGACCGCTGCGCCACCCGCGCCAACGTCGCGGCCTACCGGGCGCGCAAGCGCCGCGAACGCGCCGTCAGCGGGCGCACCGCCGACGGCAGCCGCCCCAACGCGCCGGCCAGCGCGCCCACCCGGGAGGGCGCGCCCGAGCGGCCCACCCTCGCCGGCTCCGGCTCCCCGAGCACCCCGGCCACCTCGCCCGACCCCACCGCGTCCGGGCGCTGACCGGCCCCCAGCGGGGAACGCAGCCGCAGCACCGCCCTGGCCACCAGCAGCCCGTCGGGCACCACGCCGAACTCCCGGCTGTCGTTGGTCACCTGGGCGTTGTCCCCCAACACCCACCAGCCGCCCTCGCGCCGTTCCGCGGCGCGCTTGACGATCAGCAGGTCGTGTTGGAACGGGTGACGCAGCACCACCACATGCCCGGGACGCACCCGCGCCCCGTAGGCGAGCAGCAACTGGTCGCCGGGGCAGAGGGTAGGCAGCATCGAGGGGTTGTAGACCTCGGCGAGCCCAAACCTCATCGCACCCTCACTCGTCGTCCCTGAGCCATGGTCCCCGTTCCCTCCGGTGATCGCATGTCGGTGGCCTCCCCCGTCGGACCATCCTCCCCTCCCGAGCGGCCCCGCCGCGCTCCGCCCCCGGCCCCAGCGGGGCACCGGACTTTTGGCCTAAGCCCCCGGGAACGCCCCGGGTCGGCCGAGAAAACCGCCCCTGCACGGAGTAACCTCGCCCGGGAGAAGACGATCACGAGGAAGGACAGCTCTATGCTTTCCCGCCTGTTCGCCCCCAAGGTCAGGGTCAGCGCGCACTGCGACCTGCCGTGCGGCGTCTACGACCCGGCCCAGGCCCGGATCGAGGCCGAGTCGGTCAAGGCCATCCAGGAGAAGTACCAGGCCAACGACGACCCTCACTTCCGGGCCCGCGCCACCGTCATCAAGGAGGAGCGCGCCGAGCTGGCGAAGCATCACGTTTCGGTGCTCTGGAGCGACTACTTCAAGCCGCCGCACTTCGAGAAGTACCCGGAGCTGCACCAGCTGGTCAACGAGACCCTCAAGGCCCTGAGCGCGGCCAAGGGCTCGACCGACCCGGCGACCGGCCAGAAGGCCCTCGACTACATCGCCCAGATCGACAAGATCTTCTGGGAGACCAAGAAGGCCTGACCTGTCACCGTTCCCGGCTCTCCGGGAGTGTGCAGGTCACTGCGCCTTTTGGGGCGTCCGATCGCTCAGCGCGTCGGACG
>NZ_RFFJ01000141.1 GCF_003696235.1 Streptomyces triticirhizae
CAGCTGACATGGCCAGGAGCGTAGCCGCCCCACCCACCGGCTCATCACCCCGGGTAGTTCTCTCGCCACGGGCGGCAGGCGAGCGGCGCGGCCGCTTCTCGGATGCGCGGCCCCGGCTCCGAGACGGCGCCGCCGACGGCGCCGCCCCGGCTTTGAGACCGCGCGGCCCCGGCTCCGAGACGGCGCGGCCCCGCCCCCCGCCCACGGCGCGGCCCCGCCGTGGGCGGGGGCGGGCGACGTCCCGGCGGGCGACGGCCGTTGGTCACTCCAGCGCCAGGCCCTCGGGCGGCGGGTCGGGGTCCCGGCGCACCGCGAGGATCGCCGTGTCGTCGGTGAGCCTGCCGCCGGCGTGCCGCAGCACCGCATCCTCCAACCGCGCCACCAGCGCCTGCGGAGCGGTGTCCGAGGCCCCCCGAAACTCGTCGATCACCGAGAGGAACCGGCCGCGCCGGTCCCTCGCCTCGCTGACCCCGTCCGTGTAGAGCAGCAGGCTGGCCTCCGCCGGGAACGCCACCCGCCGCACCGGCGGCAGCGCGCCCGTCAGCTCCGTCAGGCCCAGCGGCGCCCCTTCCCCCTCCGGGAGTTCCCAGACCCGCTCCCGGGTGATCGCCAGCGGCGCGGCATGGCCGAAGTTGACCATCTCCAGCCATCCCCGGTCCTCGACGGGCAGCCCCACCAGGACCGCCGTGGCGAACCGTTCGCCGCGCTCGCCGAGCAGCGAGACATAGTGGTTCTGCCGCCGCATCCGGCTCTCCAGCCGCCCGGCCACCACCGCCAGGTCCGCCTCGTAGTAGGCGGACTCGCGGAAGGCGCTCAGCAGCGCCGCCGCCGCGTCCACCGCGCTGGTGCCCTTGCCCTGCACGTCGCCCAGCAGCACCCGGGCGCCGTGCGGGGTCGGCTGCACGTCGAAGAAGTCCCCGCCGACCTTGGCCGCGCGCTCGGCCGCCAGATAGACGTTGGCCGTCTCGACCCCGCCGATCCGCGCCGGGATGGGCCGCAGCACCGCGAGCCGGGTGGCCTGCGCCGCGTCCTCCAACTGCCGCACCTGGCGGTAGGCCCGCACCCGCAGCCCGGAGGCGAGCACCGAGAGCACGCACGCCGTGACGACGAGCAGCAGGTCGCTGAGGCCGATCGCATAGCGGTGGTTCAGCGACCATTCCAGCAGCCCCACCATCACCAGGGTCGCCACCCCGAAGCCGACCGTGGTCCACAGCCCGCACGTCACGGCCGCGAACACCGGCACCAGCCCGATCCAGGTGACGATCCGCAGGTGCTCGGACGCGTTCCAGTCGACCACCACCACGGCGACCAGCAGCAACGCGGGCAGAATCCAGGAGACGTTCCAGCGCCCCACCGTGATCGGCGGTTCCAGCGCGGGAACGTCGGACTCCGTCGCCCGCTCGCTGCGCGGGCGGGCCCGGACGAGGCGGCGGTTCACCCTCTCACCATCGCCGAAGCGCGGCCCCGCCGCGCGGCCGACGTCCGCTGAACGGGCCCCGGCCCCCGCCCCCGCCGCCCGGCCCCCCGAAGTCCCCCGCCGCCCGGCCCCCGGAGTCCCCGCCGCGCCGCGCGACAATGGGCGGCATGAGCCTGTTCCGCGACGACGGCATCGTGCTGCGCACCCAGAAGCTGGGCGAGGCAGACCGGATCATCACCCTGCTCACCCGGGGGCACGGCCGGGTGCGGGCGGTGGCGCGCGGGGTGCGCAGGACCAAGTCCAAGTTCGGCGCGCGGCTCGAACCGTTCAGCCATGTCGACGTGCAGTTCTTCGCCCGGGGCAGCGCGCTGGTCGGGCGCGGCCTGCCGCTGTGCACCCAGACCGAGTCGATCGCCCCCTACGGCCGCTCCATCGTCGCCGACTACGCCCGCTACACCGCCGGTACCGCGATGCTGGAGACGGCGGAACGGTTCACCGACCACGAGGGCGAGCCCAACGTCCAGCAGTACCTCTTGCTGGTCGGCGGACTGCGGACCCTGGCCGCCGGGGAGCACGCGCCGGGGCTCGTGCTGGACGCCTTCCTGCTGCGCTCGTTGGCGGTCGGCGGCTACGCGCCCAGCTTCGCCGACTGCGCGCGGTGCGGGCTGCCGGGGCCCAACCGGTTCTTCTCGGTGGCCGCCGGCGGCTCGATATGCGTGGACTGCCGGGTGCCCGGCAGCGTGGTGCCCTCGCCCGAGGCCCTGCTGTTGCTGGGCGCGCTGCTCACCGGGGACTGGGAGACCGCCGACGCGGCCGAGGCCCGCCACGTCAGGGAGGGCAGCGGACTGGTCTCCGCCTATCTGCACTGGCACCTCGAACGGGGCCTGCGTTCCCTGCGGTTCGTCCACAAGGCGTGAACGGGGGCCGGCGCGCCCGCGCCGGGGCGCGGGCCTCGCGCCGGGTTCGCGCCGGGTTCGCGCCGGGGGCGTGACGGCCCCTCGCCGGGTTCGATCGGGCGGCGCGGGAGGGGATACGCTCCCGACAGGACCGTCCGACCACTGGAGTGCCCCATGAGCCGCCGCGGAATACTGTCCCGGCAGCGTCGCGACTATCGCGCCCCCGACCCCCACCCGAGCGGGGCCCGCCCGCCCCGGCTGCCGTCCGAGCTGATCCCGCGCCATGTGGCGATCGTCATGGACGGCAACGGCCGCTGGGCCAAGGAGCGCGGGCTGCCGCGCACCGAGGGGCACAAGATCGGCGAGTCCGTGGTGCTCGACGTGGTGGCCGGCTGTCTGGAGCTGGGCGTCAAGAACCTCTCGCTGTACGCCTTTTCGACCGAGAACTGGAAGCGTTCGCCCGACGAGGTGCGTTTCCTGATGGAGTTCAACCGGGACGTGATCGCCCGACGCACCGTGCAGCTCAAGGAGCTGGGCGTGCGGGTCCGTTGGGCCGGCCGCGAGCCCAGGCTGTGGAAGTCCGTGGTCAACCAGCTGAAGCACGCCGAGGACGTCACCCGCGACAACGACGCGATGACGCTCTACATGTGCGTCAACTACGGCGGCCGCGCGGAGATCGTGGACGCCACCACCCGGCTCGCCCGGGACGTGCGGGAGGGGCGGCTCAACCCGGAGCGGATCAACGAGAAGACCGTCGCGCGCTACCTGTACCACCCGGACATGCCGGACGTGGACCTCTTCCTCCGCCCCTCGGGCGAGCAGCGGACGTCCAACTACCTGATCTGGCAGAGCGCCTACGCGGAGATGGTCTACCAGGACGTCCTGTGGCCCGACTTCGACCGCCGCAACCTGTGGCAGGCCTGTGTGGAGTACGCCTCCCGCGACCGCCGCTTCGGCGGCGCGATCCCCAACGAGGCCCACGCCACCGGCGGCACGCACACGCACCAGCCCCGCTGACAGCCGTCAGCCCCGCTGAACACGCGACGGGCGTGGCGCCGACTCCACGTCGGTGTCCCGCCGTTACGGCGTCCCGCCGTCGCGGTGTCCGCCCGCGCAGTCGTCGCAGGTGCCGAAGACCTCCAGCGTGTGGTCCACGTCCACGAAGCCGTGCTCGCGGGCGATCGCGTCCGCCCAGCGCTCCACGGCCGGCCCCTCCACCTCGACGGCCTTGCCGCAGGAGCGGCAGACCAGGTGGTGGTGATGGTCCCCGGTGCTGCACCTGCGGTAGACGGCCTCGCCCTCGTTGGTGCGCAGCACGTCCACCTCGCCCGCCTCGGCGAGCGACTGGAGGGTGCGGTAGACGGTGGTCAGCCCGACGGAGTCCCCCCGGTGCTTGAGCATGTCGTGCAGCTCCTGCGCGCTGCGGAACTCGTCGACGTCGGCGAGCGCGGCGGCCACCGCCGCGCGCTGCCGGGTCGAACGTCCGCGAACCGGCGGTTCTGCCGTCCCCACGGGTACCTCCCTGCCGTGTTCCTCAGGGGCCTTCAGGGCGCTCGCACTTCCTCGCGCCATCTCGCACTCGCGCCGCTCCGCGAGCCCGCGCATCCCCTGCCGGCCCAGGGTAGCCCCTCGCCGACCGGCTAAGGACGCCCAGCCGGCACGGGTTCCGCCGGCCGCTTCGTCGCAGCGCCCCCGCGACCTCCGCCGCCCCGCCGCGCCCGGCGTCTGGCCAGCGGCAGCGCCAGCAGCGAGACCACGGCGAACAGCCCGATCGCGAGCAGCACGATCGTCGCGCCCGGCGGCACGTCCGCGTAGTACGAGGTGGTCGTCCCGGCCAGCGAGACCACCACGCCGAACGTCACCGCCAGCGCCAGCGTCGTCGCGAAGCCCCGGCTGACCTGCTGCGCCGCCACCACCGGGATCACCATCAGCGCGCTCACCAGCAGCAGCCCCACCACCCGCATCGCCACCGTGACCGTGGCCGCCGCCGTCACCGCCAGCAGCAGGTTGAGCGCCCGCACCGGCAGCCCGGTGACCCGGGCGAACTCCTCGTCCTGGCAGACCGCGAACAGCTGCCGCCGCAGGCCGAGCGTGACCAGCAGCACCAGCGCCGAGAGCAGCATGATCGCGACAATGTCGTCCGGCGAGACCGTGGTGACCGAGCCCCACAGGAACGAGGTCAGGTTGGCCGTCGAGCCGCCCGGCGCCAGGTTGACGATCATCACGCCGCCCGCCATGCCGCCGTAGAAGAGCATCGCCAGCGCCACGTCGCCCCGCGCCCGGCCCGAGGAGCGCAGCAGCTCCATGGCCACCGCGCCCACCGTCGAGACGGCGACCGCCATCCACACCGGGTTCGCGTTCAGCAGGAAGCCCAGCGCGACGCCGGTCAGCGCGACATGCCCGATGCCGTCGCCGAGCAGCGCCTGCCGCCGCTGCACCAGATAGATCCCGACGGCCGGCGCCGCCAGGCCGATCAACAGCGCGGACAGCAGCGCCCGTCGCATGAAGGGGTAGTCGAGGAGTTCGAGGACGCCCGAGCTGGCGAGCGTGCTGGTCATGGTGGTGCCGCTCATCACAGGACTCCGGTCTGGAGGGTGGGTTCGGCCGAGGGCTCCAGCTCGTCCGCCGGGTGGCACGGGTGGCTGCCCTCCGGCAGCAGCGCCGGCCGGTCCACGGTGCGCTCGACCCGCCCGTGGCCGAGCACCACCGCCCGGTCGATCAACGGCGCCAGCGGCCCCAGTTCGTGCAGCACCAGCAGCACCGACGCCCCGCCCTCGACCTGCGTACGCAGGGTCTCGGCAAGCACCCGCTGGCTGTCGAGGTCGACGCCGGCCAGCGGCTCGTCCATGATCAACAGCTCGGGCTCGGCGGTCAGCGCCCTCGCGATCAGCACCCGCTGGTGCTGCCCGCCGGAGAGCGCGTCCACCGGCTCCCCGGCCCGTTCGGCGAGCCCCACCCGTTCGATCGCCCGGTCCACGGCGGCCCGGTCGGCCCGCCGCAGCGGGCGCAGCCGCCGCCGCGCCAGCCGCCCGGCCGCCACCACCTCCCGCACGGTGGCCGGAACGCCGCCGGCCGCCGTGGAGCGCTGCGGAACGTAGCCGACCCGCGACCAGTCCCCGAAGCTCCGCACCGGATGGCCGAAGAGCCGCAGCCCGCCGCCGGTGACGGGCACCTGCCCGACGACGGCCCGCACGACGGTGGACTTGCCCGAGCCGTTGGCGCCCAGCAGCGCCACCACCTCGCCGCGCCCGACCGTCAGGCTGACACCGCGCAGCACGGTCCGACCGCCCAGCTCGGCGGTCACCTCGTCCAGCTCTGTGACGGGCTCGGGTCCGGCCTCGCGCTCCATGGTCTCGCCTCGGCTTCCTTGCTTTCCCGCGATGTGCCTGTCACCTGCGGTGTGCTTCTCACGATGGGGGATGGCGGCCGTCCCCGCCCGGGGGCGGCCGTCGGCAGGGTCAGGCGGCGCCGAGCGCCTCCCGGAGGGCGGCGAGGTTGGCGCGCATGACCTCGGGATAGTCAGCGCCGGGGGAGTCCTCGGTGATTCCCTCCAGCGGGTCGAGCACCGCCGTCTCCAGGCCCAGGTCGTCCGCGAGGGTGCGGGCGGTCTCGTCGCTGACCAGGGTCTCGAAGAAGACCGTGGTCACCCCGTCCCGCTCGGCGATCTCGCGCAGCTCCCGCATCCGCGCCCCGCTGGGCTCGGACTCCGGGTCGAGTCCGGTGATCGACTCCTCGTGGAGCCCGTAGCGGGCCGCGAGATAGCCGAACGCGGAGTGCGTGGTGATGAACGTGCCGCCCTCGACCTCGGCGAGGCCCTCGGCGAACTCCTCGTCCAGCGCCCGCAGTTCCTCGACCAGAGCGGCGGTGTTCCGCTCGTAGTCGGCCATGTTGTCCGGGTCGGCGTTGGTCAGGGCCGCGCCCACGCCCTCGGCGATCTGCGCGTACTTCACCGGGTCCAGCCACAGGTGCGGGTCGAGGCCGTCGATGTCGTGGCTGTGCTCGTGCTCGTGGTCGTGCCCCTCCTCGCCGGACTCCTCGCCGGACTCCTCGCCGTGGTCGTGGCCCTCCTCGCCCTCCTCCCCGTGGTCCTCGGCGTGGTCCTCGTGCTCGTCCGCCGGCTCGTGGCTCTCCAGGGAGGTGAAGTGGGTCGCGTCGGCGACCTCGCCGGTGGCCGACTGCTCCACGGTCTCGTCCACGGCGGGCTGGAGGCCCCTGAGGTAGACGACGACCTCGGCGTCCGCGACGGCGGCGGTCTGCTGCGGGGAGATGTCCAGGTCGTGCGGCTCGACGCCGGGCTCGGTGAGGGTGGTGACGGAGACGTGCTCGCCGCCGATCCGCTCGGCGAGATAGGCCATGGGATAGAAGGAGGCGACCACGTCCAGGGTGCCGTCGGACGAGTCGCCGCCCCCGTCACCCCCGCCGTTCTCGTCGTCGAGGAGGCCGCAGCCGGTCAGCCCCAGCAGGCTGGAGGCGGCGAGGGCGGCGATGGCTATTCGGGTGCGCGAGCGGCGTCGTCCGGTCATGACAGCCATTTTCAAGTTAGATGGAAACGGTTGTCAAATGGGTCATGTGGGTGAACGAAAGTGATCTCCGTGCGAAACGGAACTTCCGCGCGATGTTCCCCAAGCGCCCCCAAGCACCCCCGGAATGCCCCGACGGCCGGTACCCGGCAACCGATTTGCCGCCGCCCTGGGAGGCGCCGGTAACCTGAGGCAATTCCCTGTCTCCCCTCGTCCTGAAGAGAGCACCGTGGCCGCCGACAAGATCGACACTATCGTCAGCCTCAGCAAGCGCCGTGGCTTCGTCTACCCCAGCAGTGAGATCTACGGCGGACAGCGCGCCGCCTGGGACTACGGCCCTCTGGGCGTCGAGTTGAAGGAGAACATCAAGCGCCAGTGGTGGCGGGCCATGGTGACCTCGCGCGACGACGTGGTGGGGATCGACTCCTCGGTCATCCTGGCCACCGAGGTCTGGGAGGCTTCGGGCCATGTCGCCACCTTCACCGATCCGCTCACCGAGTGCACCTCGTGTCACAAGCGGTTCCGGGCCGACCACCTGGAGGAGGCGTACGAGGCCAAGCACGGGCACCTGCCCGCGCAGGGCCTGGCCGACGTGAACTGCCCCAACTGCGGCAACAAGGGCGCGTTCACCGAGCCCAAGCAGTTCTCCGGGCTGCTCGCCACCCACCTCGGCCCGGCCCAGGACTCGGCCTCCGTGGCCTATCTCCGGCCGGAGACCGCGCAGGGCATCTTCACCAACTTCGCCGCCGTCCAGCAGACCTCGCGCCGCAAGCCGCCGTTCGGCATCGCGCAGATGGGCAAGTCCTTCCGGAACGAGATCACGCCGGGCAACTTCATCTTCCGCACCCGCGAGTTCGAGCAGATGGAGATGGAGTTCTTCGTCAAGCCGGGCGAGGACGAGCAGTGGCACGTCTACTGGATGGAGCAGCGCTGGAACTGGTACCGCGACCTCGGCCTCACCGAGGAGAACATGCGCTGGTTCGAGCACCCCAAGGAGAAGCTCTCCCACTACTCCAAGCGGACCGCCGACATCGAGTACCGCTTCCGGTTCGCCGGCTCCGAGTGGGGTGAGCTGGAGGGCGTCGCCAACCGCACTGACTACGACCTCGGCGCGCACGCCAAGGCGTCGGGCCAGGACCTCAGCTACTTCGACCAGGAGGCCGGCGAGCGCTGGACCCCCTACGTCATCGAGCCGGCGGCCGGCGTGGGCCGCACCATGCTGGCGTTCATGCTCGACGCCTACTGGGAGGACGAGGCCCCCAACGCCAAGGGCAAGATGGAGAAGCGCGTCGTGATGCGCTTCGACCCGAGGCTGGCCCCGGTGAAGGTCGCCGTGCTGCCGCTCTCCCGCAACCCGCAACTGTCCCCCAAGGCCAAGGAGTTGGCCACCGCGCTGCGCCGCGACTGGAACATCGAGTTCGACGACGCCGGCGCCATCGGCCGCCGCTACCGCCGCCAGGACGAGATCGGCACGCCGTTCTGCGTGACCATCGACTTCGACACCCTGGAGGACAACGCGGTCACCGTCCGCGAGCGGGACAGCATGAAGCAGGAGCGGGTCTCCCTCGACCAGGTGGAGGGCTACCTCGCCGCCCGCCTGGTCGGCTGCTGAACCCCACGGCACCGCCCGTGGTCGTGGGGGGGGGGGCCCCCCCCGCGGCCCCCCCCCCCCCCCCCCCCCCCCGGGGGGGGGGGGGCGGGCCCCCCGGGGGGCCCGGCCCCCACGACCGGCACCACCCGAGATCGTCCCAGTGAGGAACGCCCGATGTCCCAGCCGCTCCGGATAGGCCCGCACGCGGTGGACCCGCCCGTGGTGCTGGCGCCCATGGCCGGGATCACCAACGCGCCGTTCCGCACGCTCTGCCGCGAGTTCTCCGGCGGGCGCGGCCTGTTCGTCAGCGAGATGATCACCACCAGGGCGCTGGTGGAGCGCAACGCCAAGACCATGCGGCTGGTGCACTTCGACGCGACCGAGAGGCCGCGTTCGATCCAGCTCTACGGGGTCGACCCCGAGACGGTGGGCCGCGCCGTCCGCATGATCGCCGACGAGGACCTGGCCGACCACATCGACCTCAACTTCGGCTGCCCCGTTCCCAAGGTGACCCGCAGGGGCGGCGGCTCCGCGCTGCCGTACAAGCGGCCGCTGCTGCGCGCCATCCTGCGCGCCGCCGTCGGCAACGCGGGCGGGCTGCCGGTCACCATGAAGATGCGCAAGGGCATCGACGACGACCACCTGACGTATCTCGACGCCGGCCGGATCGCGGTGGACGAGGGCGTCACCGCCATCGCGCTGCACGGCCGCACCGCCGCCCAGCACTACGGCGGCCAGGCCGACTGGTCCGCGATCGCCCGGCTCAGGGAGGCCGTGCCCGAGATCCCGGTGCTGGGCAACGGGGACATCTGGTCGGCGGACGACGCGGTGCGGATGGTGCGGGAGACCGGCTGCGACGGGGTGGTCGTCGGGCGCGGCTGCCTGGGCCGGCCCTGGCTCTTCGCCGACCTGGTCGCGGCGTTCGACGCGCTGACGACGGGGCGCCAACCGACCTATGCGCGCCCCTCGTTGCGCGAGGTGGCCGAGGTGATGCTGCGGCACGCCCGGCTGTTGGGCGAGTGGCAGGAGGACGAGGCGCGCGGGGTGATCGACTTCCGCAAGCATGTCGCCTGGTACACCAAGGGCTTCACGGTCGGCTCCGACCTGCGGCGGGCGCTGGCCGTCGCCGGCTCGCTCGACGAACTGGCCTCGCTGCTCGACCGGTTGGACCTCGACCAGCCCTGGCCGGCCGGCGCGGACGGCCCCAGGGGCCGCACCTCGGGCCGCAACCGGGTCACCCTCCCCGACGGCTGGCTCGACGACCCGAACGCGGTCGCCACGATCGGCGCGGACGCGGAACTGGCCACCTCGGGTGGCTAGGTGTTCTGTCTCGCCGGACCGGCAGCGGGTCCCCACCCTGCTGTTCGTGGTGGGGCCGCCGGCGGTCGGGAAGATGACGGTGGGGAACGAGATCACTCGGCTGACCGGGATGCCGGTGCTGCACAACCACCTCACCATCGAGCCGGTCCTGCCGTTCTTCGCGTTCGGCTCGCCGCCGTTCCAGCGGCTGGTGGGCGGCTTCAGGCGGCGGCTGGTCGAGGAGGTCGCGGCGAGCGAGCTGCCGGGCCTGGTGTTCACCTATGTCTGGGACTTCGACGACCTGGGGGACGAGCGCCTGGTGCGGGAGTACGCGGAGCCCTTCGAACGGCGGGGCGGGCGGGTGCTCCTCCTCGAACTGGAGGCGGACCTCGACGAGCGGCTCCGCAGGAACTCCGGAGCCGACCGCCTCGCGGCGAAGCCGTCCAAGCGCGACCTGGCCTGGTCGCGGCGGCACCTGCTGGAGGCGGACGCCGCGCACCGGCTCAACTCCCGCGAGGAGTTCGACGGTTGCCCCGCGTATCTGCGGATCGACAACACCCACCTCGCCCCGGGCGAGGTCGCCCGGCGCGCCGTCGACCACTTCGGGCTGCCACGCGCCGCCGCGTAGGTGGCGCGTGAGCCGGGGCCTGCGGCGGAAAGGCGTTGCCGGGGGCCGGGCGCGCGCGGGAGCATCCACGGCATGTCAACGACCGTTCCCACGCGGGAGATTCGCGCGGTGTACACCGAGGAGACCGTCACCGTCTACCAGGCCTACGGGCCGGGCATCGGCCTGCCGGCCGCCCGCGACGGGCGGTTTCCGGGCGGGTGGAAGCGGGACCGGATGACCTGGATCAAGCCGTCCTTCCGGTGGATGATGTACCGCTGTGGCTGGGGCACCAAGCCGGGCCAGGAGACGGTGCTGGCCGTCGAGATGAGCCGCGCCGGCCTCGCCTGGGCGCTGCGCCACGCCGCGCTCTCCCACTTCGACCCGGCCGTCCACGCGGACCGCGACGCCTGGCGGGCCGCCCTGCGCGCGGCCCCGACCCGCGTCCAGTGGGACCCCGAACGCGATCTGCGGCTGCGCCCGTTGGGCCACCGTTCCCTCCAACTCGGCCTGGCGGGCGAGGCGGTGGCGCGTTACGCCGACGAGTGGATCGTCGGCATCCGTGACGTCACCCCGCTCGCCCACGAGGTCCACGCCCTGGTCCGCGCCGGGGACCTCGACCGGGCCGCCGCGCTGCTGCCGCCCGAACGTCCGTATCCCGTCGCGGAGTTGGACCTGTCCCACCTGACGCCGCCGGCTGCCGCCGGCGGCTCAGCCGCTCACACCTCGGCGTCGGTGGCCAGCCCGGCCAGGGCCTCGCGGAGGGCGAACGGGGTGGCCGCCGCCCAGGACTGCGGGGAGCAGGCGTGGGGGTAGGGCACGGGCGCCGGGTGGTCGTCGCTGCCGTGTCCCGTGATGACCTCCGGCATCCGGTAGTCGTGGGCGGCGGCCAGGGCCAGCAGCCCCTCGGCCAGCGTGCGGGCCCGCTGGTGCTGGCCGTGCCGGGCCAGCCCGAGCGCGGCGATCGCGCTGTCGTGCGGCCAGACCGCGCCCCGGTGGTAGGCCAGCGGGTGGTAGGCGTCCTGGCCGGTGGCCAGCGTGCGGACGCCCCAGCCGGAGAAGAACGCGGGCGACAGCAGCCGTTCCCCGACCGCCTCGGCCCGCGCCGCGTCCAGGATGCCGGTCCACAGCAGATGCCCGGCGTCCGAGCCGAGCGTCGGCACGCGGCGGCCCTCGCCGTCGAGGGCCAGGGCGGTGAACCCGGCCTCGGGCAGCCAGAAGTCGGCCAGAAAACGTTCTCGCAACGCGTCGGCGGCGTCGGCGAGTCGCTCGGCCCAGGCCGGGTCGGCCCAGACGGAGCCGGCCAGTTCGGCGGCGTGGCGCAGCGCGGCGTAGGCGTAGCCCTGGGGCGCCGCCGCCACGATGGCGCCGCGCGCCGGGGTGCCGTCGGGGAAGCAGATCGCGTCGGGGGAGTCCTTCCAGCTCTGGTTGGCCAGCCCGCCCTCGTCGGCGCGGTAGCGCAGATAGCCGTGCTCGGCCAGGCCCCCGTGGTCGAACATCCAGGAGACGGCGGCCCGCGCGTGCCGCTCCAGGCGGTGCGCCAGCTTGTCGTCGCCGGTCCGCTCGGCGTGCGCGCCCAGCAGCACCAGGAACAGCGGCGTGGCGTCCACGGAGCCGAAGTACCGGGCGTAGGGGACCTGTTGGAAGTGCGCCAGTTCGCCGTGGCGGACCTCGTGCACGATCTTGCCGGGCTGGGCGATACGTTCCGGCGCCTCGTCCGTGGCCTGGGTCGCCGCCAGCGCCAGCAGGGTGTCGTGGCCCAGCTCGGGGTGGCTGTCCAGGGTCAGCAGCGAGGTGATCAACGCGTGGCGGCCCAGCAGCGTCAGGAACCACGGCACCCCCGCCGCCGGCACCCGCAGCGCCTCGCCCTCGGGCCCGGTGGCCGCCAGTCGCAGCGCGGCCAGGTCGGCGTCGCCCTGGGCGCAGGCCCGCCCCAACGCGCCCTCGCCGAACGGGACGCGACGCGGCTCCGGCGCCTCGCCGGCCGGCTCGGCCGCGCCGTGCGGGTGCGCCGTGACGCGCAGCCGCAGCGTGGTGCTGCCGTGCGGCGGCAGCTCGATCCGCCAGCACAGCCGGCGCGCGCCGCTGCCGGTCTCCTCCACGGCGTCGGGCGCTGGCGCGGCGGTCACCACCGTCCGGGAGTGCCACTCGCGCCGCCGGTAGCCGAACTCCACGCCGTCGTCGAGCTTCTGACGGGTGCGCACGGCGTGCGGCTTCTGGTACCAGCGGTGGTCGTCACGCAGCTCGAACTGGTCGGCGAAGTCGGCGTCCACGGTCAGCGCCAGCAGCACGGTGACCGGCCGGGAGCCGTTGCCCCTGATCCGGATGTGGTCCGTCAACTCCGCTTCGCGCACGGTCTGTTCGCGGAAGAGGGTCAGCGCGGGCGTGTCCGTGCGGCCGGCCGGCTGGGTGAGCACGGCGGTGGCGCGGGCCGGGGCCGCGCCGGTGGGGCCGGTCGGCGTCGGCACCAGCACGGTCGGGGCGGCGCCGTCCACGGTGAGCTGCCAGCGGCTGAGGTGCCTGGCGTCACGCGCGAACAGCCCGTCGGGGCTCGCGCCCCGCTCGCCGGTGATGTCACCGCCCTCGCCGACGGCGGCGAACGTGCCGTCCTGGACGAGCAGACAGTGGTGCGTCGGGATCACCGCGACTCCTTTGGTCCTTATGAACTTGGATGAAGTTGGCCGAACTTCGCGGGGCGCGCGGGGGCGCGCGTGGGCGGCCGGGCGGCCGGCGTTCAGTCGACGGGAACGGGAACGAGCCGCTGCTCGTCGTGGTGCGGCGCGGGCAGCAGGCCGCCGGCCGTCAGGGGCGGCTCGGCCAGCAGGTCGATGGTGACGGCGGCCGTCCAGCTGAAGTCGCGGGTGCCGCGCGCCTCGCCCGTGACCGGGTCGACGTACTCGGCGTACCGCGAAGTGGCCGCCAGATGCGTCAGGTTGGCGCGCAGCTCGTTGGCCAGCGCCAGCTCGCCGTGGCGCCGCAGGCCGCGTTCGACCAGCCAGTTCACGTTGAACCAGGCCGGGCCGCGCCAGTAGCGGGCCGGGTCGAAGGCGTGGCCGGTCAGGTCGTAGCTGGGCACCATCCGGGTGCTGACGCCGAGGCCGAAGCGCGGGCCGGTGGCCGTCGCGACCAGGGCGCGCACCGTCTCCTCCGGCAGCCCGGGGAGCACCAGCGGGATCAGCCCCGCCGCGCTGTGCTCGGCGATGGGCTCGTCGGCGATCACGTCGTGCGCGAGGAACTGTCCGGACTCCGCGTGCCACAGCCGCTTGACCAGCGCGGTCGTCAACTCCTCGGCGCGCACCAGATGATCGCTCGGGTCGAGCCCCAGCGCGCCGGCGATCTCCGCGAGGGCGTGCTCGGAGAGGATCAGCAGCGCGTTGACCGCAGGGTCCTCCACGGCGAACGGGTGGCCGCAGTCCCGGTCCCGGTACCCGTGGTCGCGGTAGTTCTCCGCCAGCCGAACGTAGCGGCCGTAGTCCAGGTCGGTCGGGCGGTCGGCGGGCCGGCTGTGGTGCAGGTCGGCGCGGTGGAACGTGTCGCTGCCGACGGGGTCGATCCGGGACAACGGCGGGTCCCAGCACGGGCTGTTGTCCATCCCCGACTCCCAGGGGTGGACGATCGACGCCAGCCCGTGCCCGCCCAGGTCGCGGGCGCCGGTCAGATAGCGCTGCCAGGCGACGAGGCGTGGGTAGACCCGCCGCAGGAACCCGCGTTGGTGCGAGGCGGCCGGGTCGGCGCGGTGCGTCAGCCAGGCGGCCACCGCGTGCACCGGCGGCTGGACGAGCCCGGAGGTCTCCGTCCCGGCCGGCGCGCCGCAGCCGGCGCCCTCCGAGGAGGAGCGCCAGAAGTCGGGGCTCGGGAAGTACGCGGCCAGCGGCACCGAGGGGTTGAAGACGATGTGCGGCACCCGCCCGTCCTGCCACTGCGCGGCCAGCAGCGTCTCCAGCTCGCGCTGCGCGCGCAGCGGCCAGAGGTGCCGGAGCCCGATCGCGACGAAGGCGGAGTCCCAACTCCACTGGTGCGGATAGAGCGAGCGCGACGGAACGGTGGAGGCGCCCACCCAGTTCCCCGTGAGTACGCGGCGCGCTCCGTTGTATGCGGTTGTGTGAGGGCTGGTGGACTGGTCAGCGCGATCCACGTGATCTCCGATGGACGGTGGCGCCGGCGTCGGGGGCACGACGGCACGCGGTGTTTTGTCGAAGGTACCGTAGAGTTACGTCTACTTAACACGCAAAAGTACCGCTGTAATATCTACTTCACAAGCTCCGGGGGGTGAGATATCCGCCCCAGGGGAAGGCAGCGGGCATGAACCAGTCGAGCGCGGGTCACCTTCTGCGGCTGATCCGTACCGGTCGCGCGACCACGCGGGGGGAGCTGCAACGCGTCACCGGCCTCTCCCGATCCACCGTCGGCGGCCGGCTCGACCAGCTCTTCCGCGCCGGCTGGGTCAGGGAGCGCGCCGGCGACCCCGTGGAGGCGCCCACCGGTGGACGGCCCGCCGTCCGGCTGCACTTCGACACCTCCCACGCCGTCGTCCTCTGCGCCGACCTGGAGACCCGCCACGCCCGCGCCGCCGTCCTCGACCTCGGCGGCACCGTGCTCGCCGAGCACTCGGGCGCGCTGCTGATCAGCCAGGGGCCGCAGGAGGTGCTCCAACGGCTCGGCCAGTGGTTCGCGTTGCTCGTCGAGAAGGCGGGCGTCTCCGTAGACGCGGTGTGTGGCATAGGTCTCGCCGTCCCGGGGCCGGTGGACGCGGGACTGGGGCAGGTCGTCCAGCCGCCGATGATGCCCGGCTGGGACCGGCACCCGATCGCGGAGACGATGCGCGCGGCGTTCGCGGCCCAGGTGGGCGAGGCCGGCGCGGCGATACCCGTGCTGGTCGAGAACGACGCCAACCTCATGGCCTACGCCGAGCAGCGCCACGGCTTCCCGGACTGCTCGGCGTTCCTGTTGGTCAAGGTCTCCACCGGCATCGGCGCCGGCGTGGTGGTGGACGGCGAGATGTACCGGGGCTTCGACGGCGCGGCCGGTGACATCGGCCACATACGGCTCAGCGACCATCCCCGGGCGCTGTGCCGCTGCGGCTCCTATGGCTGCCTCGCCGCCGTGGCCAGCGGCCGGGCCATCGCCGAGCAGCTCACGGCCGCCGGCATCCCGACGACATCCGGCTCCGGCGTCCGCGACCAACTCACCATCGGCCAGCCGGACGCGGTGCGCCTGGCGCGCGAGGCGGGCCGCCTGGTCGGCGGCGTGCTGGCGACGGTGGTCACCCTGCTCAACCCGGGCGTGCTGATGGTCGCCGGGGACCTCGCCGGCCCCTCGTTCCTCACCGGGGTGCGGGAACTCCTCTACCAGCGGGCGATGCCCAGGACCACGGCCTACCTCCAGGTGGTCACCTCGCGCCTCGGCGAGCGCGCCGGCCTGACGGGCGCTGCGGCCATGGTCGTCGAGTCCCTCTACGCGCCGGACCGCGCGGACCAGCGGCTCAACGAACTCGTCTGAGCGCGGGGTTGGCTGGGGAGCTTGTTCCCGTTTGCTCGTGATCGCGCGGCTTGTGCGCGTGATGCCCGCCACGTCTGATGACTCGGACGCTCAGATGAGCGGAAAACGGGGTAGCCTCCCGCTGTCAGGGCAGACACCGCCCGCGCCGCGTCTCCCGCGCGGCACGGGAACGTCGTGGCCCGCCGCCACATACCAACCCTCACCGGCGGCGGGCTGGGACGGGCGACGGGCCACGTTCCCGGTACTTCTTCTGTTGACCGCCTCCGCCTGTCAGTAGGCGCTGTCGACGTTGTCCATGGAGCCGTAGCGGTCGGCGGCGTAGTTGCAGGCGGCGGTGATGTTGGCGACGGGGTCGTAGATGTTCTTGCTGGTTCCGTCGACGTGGTACTGCTCGAA
>NZ_RFFJ01000142.1 GCF_003696235.1 Streptomyces triticirhizae
GGCGCGCGGCCGGCCGCCCGCCCCGGGCTGCCGCCGCCGCTTCCGGCCCTGCCGCCCCCTGGCCCGAGTTGGCCGCTCCGCTACGAACTGCGCCGCTGGATGGGTGTCGGCACCAGCTGGTGGGCCATGGCCCTGGCGCTGCTCGCCGGCCTGGGCTCGGCCGTCGCCCTCGCCTGGGCCGGCTCCCACCCCGCCGAGCGCGTGCTCAGCGGCTGGGTGGAGCCCCTGCCCCTGCCGCCGGCCGCCATCGCGGCCGGGCTGCTGGGGGCGCTCGCCTTCGGCCAGGAGTTCCGCTACCCGGCGCTGGCCCATGCCAGTCGCCAGGTGCCACGCCGACTCTCCCTGCTCGCCGGCAAGTTGCTTGTCTCCTGTGCCGCCACACTCCTGCTCTGCGGCGCGGCGGTCGCGGTCAACGCCATCGCCCTCACCCTGCTGCTCGGCACCAGGGGCCCCACCCCCGACGCCTGGGCCGGAGCCTTCCACGGCATCGCCGCCCTCTCCGTCGGTTGCGCCTGGGCGGGACTGTTGGCGGCCGGCGTCTTCCGGTCCGCGCTGGTCGGACTGGCCGCCGTGGTCGCCGTCCCACTCGCTCTGGCCCCCGGGCTGCGCGCCCTGCTCAACAGCCCGCTCGGCCAGGATCTCCACGGGCTGCCCGAGCGCCTCACCGCCCTGACCACGCTGCCCGTGCTCTCGGCCCTGGACCGTTGGTTGACCGCCTCGGTGCGGCTTGCCGCGCAGCCCGTCGGCTGGGCCCTGGCCCTCTCCCTCGCCGTCCTGCTCTGCGGCTACACCCTGGTGAGCCTGCGCGGTGGTCGGCGCTAGGACGACGGAGGCGGCCGCGCGACCGATCGGGCGCCGCCTCGCACCTCGTGAACTCCTCAGTGTGCGCAGGGCAGTTGGCGAACGGCGGTTCGAGGAGGGCGAGATCGGGAACGCGGTCGGAACGGACGGTCGAGCGGCCGTGCCGCCCTGAGACCGATGCGCTGATGCGCTGTGCACAAGGGAGTCCATTTCCTTCCGGTTAGACGTCAATTATGCGGGAGTCGCCGATCACCCTTTCGTGTGCTTTTCACCAAAGACCTCAAGGTGCCCAGCGGGGCCGCCGACAAAGGAGGCGTGACTACCCTTGCGCACTCCATGATGACCGCCACCCGTTCCGCCGACTCCGGCCCTGCCGGCCGGCCGAGCGAGTTCGACCGCTACTCCTACGCCGAGTCCACCGGCTCGGCCCGCACCACCAACGCCCCCGCCTGGGACAGCGGGGACTCCGACATGGGCCGACTCGGTCGCCGCGCCGCCGGCAACCGGGGTCGTGGCCTGCACGGCCAACTCGTCCAGCAGCTCGGTCAGATGATCGTCTCCGGCGACCTCGGTGCCGACCGGCCGCTGGTCCCCGAGGAGATCGGCCAGCGCTTCGAGGTCTCCCGCACCGTCGTGCGCGAGTCGCTGCGCGTGCTGGAGGCCAAGGGCCTGGTGAGCGCCCGCCCCAACGTCGGCACCCGCGTCCGGCCCGTCGGCGACTGGAATCTCCTCGACCCCGACATCATCGAATGGCGCGCGTTCGGCCCCCAGCGTGAGGACCAGCGTCGCGAGCTGTGTGAGCTGCGGCTGACCATCGAGCCGCTCGCCGCGCGGCTGGCAGCCGCCGACACCGGCGACGAAGTCCAGCAGCGGCTGGGCGACATGGTGGACATCATGACCCACACCCTCGCCCAGGGCGACGCGTTGACCTTCTCCCGCGCGGACGCCGAGTTCCACGCGCTGGTCCTGCGGTCCGCCGGCAACCGGATGTTGGAGCACCTCTCCGGCATCGTCGCCTCCGCCCTCCAGGTCTCCGGCGGCGCCGCCTCGGGCTGCGAGCACCCCACCGACGCCTCGGTCGCGCTCCACCAGAGGATCGTCGACGCCATCGGCTCCGGCGAGCCGCCGGCGGCCGAGACGGCGATGCGCCAACTCCTCACCTTCTCCTCGGACGCCCCGACCGCACTGTCCGCCACCGGCGCTGACCACGTCGTTCCCGCCCCCCGCGAGCACTGAGCCACGCCTCGGCCCGGCTCGTCGAGCGCCGGGAAGGACACGCGAGGCGTACGTCGCCGGGCCCGCTGAAGGCAGGGCTCCGGCGACGCATTTGCCTTCGCCCGCTACAGTCGAGCGTGCGGTGTGACTCGGGACACGTGAAAGCTGCGTAACGCTTCGGGGAGCAGCGCGATGAACCAAGAGGTGGCAGCAGTGGTCGGAGCGTCCGGCCTCGGCTCCACCGCCACTGGCCGTCGGCACACCCCGGTCGTCGGTCGTGGCCCCGCTTCCAGCGAGCGGGCCTAAGCCGTTCCCAGAGTTTCCGAGAGGTTGTTCGTGTCGGCCAGCACTTCCCGTACTCTCCCCGCAGAGATCGCCGAGTCCAATTCTGTGATGGCGCTCATCGAACGGGGAAAGGCTGAGGGGCAGATCGCCGGCGACGATGTGCGCCGGGCCTTCGAGGCTGACCAGATCCCATCAACCCAGTGGAAGAACGTTCTGCGCAGCCTCAACCAGATCCTCGACGAGGAGGGCGTGACGCTGATGGTGAGTGCCGCCGAGGCGCCGAAGCGCACCAGGAAGAGTGTCGCCGCGAAGACGACGGCCAAGCGCACCGCGACCAAGACGGTCGCCGCGAAGACAGCGCCGGTCAAGAAGGCCACCGCGTTGGCCCCTCCTGACGACCCCGTCGCCACGGAGCCACCGGCTCCCTCCGACGGCTCGGCCGCCCCCGAGGCGGCCAGGAAGGCGCCTGCCAAGAAGGCGGCGGCGAAGAAGGCCGCCGCGAAGAAGGCTCCGGCCAAGAAGGCCGCCGCCAAGAAGGCCCCGACCAAGAAGACGGCGGCCGCCAAGAAGACCGAGCCCAAGAAGGAGCTGGTCGACGAGTTCCTTGAGGGCGAGGAGGACGGCGCCGACGAGCCGGCCGAGCGCGCCGCCCGCGCCGGCGCTCCGGCGGAGGGGCCCGAGGGCAAGCAGGAGAACGAGGGCTTCGTCCTCTCCGACGACGACGAGGACGACGCCCCGGCCCAGCAGGTGGCCGCCGCCGGCGCCACCGCCGACCCGGTCAAGGACTACCTCAAACAGATCGGCAAGGTTCCCCTGCTCAACGCCGAGCAGGAGGTCGAGCTGGCCAAGCGGATCGAGGCCGGTCTCTTCGCCGAGGACAAGCTGGCCAGCGCCGACAAGATCGCGCCAAAGCTCAAGCACGAGCTGGAGATCATCTCCGAGGACGGCCGGCGGGCCAAGAACCACCTGCTGGAGGCCAACCTCCGCCTGGTGGTCTCGCTGGCCAAGCGGTACACGGGGCGCGGAATGCTGTTCCTGGACCTGATCCAGGAGGGCAACCTCGGCCTGATCCGCGCGGTGGAGAAGTTCGACTACACCAAGGGCTACAAGTTCTCGACCTACGCGACCTGGTGGATCAGGCAGGCGATCACCCGCGCCATGGCCGACCAGGCCCGCACCATCCGCATCCCGGTGCACATGGTGGAGGTCATCAACAAGCTGGCCCGCGTGCAGCGCCAGATGCTCCAGGACCTGGGCCGCGAGCCCACCCCGGAGGAGCTGGCCAAGGAGCTGGACATGACCCCCGAGAAGGTGGTCGAGGTCCAGAAGTACGGCCGGGAGCCGATCTCGCTGCACACCCCCCTCGGTGAGGACGGGGACAGCGAGTTCGGAGACCTGATCGAGGACTCCGAGGCCGTGGTGCCGGCTGACGCGGTCAGCTTCACCCTGCTCCAGGAGCAGCTGCACTCCGTGTTGGACACGCTCAGCGAGCGGGAGGCCGGCGTGGTGTCGATGCGCTTCGGCCTGACCGACGGGCAGCCGAAGACGCTGGACGAGATCGGCAAGGTCTACGGCGTCACCCGGGAGCGCATCCGGCAGATCGAGTCCAAGACGATGTCCAAGCTGCGGCACCCCTCGCGTTCCCAGGTGCTCCGCGACTATCTGGACTGACGGACTGATGGGCTGACGCTCCGCGTACAGCTCCGGGAACGCGTCAGGGCCGGCCCCGCACCGATGCGGGGCCGGCCCTGACGCGTTCCCGGGCGGGCCGGGCGGGCGTTCCCGGCCCGGGGCGGGCGTTCCCGGACAGAGGAAACGGGCGGTCACCCCAGGTGGCTGGGGGTGACCGCCCGTCGTCCGGCCGTGCCGGACCGAGCCCGTCGGTGTGGAGACGTCAAGACGTCAGATCAGCGCTCTTCTTCCTGTGCGCTCGCGGGAGTCGCGTTGAGCTTCTCCGTCTCGTCCTGTATCTCAGCGGCGATCTTCTTGAGTTCTGGCTGGAACTTGCGGCCGTGGTGAGCGCAGAACAGCAGCTCTCCGCCGCTGATGAGGACCACGCGCAGATACGCCTGGGCGCCGCAGCGGTCGCAGCGGTCCCCGGCGGTGAGCGGGGTCGCGGGGGTCAGAACAGTAGTCACGTCGCCTCTTCTCTAGCTCGACGAGCTGTCGTACCAGGGACAACATCCAACCAGGCCGAGAACGTTCCCGCTCGCGGCTTCTCGAACGGAGGGCTCCGAGCGAGATGACCGGACGCTGCCCGGTGGCGGCGAATGTGCCGGATTGCTGTGGTGCTGGTGGTCGCTTACATATACGCGTTGTCGCGCCTTTTTGTTCCCGGCTACCTCGGTGTATCCGGAGGTCGGTATTCGTTCAGGAGGACGTGCCCGGAGCCTAGAGGGTTCATGCCCCGAAAGGAACGTGATGTACGCGTCACCCCCCAGACCCGATCGAACACGTGAACGACTGTGGGCTACCCTGATGTTCCCGGGGAGCCGCACAACGCCTCTCCTAGGCCTCGGTACCCTCTGAGCGGTACTCCGCCACATCTCAGAATTCAGCGAGGAGCGAACCGCGTGACCGCCGACACGTCCGTGCCGTCCACCGCACTGCTGACCGGGGCCGATCCGGGGGGCAACTACACCGCGCGTCACCTGCTGGTTCTTGAGGGGCTTGAGGCGGTGCGCAAGCGCCCCGGCATGTACATCGGCTCCACGGACAGCCGGGGGCTGATGCACTGCCTCTGGGAGATCATCGACAACGCCGTGGACGAGGCGCTGGGCGGCCACTGCGACCGGATCGACGTGCTGCTCCACGCGGACGGCTCGGTCGAGGTCAGGGACAACGGGCGCGGCATCCCGGTCGACACGGAGCCCAAGACGGGCCTCTCCGGCGTCGAGGTGGTCATGACCAAGCTGCACGCCGGCGGCAAGTTCGGGGGCGGCTCCTACGCCGCCTCAGGCGGCCTGCACGGCGTCGGGGCCTCCGTGGTCAACGCCCTGTCGGCGCGGCTGGACGTCGAGGTGGACCTGGCCGCCAGGACGCACTCCATCAGCTTCCGCCGGGGCACCCCGGGGATCTTCACGGAGTCGGGCCCCGACGCTCCCTTCGAGCCGGCCAGCGGGCTGCGGGTCGGCAAGAAGATCCCCAGGACCCGCACCGGTACCCGGGTGCGCTACTGGGCCGACCGGCAGATCTTCCTGCGGGACGCGCGGCTCTCCCTGGAGACGCTCCACGCCAGGGCCCGGCAGACCGCCTTCCTGGTGCCGGGGCTGACGATCGCGGTGAGCGACCAGCGGGGGATCGACGGCGCGGAGCACTCCACGGAGGTGTTCCACTACGAGGGCGGGATCGGCGAGTTCTGCGAGTATCTGGCCAACGACCGGCCGATCTGTGACGTGTTGCGACTGCGCGGCTCCGGAACGTTCAAGGAGACCGTGCCGGTGCTGGGCGACCAGGGCCACATGATCCCCACCGAGGTGCGCCGCGAGCTGGAGGTGGACGTGGCGCTCCGCTGGGGCACGGGGTACGAGAGCACGGTGCGCTCGTTCGTCAACATCATCGCCACCCCCAAGGGGGGAACGCATGTCGCCGGCTTCGAGCGGGCGCTGCGCGGCACGGTCAACGAGGTGCTGCGGTCGACCAAGCTGCTGCGGGTGGCCGAGGACGACGTGGCCAAGGACGACGTGCTGGAGGGCCTCACGGCGGTCGTGACGGTTCGGCTGGCCGAGCCGCAGTTCGAGGGGCAGACCAAGGAGGTCCTCGGTACCTCGGCGGCGGCGCGGATCGTGGCGCAGGTGGTCGCCAAGGAGCTGAAGGCGTTTCTGACCTCCGGCAAGCGGGACGCCAAGCAGCAGGCCAGGGCGGTGCTGGAGAAGGTCGTGGCGGCCGCCAGGACCCGGATCGCGGCGCGTCAGCACAAGGAGGCGCAGCGGCGCAAGACCGCCCTGGAGTCCTCCGCGCTGCCGGCCAAGCTCGCCGACTGCCGCAGCGACGACGTGGAGCGCAGCGAGCTGTTCATCGTCGAGGGGGACAGCGCGCTGGGCACGGCCAAGCTCGCCAGGAACAGCGAGTTCCAGGCGCTGCTGCCGATCCGGGGCAAGATTCTCAACGTCCAGAAGTCGTCGGTCTCCGACATGCTCAAGAACGCCGAGTGCGGAGCCATCATCCAGGTGATAGGAGCCGGGTCCGGGCGGACCTTCGACATCGACCAGGCCCGCTACGGGCGGGTGATCTTCCTGGCCGACGCGGACGTTGACGGCGCGCACATCCGCTGTCTGCTGCTCACGCTCTTCCAGCGGTACATGCGGCCGATGGTCGAGCAGGGGCGGGTCTTCTCGGCGGTGCCGCCGCTGCACCGGATCGAGCTGTCCAACCCGAAGCGCGGGCAGGAGAAGTACCACTACACCTACTCGGACAACGAACTCCGGCAGACCCTGCTGGACTTCGAGCGCCGGGGCGTCCGCTACAAGGAGTCGATCCAGCGCTACAAGGGTCTGGGCGAGATGGACGCCGACCAGCTGGCCGAGACCACGATGGACCCGCGCAAGCGCACCCTGCGGCGGATCAACATCGGCGATCTGGAGGCGGCGGAGGAGGCGTTCAGCCTGTTGATGGGGAACGAGGTGGCGCCGCGACGGGAGTTCATCGCGTCGTCCGCCGCTACCCTGGACAGGTCGCGGATCGACACCTGAGCCGGCCGGGCGCCGGGGCGCCGCCGCCGGGGGCCCGGCGGATCGCTTGGAGCGCACACGCAATTTAATTGCGCAATTTTGCGTTAGTCTTGCGGATATGACGCGACGACTTGCCCAGGTGGCGCAGAAGGTGGGAGTCAGCGAGGCCACGGTCAGCCGTGTCCTCAACGGAAAGCCGGGGGTCTCGGAGGCCACCCGGCAGGCCGTTCTCACCGCGCTCGACGTGCTCGGCTACGAGCGCCCCACCCAACTGCGCGGCGAACGCGGCCGGTTGGTCGGCCTCATCCTGCCGGAGCTACAGAACCCGATCTTTCCGGCGTTCGCCGAGGTGCTCGGCGGGGTGCTGGCCCAGCGCGGCCTCGTCCCCGTGCTGTGCACCCAGACCCCCGGCGGCATCCAGGAGACCGACTACGTCGACCTGCTGCTCCAACAGCAGGTCTCCGGCGTCGTCTTCGCCGGTGGGCACTACGCGCAGGCGGACGCGTCGCACGACCACTACCGGCTGCTGGCCGAGCGCCGGCTGCCCGTGGTGCTGATGAACGCCTCGGTGCCGGGGCTCGGTTTTCCCCGGGTCTCCTGCGACGACGCGGTCGCCGTCGAGCAGGCCTGGCGCCATCTGGCCTCGCTCGGGCACGAGCGGATCGGCCTGGTGCTGGGCCCTGCCGACCACATTCCCTCGCAGCGCAAGCTGGCCGCCGCGCGGGCCGCGGCCGAGGCGGGCGGCGGCGAGCTGCCCAGCGAGCGGGTGGCGCGGGCGATGTACACCCTGGAGGGCGGGCAGGCGGCGACCGCGACGCTGCTGGAGCGCGGCGTGACCGGGGTGATCTGTGCCAGCGACGTGATCGCGCTGGGCGCGATCAGGGCGGCGCGGCGGCGCGGTCTTTCGGTGCCCGATGACCTGTCGGTGGTGGGCTTCGACGACTCCGCCCTGATGACCAGCACCAGCCCGCCGTTGAGCACGGTGCGGCAGCCCATCGAGGCGATGGGGCGCGCGGCGGTCGAGGTGCTGGTGGCGCAGTTCGGCGGGCGCGACGTGGGCCGGGACGAGCTGCTCTTCGAACCCGAGCTGGTGGTGCGGGAGTCCACCGGGCAGGCGCCCCGGCGGGGGATCAGCGAGTAGTCGCGTTTTTGCAAACTAAGCGCAGAATATTGCGCGACGCTGCCATCGGTGGTTGAGTGTGCGGCACTTCACGACCGTGCCCACGAAGGGGTCACCGATGACACGTCGCGCATACCGGCGTACCCGCCGCTGCCTGGCCACGACCGCTGTTCTCGCTCTCACGCTGGCCGCCTGTTCCTCGGACGGCGAAGGGGGCGGCGAGGACGGCAAGGTCACCCTGCACATCAACGGTCAGCCGCCCAACACCGACGAGCGGGAACTCCGGGTGTTCCTCGCCGAGATCGAGGCGTTCGAGGCGGAGCACCCGGACATCGACATCGTTCCCCACGAGGGCTTCATGGACCCCGAGACGTTCAACACCCGGGTCGCCGGCGGCGATCTGGAGGACGTCTTCTACGTCTACTTCACCGACCCGGCCGGGATCATCGAGCAGGGCTACGCGGCGGACATCACCGACTATCTCGCGGACGTTCCCCATCTCGACCAGATACGACCGGAGTTGCACGAGGCTTTCCAGGACGAGGAGGGGCGGCAGTACGGCATCCCGACCGCCAACTACTCCATGGGCCTGCTGTACAACCGTGACCTCTTCGAGCAGGCCGGCCTCGACCCCAACGCGCCCCCGACCACCTGGGAGGAGGTCAGGGCGGCCTCGGCCGCCATCGCCGAACTCGGCGGCGGCGTCACCGGATACGGCGAGTGCGCCACCGAGAACACCGGCGGCTGGCACCTGACCACCGAGATCTACTCCGTCGGCGGCGCGGTCGCCGAGCCCGAAGGCGACGGCTGGCGCGCGGCGTTCAACACCCCGGAGACCGTGCGCCTGTTGGAGAACCTCCGCGCGATGCGCTGGGAGGACAACTCCATGGGCAGCGACCAGATGCGGTCCTGCGAGGACGTCATGGTGCAGATGGGCGCCGGCCAGCTGGGCATGTACGTGGCCGCCCCCGACAACCTGCCGACCCTGGTGCGCCAGTACGACGGCACCTACGAGAACCTCGGCCTGGCCCCCATCCCCGACCAGGGCGGCACGCTGCTCGGCGGCGAGGGCTACATGATCAACGCCGGCGCCTCCGAGGAGGAGATCGAGGCGGCCCTCACCTGGCTCCAGTGGCGCTTCGTCAACCCCGACGAGATCGAGCGCCGGATCGAGGAGGCCGCCGCCGACGAGCTGCCGGTCGGCCTGCCGATGCCGCCCACCCCGGACATCTGGGTCGAGGGCGAGATCCGCGACAGCGTCGAGGCGTTGAAGGAGCAGCACGCCAACGTGCCCGTGGAGCACGTGCGGACCTTCATGGAGGCCGCGCCCACCGTCGAGGGCCACATCGAGCCGCCGAGGGCCCAGGAGGTCTACGCGATCCTCGACAACGTGATGCAGGGCGTGTTGACGGACGAGGGCGCCGACATCCAGGGCCTGCTGGACCGCGCCGAGGACGACGTCAACCGGGTCTACGGCGCCTCCTGAGATGATCACCCCCACCGGCCGGCGGCGACGACTGGGCGAACACGTCACCGCCTACGGCTTCCTGTGCGCCGCGCTCGTGGTCTTCGCCGTCTTCGCCTGGTATCCGGCGATCCGCAACGTCGTCCTGAGCTTCCAGGAAGTGAACTTCGTCCGCGGATCGAGCTGGGTCGGGCTGGAGAACTTCAGCTACATCCTCGACGACCCGCTCTTCGCCAAGGCGTGGCGGAACAGCGCGCTCTTCACGCTGTACGCGCTGCTGCTCGGGTTCGGCGTGCCGTTCGTCACGGCGCTGTTGATCAACGAGTTCCGCCACGCCAGGGCCTACTTCCGGGTGCTGGTCTACCTCCCGGTGATGCTGCCGCCCGTGGTCGTCGCCCTGATGTGGCGGTGGTTCTACCAGCCCGAGGGCGGCCTGATCAACGAGGTCATCGGCGGCGTGGGGCTGCCCACCTCCGAGTGGACCAACTCCTCGTCCACGGCGCTGATCTCGCTGGTCATCGCCTCGACCTGGGCCAACATGGGCACCGCGACGCTGATCTACCTGGCGGCCCTCCAGACCATCCCCGGCGAGCTGTACGAGGCGGCCGAGCTGGAGGGCGCCGGCATCCTGCGGCGGATCTGGCACGTGACCATTCCGCAGACGCGGTTCGTCATCCTGATGCTGCTGCTGCTTCAGGTCATCGCCACCATGCAGGTCTTCACCGAGCCGTTCGTCATGACCGGCGGCGGGCCCGAGGACTCGACCGTCACGGTCATGCTCCTGATCTACCGCTACGCGTTCGTCTACAACAACTTCGGCGCGGCCAGCGCGATGAGTCTGCTTCTGCTGCTGGTCCTCGCCGTGTTCTCCGCCGCCTACCTGCGGGTCACCCGCAGCCAGCAGACCTGAGGGAGGCTTTCCGTTGCGCACGCTGGTACGTCCCGCCGTTCTGAAAACGCCTCGCGGTCGACTGGTCTACTGGTCCCTTTTCTCCGTCGCGATCGTCCTGTTCACCGTGGCCTTCATCATTCCGCTGTACTGGATGGTGACCGGCGGCATGAAGAGTTCCGCCGAGGTGGCCAGGAACCCGCCGACCTACATTCCCGAGGAATGGCATCCGAGCAACTACTCGGACACCTGGGACCGCCTGGAGCTGGCCCAGTACTTCGGGAACACCGTGGTGCTGATCGGCGGCGCCTGGCTGCTCGGCCTGGCCATCCAACTGCCCGCCGCCTACGCGCTCTCCAAGCTCAGGCCCAGGTTCGGCAACATCGTGCTGGGCCTGATGCTGGTGACGCTGATGGTGCCGGCGACCGCCCTGCTGATCCCGACCTACCTCACGGTCACCGACGTGCCGATCCTCGGGCTCAACCTCATCAACAACCCGGCGGCGGTCTGGCTGCCCGCCGCAGCGAACGCCTTCAACATCTATGTGTTGAAGAACTTCTTCGACCAGATACCGGACGAACTGCTCGACGCCGCGCGGATCGACGGTGCTGGTGCGTTCACCACGATGTGGCGCATCATTCTGCCGCTCTCGCGGCCGATCATCGCCGTTGTGTCGATCCTCTCGATCACCGCTCTGTGGCGCGACTTCCTCTGGCCGATGGTGGTGCTTCCCGATCCGGCGAAACAGCCGATCACCGTCTATCTCCAGCGCATCGCGGACACAACGTCGCTCAACATGCTGATCGCCGGAATGGTGCTGGCGAGCATTCCGCTCGTGGTGGTTTTCCTCATCTTCCAGCGCCATATTCTCGCCGGTCTCACGGCGGGCAGCCTCAAGGGCTGATCACGCGAAAGGAAAAACCTCCGTGCCGCACAACCCTCACGCCTGGTGGCGTTCCGCCGCCATCTACCAGGTGTATGTCCGCAGTTTCGCCGACGGCAACGGCGACGGCACCGGCGACCTCGCCGGGGTCCGTTCCCGGCTGCCCTACCTCGCCGAACTCGGCGTCGAGGCGCTGTGGTTCACGCCCTGGTATGTCTCACCCCTGGCCGACGGCGGCTACGACGTCGCGGACTACCGCGCGATCGACCCCGCCTTCGGCACCCTGGCGGAGGCGGAGAAGCTGATCGCGGAGGCCCGCGAGCTGGGCCTGCGCACGATCGTGGACGTGGTCCCCAACCACATCTCCGCCGAACACGCCTGGTTCCGGGCCGCGTTGGCCGCCCCGCCGGGCAGCCCGGAGCGGGAGCTGTTCCACTTCCGCCCCGGGCGCGGCCCCGAAGGCGCCGAGCCGCCCAACGCCTGGCGCTCGGAGTTCGGCGGCCCCGCCTGGTCCCGTACCACCAACCCGGACGGCAGCCCGGGGGATTGGTACCTGCACCTGTTCGCGCCCGGGCAGCCCGACCTCAACTGGGCGCACCCACGGGTCAGGCAGGAGCACGAGGAGATCCTGCGGTTCTGGTTCGAGCGGGGCGCCGCCGGGGTGCGGATCGACTCGGCGGCGCTGCTCGCCAAGGACCCCGAACTCCCCGACTTCGACGTGGAGCGCGGCGACGCCCACCCCTATGTGGACCGGGACGAGCTGCACGACGTCTACCGCTCCTGGCGGGCCGTCGCCGACGAGTACGACGGCGTGCTGATCGCCGAGCTGTGGCTGCCCGACGTGGAGCGCTTCGCCCGCTATCTGCGCCCCGACGAGCTGCACACGGCGTTCAACTTCGACTTCCTGTCCTGCCCCTGGGAGCCGGAGCGGCTGCGCGCCTCCATCGACGGAACGCTCGCCTCGCACGCGGGCGTCGGCGCGCCGGCCACCTGGGTGTTGGCCAACCACGACATCACCCGCACGGTCACCCGCTACGGCCGCACGGACACCAGCTTCTCGTTCGCCGCCAAGCGCTTCGGCACCCCCACCGACCTGGCGCTCGGCACCCGCAGGGCGCGGGCGGCCGCGCTGCTGACGTTGGCGCTGCCCGGCTCGGTCTACCTCTACCAGGGCGAGGAACTCGGCCTGCCGGAGGCCGAGATCCCGCGCGAGCGGATCGTGGACCCGATGCACGACAGGTCCGGCGGGATCGACCCGGGCCGGGACGGCTGCCGGGTGCCGCTGCCCTGGGCGGGCGAGGCGCCGCCCTACGGCTTCGGCGGCCCGGACACCTGGCTGCCGCAGCCGACCGACTGGGCTGGGTACACGGCCGAGGCCCAGGCCGCCGACCCCGCCTCGATGCTCTCCCTCTACCGCACGGCGCTGCGGCTGCGCCGCGCCTGGCCGGCCGCGACGGGCGACCTGACCTGGCTCGAATCCCCGCCGGGCGCCCTGGTCTTCGCCCGCGAGCACCGGCTGGTCTGCGCGGTCAACCTGGCGGCGGAGCCGTTGCCGCTGCCGCCCCACGAGACGCTCCTGCTGAGCAGCGGCCCGCTGGACGACGCGGGCCGGCTGCCGCAGGACACGGCCGTCTGGCTGCGGGTCTGAACGGACCCGCGGCCGGGCCGCCACCCCCACCCCCACAGGAAGGGAATGTCATGAGCGCACCAGACCCATCGCGTCTGCGGTGGCGCGTGGCGGGCGCGGCCTCGGCCGGCGCCCTGCTGCTCGGCGCCGTCGGGTTCACCGCGATGGCCAACGCCGACGAGGCCGACCAGCCCGCCGCGCCGGCACCCGCCGACGTCGCCCCGGCGGCCGGAGCCGAACTCCCCTTCGTCACCCAGGAGGCGGAGGCCGCCGAGCACGACGGCACGGTGATCGGCCCCGACGTCACCCAGGGCACCGTCGCCTCGGAGGCGTCCGGCCGCACCGCCGTCGAGCTGTCCGCCGGGCAGTCCGTCACGTTCACCCTGACCGAGGCGGCCAACGCGGCCACCGTCGTCTACAACGTGCCGGAGGGCGGCGAGGGTTCGCTGGCCGTCGCGGTCAACGGCGAGCAGATCGAGGAGTCCGTCCCGCTCACCTCGCGCTACCAGTACTTCGTGGCGCCCTGGATCGCCGGCTCCACCACCCACCACTTCTTCACCCACGCCCGCGTCCAGCTCGGCCAGGACCTGGCCGCCGGGGACACCGTCACGTTCACGGCCAGCGGCCAGGTCACCGTCGACACCGCCGACTTCGAGCAGGTCGCCGCGCCCGCCGAGGCACCCGCCGGCGCCCTCGACGTCACCGAACTGGGCGCCGACCCGACCGGCCAGGCCGACTCCAGCCAGGCGTTCGTGGAGGCCGTCGCCCAGGGCCGGGGCGGCGTGGTCTGGATTCCGCCGGGCACCTACCAGGTCAACCAGCCGCTCTACGTGGAGAACGTGACCATCCAGGGCGCTGGCAACTGGCACTCCGTCGTCAACAGCTCCCGCTTCATCAACCAGGGCGAGGGCCCGGGCAACGTGCACCTCAGCGACTTCGCCGTCATCGGCGACGTCACCGAGCGGGTGGACAGCGACCCGGACAACTTCGTCAACGGCAGCCTGGGCCCGGACTCCTCGGTCTCCGGCATGTGGCTCCAGCACCTCAAGGTCGGCCTCTGGATGACCGGCACCAACACCGACCTGGTGGTGGAGGACAACCGCATCGTCGACATGGCCGCCGACGGCCTCAACCTCAACGGCAACGCCGACGGCGTGCGGGTCCGGAACAACTACCTGCGCAACACCGGCGACGACTCCCTCGCCATGTGGTCGCTGCCGCAGGCCAACCGGAACTCGACCTTCGAAGGCAACACCGTCATCCAGCCCAACCTGGCCAACGGCATCGCCATCTACGGCGGCGAGAACATCACCGTCTCCAGCAACCTGGTCCAGGACACCAACGCCCTGGGCAGCGGCATCGCCATCTCCAACCAGGCGTTCATGGAGCCGTTCTTCCCGCTCGCCGGCACCATCAGCGTGGACGGCAACACCCTGGTGCGGGCCGGGGCGCTCAACCCGAACTGGGACCACCCCATGTCCGCGCTCCGCGTCGACGCCTACAACCACCCCATCCAGGCCGACGTCAACATCACCGACACCACGGTCACGGACAGCCCCTGGAGCGCGTTCCAGTTCGTCTCGGGCTCCGGCAACGGGCTGGCCACCAACCAGGTCACCATCGACGGCGCCCAGGTGGACGGCGTGGGCACCGTGGTGATCCAGGCCGAGACCACCGGCGAGGTCACCGTCCAGAACGTGACCGCCGAGAACGTGGGCGTCGCCGGCGTCTACAACTGCCCGTTCCCGACCAGCAACCCGCCGCTGACCATCAACGACGGCGGCGGCAACACCGGCCTCGACACCGAGTGGGACGACTGCGAGAGCTGGCCCCAGCCGGCCGAGTGACCTCGGTCGCGCCCCTTTCGACGGTCGGACGCCCCGGCCGGTCCCCTCGCGGACCGGCCGGGGCGCTCCGCGTCCGGAGCCGTCACCCGGGGTGCCAGCCGGGGTCTTAGGGTGAACGGTGACCTGGCGTCGAGGGACAGGAGTTGGGGCAGTGACGACCGGTGGTCGGATTCCCGTGCTGGTGCTCGCCGGTTTCCTGGGGGCCGGCAAGACCACCCTGCTCAACCATCTGCTGACCAACGCCTCGGGGCTGCGGATCGGCGCCGTGGTCAACGACTTCGGCAGCGTCCCGGTGGACGCCCTGACCGTCGCCGGCCAGGTCGACTCGATGGTCTCCTTCGGCAACGGCTGCCTGTGCTGCGCCACCGACACCGAGGAACTTGACGAGGCGCTGGCCCGGCTGGCCGACCCCGCCGCCGCCATCGACCTGATCGTGATCGAGGCCAGTGGCCTCGCCGAACCGCCCACGCTGGTGCGGATGGTACTGGCCAGCGAGCAGCCGGGCATCGTCTACGGCGGGCTGGTGCAGGTGGTGGACGCCGTCGAGCACGACGCGCTGCGGGCCAGGCAGCCGGCCACCGACCGGTACACCGCGCTGGCCGACCTGGTGGTGCTCAACAAGACCGACCTGGTGCCGGAGGAGCGACGGGCGCCGCTGCTGGCCGCGCTGCGAGACCGCGCGGGCGGCGCGCCGGTGGTGGCCGCCAGCCACGGGCGGGTCGATCCCGCGCTGCTCGTCGACGGTCCGCCGGCCGAACGGGGCGGGGGTCCGAGGCAGCTCTCGTTCGCCGACCTGCTGGCGGAGGAGCACGGTCGTCACCACCACCCGCACGCGGACTTCGAGAGCGTCACGTTCACCAGCGAACGGCCGCTGGACGGCGGGCGGTTGATGGACTTCCTGGACGCCCGCAAGGAGGGGCTCTACCGGATCAAGGGCTTTGTGCGGATCGCCGGCGGCGAGCGGTACACCGTGCACGCGGTGGGCCGCTTCCTGCGGTTCCTCCCCGACCCGCCGCCGCCCGCCGGCGCGGACGCCGATACCAGCCTGGTGCTGATCGGCACGGGCCTCGAAGCGGAGGCGCTGGTCGGGGAGTTGACGGCCTGCGTCGTGGCGGACGACGGCAACGGCGCGGAACCGGACGCGCTGTGGCGGGTGCTGCGCTTCGTGGCGCGGGACGCGGAGGAGCCTTCGGGAGGGACCGTGCCGGGCCACGAGTTCGCCGAGCCGGCGGCGAGCGGTCGTGGGGGAGCGGGAGCCTAGGTTCTTTCGTTTGGATCATCGTGCGGACCAGATGAAGATGCCTGCGATGTGGAGTCCGGCGAGGTAGATGGTTGCGGTTTTGTCGTAGCGGGTGGCGAGGCCGCGCCAGTGTTTGATGCGGT
>NZ_RFFJ01000143.1 GCF_003696235.1 Streptomyces triticirhizae
GCCCTCGGCCGCGTCGGCCGAGGCGCGGGCCGCGTCCGGTCCGCCGAGCCGATGGCGGGCGCGGAGCGCGAGGCCGTGGTGCAGCAGGCGGCTCGCGCGGGCCGGGCCGGGTTCCGGGGTGGCGGACAGCGCCGCGCGGCCGATGTCGATCGCGTCGTCCAGGTCGACGGGGTCGCCTCGTTCCTCGAAGCGGGTGTGCCGGGCGATGCCGAGCGTGGAGAGCGCGTGGGCGAGGACCCGGCCGTCGCCGGCCCGGGCGACCGCGCCCGTCAACCAGCCGATGGCGGCGTCGAGATCGGCCGGGTCGCCCCGGTGGCCGTGGCGGGCCAGCAGCGCGCCGGCCAGCCCGACCAGCCGGGCGGGCTGGCGTTCCCCGCCGAGCGCGATGGCCGTGACCCAGGCGTCGACGGCCGCGTCGAGGTCGGCCGGGTCGCCGGCCGCCAGGAAGCGGCGCCGGAGCGCGCCGCCCAGGTTGGCGAGGGTCGCCGCCGTCTGGCGGGCGTCGGCGTCGGCCCCGGCCGCCTCGGAGAGGAGCGTGACGGCCTCGAAGAGGTCGTCGGCCGCGCCGAAGCGTTCGTCGCGGTCGAGCAGGGAGGCGCCCAGGGTGCTCAGGACCGCCGCCCGGTGGGGCGCGTCCTCGGGCGTGTCGGCCACGGCGTCGCGGCCGAGTTCGACGGCGGCCTCCAGGTCGGCCCAGTCGCCGAGGAGTTGGAAGCGTTCCCGCAGCACGGCGGCCAGGGTGGCGAGGCGGGTGGCGCGGGCGGGGTGATCGGCGGGGGTGGCCTCGACGAGGCGCAGCCAGAGCGCGACGGCGCGGTGCGCCCGGCCGGGCTCGGGCGCCGCCGCCAGCTCCTCGGCGAGGCGAACGGCCCGGGGAGCGGCGGCGTCCACCACGGCGGGAACCAACTCCCCCGGCATCCCGTAGGTTCCGTTCGCCGGGTCCGGGGCCCCGTCCACGTGCGGGAAGTAGGTCGCGAACGCCGCCAGGGCGGCCTCGGCCTCCGGCGGCGCCTGCTCGCGGGGCAGCGCCAGGGCGCGGGCCCAGTGGAACCAGCCGAGTGGGAGGTGGCCGAGGCCGTCGTCCGCGTCCAGCACGGCGGCCAGCCGGCGCGCCTCGGCCGCCGCCTCGGGCTCCAGCACCGGAGTGAAGTCCTCGCCCGCGATCCGCTCCAGCCGTGCGCCGAGCGCCGCCAGCAGTTGGTCCCGCATTCGCCCCGCCCCTCGGCCGGACCACCCGGCCACGGCGCAAGGATGCCACCCCTGCCGTGACGCGGAAGGGTCGCCGGGTCGGTGACGCCGCCCAACTCGGCGCCGCGCGGGCGGTCTCGATCACCTCCCGGGCGCCGCACAGCGCCTCCTTTCGCTGCGCTGGCGTGACCCGTTCGACGGGAGGTGGCCGTGGGAGCCGCCGGGCGGCGGCATCGAACCGGGCGGGGCGCCGCTGGCGGCGGCGCGGCGGGAGTTGGCCGACGGGAGTTGGCCGAGGAGACCGGGCTCGACCCGGCCGTGCTCGCGGCCCTGGCCCCGGAAGGACCCTGGCCCTGACGGGAACGGGAAACGGGAACGGGAACGGGGACGGGGACGGGGACGGGGCCCGACGCCTTCCGGCGGCGGCCGGCCCGCGCGCGGACGCCGCCCTACCGCGCCGTCACGGTCACGCCCGCATCGGTGAGCATCGTCAACACCGTGTCCAGGAAGCCCCGTTGGGGGTCGCCCGGGGTGGGGCGCGGCCCGAGGTGGGCGCGGGCGACGGCCGCGTGGTGCCAGCGCAGGTGGAACGGGGGGCGCGGGCCGAAGCCGCCGCCGAGGCAGTCGTGCAGGGCGTCGAGGTTGGCGCCGTAGTAGCCGGCCGGGCCGTTGAGCCCCTCGCCCAACGCGCAGTACAGGGCGGGCGGGTCGGTGAGGGCGCGGCCGTCGAGGTCGTAGGTGCCGCCGGTGCGCTCCGCCGGGCGCCCCCGGGGCGTGGCGGCGTGCAGCCGGACCGCCTCCAGCCAGGCGGCGCGGTGCCCGGGCCCGCCCGCCGCCCAGGCGCGCGCCGGGGGCGGGAACGCGCGGGCCCACGCCTCCCACACCGCGCCGGCCGCCGGGTGCGGATAGCGGTGGAACACGCAACGCAGCCGCAGATCACGGCCGTTGACCCGGCCGGCGGTCCTCGGCGCGCCGAGCGGGTAGGCGCCCAACACGGTGCCCCGGTCGTCGAGCAGCGCGAGTTCGGCGTCCTCGACGTCGCGGGGCCGGCCGCTCGGTGGAACGAGCGGGGCCCGGATGTCGCGGAGCAGGATCTCCCGGGGGCCGCCCGGCTCCTCGGCCGGCGCGAAGAGGCCCTCGACCGCGCGGGCCTCGACGAGCACCGCGCGGGTCCCGCGCTCCCTCAGCTGACAACGCACCGCGCACACGCCCCCATTCTGCTGCCCGTCCGGCGCCGGCGCGCGGAGCGGGGCGCGCGGGAGAATCCGGGAGCCGGGACGTTATCGGCCGAACCGCGCCGGGAGAAACAATGCTCCTGATCCGGCCCCGCCGACACCCCGATTCCGGCGGTTCGGACCACGGTTACGGGCCCACGGCGGCATGATCACGTTTACCCGATCATGCGGCCAGAAATACCGTCACATGCTCGAATCCACAAGGGTCATCTCGGCCATACCCGGGCCCGGATTCACATCTCAGATGGTGGACGAGGTTGAACGCCCCGGGGTCCGGATGCTTGGATGACGAGTCGTCAGCTTCGCGCCTTTGTTGGCCACGCATCCGGGGGGAGTTGCGCATGGGTATTCGCCACGTTGTGTTGTTCAGATTCCGGGACGGCGTCGACTGGTCGGACCCCAGGGCGAAGGAAGCCGAGGCCGCCACGCGCGAGCATCCTCGCCATATCCCCGAGATAGTCGACTGGCAGTGCGGCAGGAACGTCACGGAGCGGTCCATCGCCCATGACTTCGCGCTCGTGGGCGACTTCGCCGACCGCGAGGCCGTCGCCCGTTACCTCGTACACCCGGACCACCTGCGGGGCGTCGCCCTCTGGCGGGCCATCGCCGACTGGTCGGTGGTGGACTTCGAGGTGAACGACCCGGTCCGAGACGAACGACCGGGTACGGACAAACGACCGGGTACGGACGGGTGATCCGGATTTTGCCGAACGAACGCTGTCGTGCCAGCGTGGCCTGACGTCCGAAGAGGTTGACGGGAGATTCGTCCATGGGCAGAAGCAGCGGCAGAAGCGCGGTGTTATCGGCGAGATCCACCTCCCGGTCCGGGACGCCGTGGGCCGCGTTCCTCGCCATTGTCGCGGCGGCGCTGATCTGGAGCACTTCCTTCGCCGTGACCAAGGTCGTTCTGGAGAATGTCCCTCCGATGACCATCGGCGCCATTCGATTTACTGCGGCGGCATTGATTCTGGCGTTTCTTGTTCGTTTGCAGAAGGGTTGGCAACCGGTCGACCGGAGGGCCGCGTTGGCCATGGGCGGCGCCGGGCTGCTGGGCATCACCGCCTACTTCGGGCTGGAGAACATCGGCGTCGACCTGGCCACGGCCGCCGACGCCGCGGTGATCGTGGCCGCGTTCCCGATGATCACCGTGATCCTTGAGGTCGCCATCAACCGCGAGTGGCCCACGCTCCCCCGGGTCGCCGGCATGGTGCTCGCGATGGCCGGGGTCTGGCTGATCGTCCAGCAGAGCGCGAGCGAGGGCGGCAGCCACCGACTGCTCGGCGACATCCTGCTGCTGGTCGCCGGCGTGGCCTGGGCCGCCTACAACGTGGTCGTCCGCCGCACCAGCGGCGGGCACTCGCCGCTGACGGTCACCTACTACCAGACGGTGGCCGGCGCCCTCGGCTTCGTGCTGCTCAGCACCGTCGAGGTCGGCGAGTGGAGCGTTCCGGACCCGGCCGACTGGGGAATGCTCGCCTTCCTCGCCGGCGCCTGCTCCATCGCCGCGTTCGTCCTCTACAACTACGGCCTGCGGGACGTCACGTCGAGCACCGCCGTCAACATCCTCAACCTCGTCCCGGTGTTCGGCCTGGTCTCCGCCGTGGTGGTCACCGGGGAGAACGTCGGGCTGACCGAGGCCGTCGGCTGCCTGGTCGTCATCGCCGGCGTCGTGCTCGGCGCCGGCGGCCGGTCGCGCCCCGCGCGGGACGCGGCGGCCGGGTCCCCGACCGGCCCCGCCGAAGGCCGGCGGGACCCCGACCATCTGACCGCGAAGAACCCCGAGTTGGAAACGAAATGAGCCACGACATCAAGAACAGCAAGTGTGTGATCGTCGTCAACGGCGAGCTGCCGCTCGGCCTGACGGTGAACGCGGCCTCCGTCGTGTCGCTGACGCTCGGGCGCGGCGTCCCCGAGCTGATCGGCGAGGACGTGAAGGACGCCGAGGGCGGCGTGCACCTGGGCATCACGCTGATCCCGGTGCCGATCCTCAGGTCCACCGCCGAGCGGATCGCGGAGATCCACCAACTGGCCACCGCCGACCCCGAGGTCACCGTGGTCGGCTTCAGCGACCTGGCGCAGTCCTGCCGCACCTACGAGGAGTACATCGAGCGGATGACGGGCACCCAGCCGGCGGAGCTGACCTACTCCTCGGTCGGCCTCTTCGGCCCGCGCAAGCAACTCAACAAGTGGACCGGCAGCCTGGCCCTGCTGCGCTGACCGGCCGTCCGGACCCCGACTCCCACCCCACCGAACCCACCGCAGAAGAGCGGGTGCCCGCGGCTCCTACCCCGCAGGCACCCAAGCCCCGTAGCCACCGTTGAACTCACAGGCTGGGACCGTGTTCACTATATTCGACGACCGTCTTGACGCCTTCGCGCGTCGCACCCTCGACGACCACCGCCGCTTCGACGCGGGCGCGTGGCGGCCGGAGGAGATCGAGGCGCACCAGCTGCGTGCGCTGCGCGAGACCCTCCGCTATGTCGCCGCCCGTTCCCCCTTCTACGGCGAACTCCTCGGCCACCTCGACGAGTCCGCCATCGCCGACCTGACCTTCGACTCGTTCGCCGAGCTGCCGTTCACCACCAAGGACGACCTGCGCGGCCGGCTGCTGGACATGCTGTCCCGGCCGGTGCACGAGGGGTGGATCTTCTACGAGACGACCGGCACCACAGGACGCGCCACCCCCTGCCCCCGGGACAACGTCGACTCCCTCGTCAACAACACGGCGCTGTCCGTCTGTTACCGGCATGTCTTCGAGGCGCACGGCGACCGACACGTGATCGCCGTGATGGGGCCCAACGAACTCCACTCCACCGGCGACACCTTCGGCGACGTCTGCCGCAACCTGGGCGCCGCGCACGCCAAGATGTGGCCGCACTCGCCCGTCGTCGGCTTCCCGCGCGCGCTGGAGGTCATCCGGGAGATAGCCGTGACGGGCGTGTTCTGCACGCCCAATGTCGCCATGTCGATGGCCAGGGAGGCGCTGCGTGCCGGCCTGGAGCCGCGCGAACTCGGCATCCGCTTCTTCATGTTCACCGGCGAGCTGGCGACGCCGGGGCTGCTGCGGAACATCGGCGAGCTGTGGGGCGCCACCGCCTACAACTGCCTCTACGCCTCCCAGGAGGCGTCCATCCTGGGCGCCGTGCACGGCGACGGCCGGCTCCGCACCGTGCCGCTCAACGTCTACTACGAGCTGATCGACCCCGAGACCGGCCGGCCCGTTCCCCGGGGCGAGGGTCCCCGGCAGGGCGAACTCGTCGTCACCCACCTCTACCAGGGCAGCAAGCCGCTGGTCCGCTACCGCACCGGCGACCTGGTGCGGCTGTCCCCGGCCCCGGCCACGGACGCCGGCGGCTACCCGTCCGAGGTGCTGCTCCCCCTCGGCCGGGTCAGGGACCTGATCGACCTCAACGGGCACGGGGTCACCGCCTACGAGCTGGAGTCCACGATCCTGGACCGGCTCGCCGGCGCCATGGACTACCAGCTGGTCATCGACCGGATCGACGGGACGGACACGCTGACCGTCGAGGTCGAGACCAGGGGCGGCCGGCCGCTGCCGCCCGACAACGTGACGGACCTGGTGCGGGCCGCGCGGGACGCCTGGGGCTGCCCGTTGACCGTCGCCTACGGCCGGCTCGGCGGGGTCACCACCACGGGTGCGATGGTGAGTTGGAAGGCCGCCCGGGTCCACGACCGGCGCCGGGCGCCGGACGCCGAACGGCGGGTGGCGCTCGCCATGGCCGGCCAGCGGGAGCCCCGGTGAACGCCGCGCCGGTGAACGGCGGGCAGCGGGACCGCTGGGTGTTCCACCAGGGCGCGTTCGTGCGCGCCGGGGAGGTGGCACTCGGCCCCGGCACCCAGGGACTCCACTACGGAACGGGCGTCTTCGAGGGCATCCGTTCCTTCGCCGCCGCGTCCGGGAACGGCGAGGCGCTGATCTTCAAGGCGCGGGAGCACTTCGAGCGGCTGCGCGCCTCCTGCCGGCTGCTCCGGCTCGACCTGCCGCACGACACGGACGAACTGGTCGACATCGCACGGGAGTTGCTCCGCCGCAACCAGCTGTTCGGCGACTCCTACCTGAGGCCCGTGGTGCACAAGCTGGCCCTGGAGCCCGGCACCCCGTTCGGGGTCAGGCTGCGCGGGGTGTCCACGGCGGTGACCATCCTGGCGCTGCCGATGGGCGACTACGGCAATCCGGAGGGCATCCGGTGCGGCGTCAGCTCCTGGCGCCGCGTGCCGGACTCCGCCCTGCCGGCCCGAGCGAAGATCACCGGCGCCTACGCCAACAACGCGCTGGCCGTGGACGAGGCCACGGCCGCCGGCTACGACGACGCGATCCTGCTCAACCAGCGCGGCACGGTCGCCGAGGCCAGCACGGCCAACGTGTTCGTCGTCCACGCCGGGCGGGTCGCCACGCCAGGACCCGACTCCGACATCCTGCCCGGACTCACCCGCGCCGCCGTCACGCGCCTGCTCGCCGACGTGGCGGGCGTCGCGGTCGCCGAGCGCGACGTGCCGCGCTCCGAACTCCTCACCGCCGACGAGGTGTTCCTGACCGGCACCGGCTGCGGGGTCGTTCCCGTGGTGGAGATCGACGGCCGGCAGGTCGGCGAGGGCCGCCCGGGGCCGGTCACCACGTGGGTGCGCGAGGCGTACGGGCGCGCGACGCGCGGGGCCGACCCGCGCTACCGGCACTGGAACACGCCGGTGGGCGGCGCCGCCGACGCCGCCGACGCCGCGACCGTTTCGGCGGGCGCCCCCACATAGGCCGGCGCGCCCGGCCGAACCGTCCGCGCGCCGGCGTGGACCGAACCGTCCGCGCGCCGGCGCGCCCCGTTCCTCTCCCGTTCCCGTGCCTCATCGGCTCGGCCCGTTGGCCGCGCCCGACCGTTCGCGCTCCGCGCGTTCCGTGCCTTCCTGAGGGGGAAACCATGACCATCAGTTCCCGACCCGACACATCCGACGGCCAGGAGGTGACCGACGTCGCGCTGGTCCGGCTGCCCGCCACCGGGTCGCTGCGGATCACCTCGCTCGGCCCCGCCGGGACCAGCAGCGAACAGGCCGCCCGCGCGCTCCAGGGCCATCTTCTGCGACGCGGCCACGAGCACGTCCCCATCGAGCTGTGCCACCGCTACGAGGAGGCCGGGGACCGACTGCTCGCCGGCGACTGCGAGTTGGTGGTGGTCGCCAACGCCTACTCCGGCATCGACCGCTTCTACATGGACCCGGCGCTGCGCCTCGCGGCGGTGTTCGTGAAGGACACCCCGCACTACGGCATCGCCTCAGTCGCCGGCGCCGAACTCGAACAGAAGACCCGCGTGATCACCCATCCCGCGCCCCGCGCGCTCGTCGGCGAGCTGCTGCCCGAGCGGTTCGACCTCGCCGAGGTCGTCTTCGCGACCTCCACCAGCGCGGCGGCCGAGGCCGTGGAGCGCGGCGAGGTGCCGCTGGCCCTCACCACCGCGCTCGCCGCGCGGCTGCACGGCCTTGAGTTCCTGTCGCGGACCCGCCCCATTCGGATGGTGTGGTCGGTGTTCACCCGCGCCGACCTGCTCGACGAGGAACGCCCGGCGCCGCGCCGCCCGGCCGCCACCGCCCGGAGCCTGGCGTGGTGAGCGGCGCGGGACCGGTCTTCGTCAGCGATGCCGAGGTCAGGGAACTCCTGCCCGTCTCCACGGCGATCGCCGCCATGCGCGAGGTGATGCGCGCGTTCTCCACGGGCGAGGTGACCCAGCCGGTGCGCACCGTGCTGCGCCCGCCGGCGCGCGGGGGCGCGCACCCCGGCCTGTTCGGGTCGATGCCGGCGCATGTTCCCTTCGACGGGGAATGGTGGTTCGGCATCAAGTCCGTGGTGGTCCGCGAGGACAACCCGGCGCGGGGCCTGCCCACCCATGTCGGCACGGTGACGGTGTTCGCGCCGGACACCGGCCTGCCGGTGGCGGTGCTGCCCGCCGACACCGTGACCGAGCTGCGCACGGCCGCCGTGTCGGCCGTCGCCGTCGACGCGTTGGCCCTGCCCGGGCCGACCACGCTGGCGATCGCCGGCGCCGGCGCCCAGGCCAGGGCGCATGTGGCGGCGGTGGCGGCCGTCCGGCCGGTCCGGCGGGTGCGGCTGTGGAGCCGGCGGCGGGAGAGCGCCGCGAAGCTGGCGGAGTGGGTGCGGGCCGAACACGGCCTGGACGTCGAGGTGTTCGGCACGCCCGCCGAGGCGGCCTCGGGCGCCGGGGTGATCTGCACGACCACCGCGGCGCGGGAGCCCATCCTGGACGACGCGGACGTCGCGCCCGGCGCGACGGTGTGCGCGGTCGGCGCCTGCCAGCCGGGCGCCAGGGAACTCTCCTCCCGGCTGGTCGCCGGGACCACCGTCGTCCTCGACAGCGCCGAGGCGGCGGAGCGGGAGGCGTCCGAACTGCTGGTGCCGCGCCGGGAGGGCTTGATCGGCCCCGACCACCCGCGCGGCGAACTCGGCGCGGTCCTCGCGGGAGCGGTCCCCGGGCGGGGCGACGAGCGGGAACGGATCGTCTATCTCTCCCTGGGCCTCGCGGCCCAGGACGTCGCGACGGCGGTGCTCGTCGCCAAGCGCCACACGGAGTGGACGGGTCCGAGGCCCTGACCCTCACGTCGGCGTGGGGCCCGCGCGGGCCCCACGCCGTTGACCGGCCGAACGCACGTCTGCCCGACGGGGGTCCGTACCGGCGCGACGCCCGCCAGGGCATATGCCCCCGTCCCTGTGCCAACGACGGTTCGGCAGCGCCGCGTTGTCGCGACGCACCGGGGTCGCTGGCGTGACGGAACGTCACCCCGCAGCGAGTGGCCTTCGGAGGCGGTCATGAACCGTGGGTGGGAAGCCGATCCCCAGGCGTCGGACACCTGTCGCTCGCGCCTCCCCGAAGGGGTCGACCTCGCGGCGGACGAGCGGCTGGTGGTCATCCCGGGCCGGATGCCGCGCCTGGCGAAGCCGGACATCCCCGATGCCTGAGGCGAGGGAACTCCGCCTCGGTCCCGCACGCGGGGTGCGGCTCTCGTTGGACGCGTACCAGGCGGACTTCGCGGAGCGGGAGGACGCGGCGCGCGGAGCGCCGTTCCGACGGGTCCGCGTCGTGGAGGAGCCGCTGAGTCCCTCTATGCGCTGGGAGTCGCACACGCTGCGGGTGCAGGCGGAGGCCGGCATGGGCGTCCGGGTCATCGGCGCCGAGCGGATCGGGGCCCGGGAGGGGACCCGGCCGCTCGGACGACGGGCGCGGAACGCCGGCCCCACGCCAACTGCCCAGCCCTGGCCGGGGTTCGTCAACCGCGCCGGGGAGACGGAGCAGCTCGACGCGGTGCTCAGGGGACGGGACGGCGAGCCGCCGCTGGTCTCCGTCCGTGTGATCGCGGGCACGGCGGGTGTGGGCAAGAGTTCACTCGCCCTGCACTGGGCCCACCGGGTCCGGGACCGGTTTCCCGACGGGCAACTCCACATCAACCTGCGCGGCTACGACCCCGGCCAGCCGGTGACCGCGCGGGAGGCGTTGCGGCGTCTCCTCCCGGCGCTGGGAGTTCCCCCCGACGCCGTGCCCACCGATGTCGACGCGGCGGCCGCCCTGTACCGGTCCCAGCTGGCGGACCGTCGGGTCCTGGTCGTTCTGGACAACGCCGCCACGGCCAGCCAGATTCGTCCACTCCTGCCGGGGAGCGGCCGTTGCCTGACCATCGTGACCAGCCGCAACCGGCTGTCGGGGCTGGCCATAAGGGACGGCGCGCACCGCCTGACGCTGGGCACCCTGCCGGAGGACGAGGCGGTGGCGCTGCTCCGGGCGGTGACGACCGGATTCCGGCCGAAGGACGACGAGCAGGCGCTCGCGGAGCTGTCGCGGCTGTGCGCACGGCTGCCCCTGGCCCTACGGATCGCGGCCGAACGAGCGGCGAGCCACCCCCACATGCGGCTGGAGGAGCTGATCGCCGAGTTGCGCGACGGGTCCGCGCTGTGGGACGCGCTCGGCCTGCTGGAGCCGCGCGGCAGGCGGCTGGCCGAGGCCGAGCGCGCGTTCGGCGCGGCGCTGGAGAGGTTCCGGGAGGCGAACGACGCCGGCTGGCAGGCCGTCGTCCTCGCCAACCGGGGCCGGGCCCGGTGGGAGGCGGCGCGGCTGGTCGCCGGGTTCGACGATGCCAGGGCCGTCGCGCCGCGGGCGCGGCTCGGTCGCGCGGCGCGGGGCTGAGGGGCCCGCCGCCGGCGCGCGCCGGCGGCGGTTGGCGTTCCGGTTCGCCGGGGTGGTGTCAGTCCTTCTCCAGCCCCGCCAGCCGCAGCAGCAGGGACTTGACCTCGGTGGCGGCGACCTCGTCGCCGGTGAGGGCGTCGGGGTCGGAGCAGATCAGCACCGGCTGTTGGCGCGGGTCGGTGGGCAGGCGGCCGTGGCTGCCGCGCACCTGGGCGCCGTCGAGGGGGACGACGTTGAGGCGGTAGCGCATCCCGATCTTCTTGCGGAGCAGCGCCGCGCCGGCGCGGGCCTTGACCAGGCGGTCCTCGGGGTTGAGGAACAGCTCGGCCGGGTCGTAGCCGGGCTTGCGGTGGATCTCGACGGTGGGCGCGAAGTCGGGCGCGTCGGCGTCGTCCAGCCAGTAGTAGTAGGTGAACCAGGAGTCCTCGTCGGCGACGGCCACCAGGTCGCCGGCGCGCGGGTGGTCGAGGCCGTGTTCGGCCTTGCCCTCGGCGTCGAGGAGTTGGGCGATGCCCGGCAGGTCGGCCAGGGCCTCGCGGGCCGGCTGGAGGTCCTCGGGCCGGCGGACGTAGACGTGCGCGACCTGGTGGTCGGCGACGGCGAACGCGCGGGAGACCCAGGGGTCCAGGTACTCCATGCCGGCCTGGGTGTAGACCTCGAGCAGCCCGGCCTCGCGGAGCCTGCGGTTGATGTGGATCTGCCGGCTGACCTGGGTGATGCCGTACTCGGACAGCGCGAGGACGGTGGCGTCGTGGGCGCGGGCGGCGTCCAGCAACGGGGCGAGTTCGCCGTCGAGTTCGGCGGCGGCGGCCCGGGCCTGCGGCGAGTCGGGCCCGAAGCGTTGCAGGTCGTAGTCCAGGTGCGGCAGATAGACCAGGGTCAGGTCGGGCTTCCGGGTGGAGAGGATGCGGCGGGCCGCGTGGGCGATCCACCGCGACGAGTCGATGGCGGCGGTCGGGCCCCAGTAGGTGAAGAGCGGGAACTCGCCGAAGCGTGAGGTGAGTTCGTCGTGCAGCTCCGGGGGCCTGGTGTAGCAGTCGGGGTCCTTGCGGCCGTCCGCGTGGTAGATGGGCCGGGGCGTGACGGTGTAGTCGGTGTCGGCGCCCATGGCGTACCACCAGCAGACGTTGGCCACGGTGTAGTCGGGGTCGACGCGCCGGGCGGCGTCCCACACCTTCTCGCCGCCGACCAGCGCGTTGTGCTGGCGCCACAGCAGCACGTCGCCCAGCTCGCGGAAGTACCAGCCGTTGCCGACGATGCCGTGCCCGGAGGGGAGTTCGCCGGTGAGGAACGTGGCCTGGGCGGAGCAGGTGACGGCGGGCAGCACGGTGCCCAGGGGGGCCTGGGAGCCGGCGGTGGCGACCGCTTTGAGCGTGGGCATGTGGTCGAGCAGGTCGGGCGTGAGTCCCACCACGTCGATGACCACCAGTCGGCGGCTCATGGCAGCAACTCCTTTCGCGGGTGTGGGGGCGGCCTGGGGTGGGCGCGGGCCTTCAGGCCACTTCCTTCAGGCCCAGGTCGGTCAACAGGTCGCGGGCCAGGGAGAGTTCGGCGGCGATGCCGTCGGCGAGCTGGTCGGCGTCGGTGGGGCGCAGCTCGGGCGGGAGGACCTGCCAGGTGTAGGTCTCCACCTCCAGGTGGCGGGTGAGCGGGCGCCGCCCGCCGACCAGCCGGGCGAGGGTGCGGCGCAGCACGGGCAGCGTGGTGGACAGCGGCTCCGGTGGGGTGGCGTGCAGCGGGATGTGGTGGTGCACCCGCCAGGGCCCGGAGCGGCTGAGCGGCGCCTCGCCTTCGAGGGCCTCGTCGAGGTCGTCGCGGGCGGTGACCGTGCCGTCGTGGGCGCGTTCCCTGGTCTGGTGGAGGAAGCGGTCCTCGACGAACTCGGCGAGCGCGGCCCGCACCTCGGGCCGCTCGGGGTGCTCGGCGTGGAGCGCGGCCGACAGCTGCGCCTTGTAGACGGGGATCTCCCGCCGGGTGAGGCGGTCGACGGCCTCGTCGGGGTCCTCGAAGGCGGTGGCCAGGTGGCAGGTGTCGAGGCAGAGCCCGATCCGGTCGGTGGGCGGGGCGTCGGGCCCGGTGAACATGCGGGTCGCCTGGTCGGTGGTCTCGATGACGCAGCCCGGTTCGGGCTCGACGGCGATGCGGATCTGCCGGCGGGTGCCGCTGGCCAGGAGGTCCAGCTCGCGGGAGAGCCGGTGGAGCTGTTTCAACGCGGCCGACTCGGCCGCCGCGTCGTAGGGGGTGCGCCAGGCCAGCGGCAGGGTGGAGATGGTGCCCTCGGTCACGTCGTCGGGCAGCAGCCAGGCGAGCAGGGTGGCGAGCCTGAGGGTGTGGTCGTGGCGGGCGTCGGTGGTCCAGTCCGGGTGGTAGACGCGGTGCTTGACCCTGGCGGAGCCGAAGCCCCGGTAGGGGAAGCCGTTGAGGGTGACCACTTCGAGGCCCTCTCGGCGGAGGGTCTCGGCGAGGGCCGCGCGGGCCCTGGAGTGGCTCATCAGGGTGCTGACCACGTCGGCGGAGAGCCACAGTCCGATGCCGAGGCGTTCCCTGCCCAGGCGGTGGCGCACCGGCGCGCAGTGGTCGGTGAGTTGCGCCATGACCCCGTCGAGGGTCTCGGCGGGGTGGACGTTGGTGCAGTAGGCCAGGTGTATCAGCCCGCCGCTGGGGTGTCGGAAACGCACGGTGTCACAGTCCCTCTCAGCTGTCGGCGGGCGCCCCGCGCCGCAGCACATTGCCGGCGTAGTCGTCGCGTGTCGGCCGCTCGCCGAGGTCGAGGCGGCCGCTGAGAGCGTAGAACGCCACCGGGTTGCGCCAGAGCACCAGGTCCACCTCGTCCTCGGTGAAGCCGTCCGCGAGCATGGCCTCGCCGACCTTCCGCGTCTTGAGCGGGTCGCTGTTGCCCCAGTCGGCGGCGGAGTTGACCAGCACCTTCTCGGGGCCGTACTCGTGGAGCAGCCGCACCATCCGGGCCTCGTCCATCTTGGTGTCGGGGTAGACGGAGAAGCCGAGCCAACAGCCGCTGTCCTTGGCGGCCTTGACCGTGGTCTCGTTGAGGTGGTCCAGCAGGACGCGCTCGGTCGGCAGGTTCGACTCGTTGACGACGTCGATGGTGCGGGCGACACCGGCGGCCTTGTCGCGGTGCGGGGTGTGGACGAGGGCGGGCAGCTCGTGGTCGACGGCGAGCTGGAGCTGGGCGGCGAGGGCCTCGTCCTCGGCGGGGGTCATCGAGTCGTAGCCGATCTCGCCGACGGCGACGACGCCGTCCTTGCGCAGGTAGCGGTCCAGCTCGGCGAGGACGGGCGTGCAGCGCGGGTCGTTGGCCTCCTTGGGGTTGAGGGCCAGCGCGCAGTGGTGGGCGATGTCGTACTGGGAGGAGCGGAACGGCTCCCAGCCGAGGAGGGCGTCGAAGTAGTCCAGGAAGCTGCCGACGCTTGTGCGGGGCTGGCCCAGCCAGAACGAGGGCTCGACCAGGGCCTGGACGCCGACGTCCCGCATGGCGCGGTAGTCGTCGGTGGTGCGGGAGGTCATGTGGATGTGCGGGTCGAAGATGCGCATCAGGACTCCTGGGGGTGCGGCGTCTGGGCGAGGACGTTGCGCACGTCGTCGGGCACGGGGCGGCCGGCCGCCTCGCGTTCGGCGGCGTAGTCGGCGAGCATCCGGATCAGTTCCGCGTCGGTGCGGGCGGCGAGTCCGGAGACGGCGGACAGCGGGACGCCGGTGAAGACGCACTTGAGGACGGCGTGCCGCCACTGGTGCTGGTCGAGGTGGGCGGCGGCGTAGTCGCCGGCGGCGGCGACGACCAGCCGGGTGTCGTTGGTGCGCAGCGCGTCCTCGACCAGCCCGATCGCCTCGGGGCCCAGGCGCAGCCAGGGCAACGCCTGGAGCACGGCGCGGCGTTCGGCGGCGTCGCCCTGCTGGTAGAGGCGGGTGACGGTGGCGAGGTCGGCGTCGACGGCGTGCAGCAGCAGGACGCGGGCGGCGTCGGTCGCCGGCATCCCGGACCGGGGCAGCGCGGCGCGGCCGACGCGGCGGGTGGCGACGGCGAACGACGACTCCCAGTCGGCGTCGGCGGCCCAACGGAGGGTCGCCTCCAGCCACTCGGCCGCCGGTTCGGGCAGCGCCTCGACCAGTTCGGCGTGGAGCGCGGCCAGGGCCTCCGGCAGGGTGGGTGAGTTCATCGGGGGACCTCCGATGGGCGGCTCGCCCGGGCGTCGGCGAGCGCGGCGGTCAGGAACGCGTGGGACTCCGCCGCCAGTTGGGGACCGGCGTGGGAGTGGCGTGGCAGTTCGACGGAGAGCAGGCCGGTGTAGCCGGTGGCGGCGAGCGCGGCGAGCACCGGCGGGAAGTCGATCTCGCCGGCGCCGAACGGGAGGTGCTCGTGGACGCCGCGCCGCATGTCCTCGATCTGGACGTGGGCCAGCCAGGGCCCGGCGGCGGTGACGCAGTCGGGCACCGGGTCGGGCTCCAGGCAGCGGCAGTGGCCGATGTCCAGGGTCAGGCGCAGCGCATCGGGCGAGCCGAGGAGCCGGCGCAGCCGGTGGAAGCCGGCGAGGTCGGCGAGGAGGTGCCCGGGCTCGGGCTCGACGGCGAGCGGCACGCCGGCGGCGGTGGCGGCGTTGACGAGCGGGGTGAACGAGTCGGCGAGCCGGCTCCAGGCGGTCTCATCGGGCGTGCCCTCGGGCCGGTGGCCGCTGAAGCAGTGCAGGGCGGTGGCGCCGAGGTCGGCGGCGACGGTGACGGCGTCGGTGAGCATCCCGATCCGGCGGGCCCTGGCGTCGGGGTCGGGGTCGAGGAGGCTGGGGCCGTGCTTGCGGCGCGGGTCCAGCACATAGCGGGCGCCGGTCTCCACGGCGACGGCCAGGCCGAGTTGGTCGAGCCTGGCGGCGACGGCCGCCGTGCGGCGGGCGAGGTCGGGCGCGAGCGGGTCGAGGTGCATGTGGTCGAGGGTGAGCGCGACGCCCCGGTAGCCGAGGTCGGCGAGCAGCGCGAGGGCGTCGTCGAGGCGCAGGTCGGTGAGGCCGTTGGTGCCGTAGGCGAGTCGGAAGCCGTGGGTGACGTGGGTCTCCTGGGTCACGTGGGGCTCGCGGGTCTCCTGGGTCACGTGGGGCTGACCTTTCTCGACAGGCGCCTCGCCGCGCCCAGCAGCGTCAGGAGCACGGGGACGGGGGCGCGGGCGCCGGCCCTGGCGGCGAGCCCGGCCTGGAGCGGCACGAGCGCCTGGAGGCCGGCGACCACGCCGCCCCTGGTGTGTTCGCCGGTGGGCCGGCCGGCGGCGCGGGTCAGCGCCGGCGCGGCCGTCAGCAGGTAGCTGGCGGCGCAGCCGCGCGCGGTGCCGGCGTC
>NZ_RFFJ01000144.1 GCF_003696235.1 Streptomyces triticirhizae
CGCCGCCCGGCCGCGCGGGGGAACGCGGCGGGCGGCGACGCGGCGGGAGCCCCCGGGGCCCCCGCCGCGATCCCCCGCCCGTGGGCGGGGGAGGTCGTCAAGGCGCGCTCCTCTCCTCGACCGGAGCGGGCCGGTCCGCCGTCAGGCGCTGGGTGAGCAGCCCCGCGACGGCGTGCACGGTCGGGTGGTCCCAGAAGAGCGTGGCGGGCAGCGGCATTCCGAACCGCCGCTCCAACGCCCGCCGGATGCGGACCGTCATCACCGAGTCCAGGCCCATCTCGGTGAGCGTGCGGTGCGCGTCCACCTCGGCGGCCGGCAGCCTCGTCTCCTCCGACACCTGCTCGGCGATCTCCGGAACGAGCCGCTCCCGCAGCTCCTCGCCGTCCAACCCGGCCCAGGCCGCCGCCGGATCGGCCGCCGCCTCGGCGGGCGTGTCGGGCACGAGTTCCGACAGCAGCACGGGCCGCCGCTGCCCCGGCTCGGGCGGCAGGGTGCGCAGCACCGCCGCGTAGCCGAGGCCGTGGCGCTCGGCCAGCTCCCAGCAGGCGAACGCCTCCGCCGCCGTGATGTCGGCGGTGCCCCGCGCGTTCAGCTCGGCGTCGATGATCTCCGTCGAGGTCGACATGCCCAGCCCGCGCCAGGAGGTCCACGCCAGGCTCAGCGCGCCCTCGTCGCCCGCCGCCCGCCGCAGCGCGGCCAGCCCGTCGAGGAACGCGTTGCTCGCCGCGTAGCTCGACTGCCCGGGCAGGCCCAGGAGTTGACCGCAGGACGAGAACAGCGTGAAGAAGTCCACGCTGCCCGGCGGGAACAGCTCGTGCAGCACCAGCGCGCCCTCCGCCTTGGGCCGCAGCACGGCCCGCAGCGAGTCCTCGTCGAGGGTGCGCAGCGGCCGGTCGTCGAGGACGCCCGCCGCGTGCACCACGCCCCGGATCGGGGGCAGGCCCAGCGCGGTGGGGGAGAGCAGCTTCCGCGCGGCGTCGGCGTCGGTGACGTCCAGCGCCAGCGGCACCACGGTCGCCCCGAGCCGCTCCAGCGACAGCACGGCCTCGACCCGCTCGCGCAGCGCAGGGTCGGTGACCGACTCCCACTGGTCGCGGGGCGGCAGCCCGGTGCGTCCCGCCAGGACCAGCCGGCGGGCGCCCCGGGAGGCGAGCCAGCGGGCCACCTCGAGGCCGAGCGAGCCGAGGCCGCCGGTGATCAGATAGGTGCCGTCCGGGCGGCAGGCCATCGGCGGGCGGCCCGGCGTCTCCTCCGGCGGCAGCAGCCGGGGCACCTCCACCACGCCCTCGCGCAGCGTCAGCAGCTCCTCGCCGTGCGCCGTGCCCAACAGGTCAACGAGCGCCGGCAGTTCACGCGGCGAGTCGCCGATGTCGACCAGGCCGCCCCACAGTTCGGGGTGCTCGCCGGCGATGATCCGGCCCAGGCCCCACAGCGGGGCGTGGCCCAGCGCGGCGGCTTCCGAGCCCTCCCGGACGCCCTGGGTGACGCACCACACCCGCGCCCGGTCGTCGGCCGGCGCCCCGGCCACCCGCTGCGCGGTGCGGGCCAGCATCCAACTGGCGCGCACCGCCGCCCTGGTGGGCGCCTCGCCGGGCCGCGCGGGCGCCGGCAGCACCACGAGGGCGTGGTCGCCGGCGAGTTCGGCGGCGAGCAGGTCCTCCGGGTCCTCGATGACGCGGTGCGGCACGGACTCCGACACCAGCCGGCGGCTCAGCTTCCGCGCCAGCTCCCGGTCGTCGCCGACCAGCACCATCGTGCGGTGCGGCGCCGGCTGCGTCGGGCCCTGCGGGCGCCACGCCATCCGGTGCGTCAGCCGGTGCGGCCCGGCCGCCGTCTGGATGTCGCCCTCCAGCAGCCCGTAGCGCAGCCCGGCGAGCCGGCCGACCAGGGCGCCGGAGTCGTCGGCGATCTCCACCTCGACGGTGTCCTCGCCGCTGCGGCGCACCGTCACCCGCGCCACCGCCGGCGCGGGGCCGCGCAGCGCGACCCGGCCGATCGCCGCCGGCATCCGCAGCCGGGGCGGCCCGTCGAAGACGACGGAGGCCGTGGACAGCGCCGCGTCCAGCACGGGCGCCCAGGTGCTCGGGGCCTCCCGGGTGTCCGGGTCGGCGACGCAGCGGGCGACCAACGTGCCGGGCCCGGTGCTCAGTTCGGTGATCTCCCACGGGAAGCCCATCGCGGCGACGCCGAGTTCGGCGAGCCGTTCCACCACATGGCCGGTGGGCAGCGCCTCCGGCGCCTCGACGGCGGTCGGCTCGCCCAGCGGCTCGGCCGGCCGGCCGGCCGCCGTGGTGTGGGTGGTGAACCCCCGGTCGTCGTCGGGCGACTCCAGCAGCCGGGAGGTGATCCGCAGCGTGCCGTCCTGCGCGACGATCTGCACCTCGCGCGGCGGCGACACCGCCACCGGCACCCGCAGCGCGACGTCCACCAGCTCGGCCGGGCCCTCCTCGGGCGAGGCGGCGGCCAGCGTGGTCAGCAGCACGGCGGCGGGGATGATCTCCACGCCGCGCACCGGGTGGCTGCCCGGGTAGGGCCGGCTGTCCCGGTCCAGGCCCGTGCGCCACACCTGGACGGGCGTTGCGCCGGCCACCGTGGTGCGCCCGCCGAGCAGGGTGTGGCTGGCCGGGTCGTGGAACTGCCCGGTGCCGGCCGGCGCCGGCGGCTCGGGCAGCCAGTACGGCCGGTGCTGCCAGACGGTCCCGGGCAGTTCGGCGGGGGAGGTCGCCGGCCAGAGCGCGGACCAGTCGATGTCGGCACCGTCGCAGTACAGCTGCCCGAGGTTGGCCAGCAGCGTCTCCCGGCCCGGCTTGTTGCGGCGCTGCGTGTGGGCGGTGGCGGCGTCCGTCACCTCCAGGTGGTCCAGGACCTCGCCGATGGAGTGCTCCACGACGGGGTGCGGGGAGATCTCCAGGAACAGGCGGTAGCCGTCCTCGACGGCGGCCGTGACGGCCTCGGAGAACCGCACCCGGTCGCCCAGGTTGGTCGCCCAGTAGCCGGCGTCGCGCGGCGCGCCGGAGCGCGGGTCGGGCAACGCCGTGCTGTAGAGCGGGAGTTCCGCCGGGCTCGGCGTCAGGTCGGCGACGGCGGCGGCCAGGTCGTCCAGCAGCGGGTCCATGTGCGGGCTGTGGAACGCCACGTCCGAGTCGACGCGGCGCACCGCGATGCCCTCGGCGCGCCAGGAGGCGCCGACCTCCTCGACGGCGGCGATGTCGCCCGAGATCACGGTGGAGCCCGGCGAGGCGCTGATGGCGGCCACCACGTCGCGCCGCCCCACCAGCCGCCGTTCCGCCTCCTCGGCGCTCAGCCGCACCATCGCCATCGCGCCCCGTCCTGCGGCCCGGCGCAGCAGCAGCGAACGGCGGCACACCAGCCGCGCGCCCTGCTCCAGCGTGAACACGCCGGCCGTGACGGCCGCCGCGATCTCGCCGACGGAGTGCCCGATGACGGCGGCCGGGCGCACGCCCTTGGACCGCCAGAGCGCGGCAAGACCCGTCTGCACGGCGAAGATCAACGGCTGGATCACGTCCACGGGCTGCGGCGCGTCGTCCAGCAGCACCGCGCGCGGCGAGATGCCCATCTCCTCGGTGAAGACCGGCTCCAGCAGGTCGATGACCCGCGCGAACTCCGGCTCGCCCGCCAGCAGGTCGCGGCCCATGCCGGTCCACTGCGAGCCGTGCCCGGAGAACACCCACACCAGCCCGTCGGCCGGCAGCTTCGCGCCCCGCACCGTCCCGGAGGAACGGCCGGTCTCCGCGAACTCCCGCAGCCGGGCGACCAGTTGCCTCCGGTCGGCGGCGACGACCGCCGCCCGCCGCGGCAGCGCCGAGCGGCGCAGCGCCAGGGTGTGGCCGAGCCGGGCGGTGCCGGGCGCGGCCGGGTCCTCCAGGGCCTCGGCCAGCCGGCCCGCGTAGCCGCGCACGGCCGCCTCGCTGGCGCCGGAGAGCGGATAGACGGCCAGCTCGGCGTCCCGCTCCGGCTCCGGCTCGGCGTCGGGCGCCTGCTCCAACACCAGGTGCGCGATGGTGCCGCCGTAGCCGTAGCCGGAGACCCCGGCGCGGCGCGGCCCCTCGGTCGCCGGCCACGGGGTGGCCTCGGTGACCGGGCGCAGCCCGGAGGTCTCCCACGGGATTCCCGGGTGGAGTTCCCCGACGCCGGGCATCGGCGGGATCACGCCGTGCTGGAGGGCCAGCACCGTCTTGATGACCCCGGCGACTCCGGCGCCGGCCTCCAGATGCCCGACGTTGGGCTTCACCGAGCCGATCAGGCACGGCTTCCCGGGCGCCCGGTCGGTCCCGAAGACGGCCGACATGGCGCCGGCCTCCATGGGGTCACCGGCGCGGGTCCCGGTGCCGTGCGCCTCGATGTAGCCGGCGGTCGCCGGGTCGATCCCGGCGGTGCGCCAGGCGCGCCGCATCAGGTGCTCCTGGGCGTCCCCGTTGGGCGCCATGATGCCGCTGGTGCGGCCGTCCTGCCGCACGGCGCCGCCCCGGATCAGGGCCAGCACCCGGTCGCCGTCCCGCCGCGCGTCGGACAGCCGCTTGAGGACGACGATGCCGCCGCCCTCGCCCCGGCCGTAGCCGTCGCCGGCGGCGCCGAACGACTTGCACCGCCCGTCGGGCGCGGTGGCGCCGGCCGCGTCAAGGACCAGCGACAGGCCGGGAGACGCCATCACCAGGATGCCGCCGGCCAGCGCCACCGGGCACTCGCCGGCGCGCAGGCTCTGCACCGCCAGGTGGATCGCCACCAACGAGGACGAGCAGGCCGTGTCGATCGCCATGCTGGGGCCGCGCAGGTCCAGCGCGTAGGACACGCGGTTGGCGACGCCGCAGTAGGCGCCGCCGATGCCCGTCCACGCCTCGATGCGCGGCAGGTCCTCCAGCATCCGGCGGCCGTAGTCGTCGGAGCCGACGCCCATGAAGACGCCGGCGTCGCCGCCGGCCAGGCTCCGCGCGGGGATGCCGGCGTGCTCCAGCGCCTCCCAGGCGAGTTCGAGGACGATCCGCTGCTGCGGGTCCATCAGCTCGGCCTCGCGCGGCGTCACGTCGAAGAAGTCGGCGTCGAAGCCCTCGATGTCGTCGAGGAACGCCCCGTAGCGGGTCACCCCCGCCAGCGCGCGGGCGTGCTCGGGGCCCAACGAGGCGTACCACTCCCACCGTTCGGCGGGCACCTCACCTATGGTGTCGCGGCCCTCGCTCAGCAGGTCCCAGAACTCCCGGGGGCTGTTGACGCCCCCCGAGAGCCGGCAGGACATGCCGACGACCGCGATCGGCTCGGGGCCGTTGGTCACGTCCACGACGGCACCTCGGTGATCTCGAACATGGCGCCGGCCACCGTCATGCCCGGGCCCAGCCCGTACATCAGGTAGTGGTCGCCGGGCTTCAGCCGGCCGTCGAGCAACAGCTGGTCGAGCGCGACCAGTTGGTCGCTGACGCCCAGGTGCCCGATGTCGCGGCCGATCTCCCAGGTGGTCCTCTCGGCCGGCAGGCCCAGCAGCGGGAGCAGCCGCTTCTCGATGGTGGTGCGGGAGGTGTTCATGTAGCTGAGGTAGGTGACGTCCTCGACGCCGAGCCCCGTCGCGCTGGTCCACCGGTCGTACAGGTCCTGGTGCGCCTTCATCAGCAGCGGGCGCATCAACTCGCCCTGCTCCTGGAGGAAGCGCAGGTTCCGCGCGGAGAAGTTCAGCTCCCGTCCCGTGGTCGCGCCCGGCGGGAACAGCGGCTCCCCGGCGCGGTGCATCCCCTCCAGCTCGGGAACGGCGATGCAGTCGACCCACAGCAGCCTCGCGAAGCCCGGCTCCTTGCCGAGCAGCAGCGCGCTGGCGCCGTCGCCGACCAACATGCCGCCGCCGGTGGCCCGCCAGCGGTCGATCAGCGGGGTGCCGAAGTTCTCGCCGCCCAGCAGCAGGGCGTCCGAGACGTCCTCGTTGCCCCGCAGATAGCCGGCGGCCAGCTTCAACGCGCTGAACACGCCCGTGCAGCCGTGCCGCAGCTCGATGGCGAGCGCGTCGCCGCCGAGGTGGCGCTGAACGTAGGACTGCGGGCCCCAGCCGTCGGGGCCCTGGTGCCACACGCTGGAGTACACGAGCAGGCCGGCCACCGTCGGGTCGATCCCGGTGCGCTCGAACAGCTGCCGGGCCGCGCGCAGCGCCAGTTCGGGGGCCGGGGTGTCGCCCGCGACCCGGACGCCGGTCAACTCGCCGTCGGCGATGTCCTCCGGGTCCAGGTGGCCCTCCGCGACGGCCTGTTCGACCGTGACCGGCTCCGGGAGGTGTGCTCCCAGGCCCCGCACATAGACGTCGTCTCCTCGCACTGCACTGCCTCTCTTCTTACGGACTCGTTCGCCCGGCGGGGTGCTTCGCCGTGGGCGGCTGACCGGTGTTGCCCTGCCGGGCGGAACGGGGTAGCCCCCTGCGGGGGCGTGCCGTGACCGGCTGCCCCGTTCCGGGCAACGGCCCGACTCGGCGGAACCTCCGCCGCCCGCCGGGCGGTTGTTCCCGGGGCGCCCGGCCGGTGCCCCGGTCGGCGCGGCGGAAGGCCCGCCGCCCGGCCGCCGTGCCGTTGTGCTCGGGTGTCTGCTTGGTGTCCTCGGGGAGTGCTCCCCGCTCGGCGGAACCTCCGCTTTCCGCCGGGCGGTTGTTCGTGGGGCATCCGGTCGGCACCCCACGGAGAGCGTCGGCCTTCGGCGGGACCCGCACTCCCGCCGGTGGCTGTCCGCTGGCGCGAGGCTCCGTTGGGCTCCGGGAGGGTGTGGCCGTCCGCCCGGCGGAGACCCGGCCGGCGGCCGTTCGGCCGCCGGCCCGCGCACTCCCGCGGAGAAACGACCAGCCCCGCCACGAACCCTCCCGAAGCACCTACTTGTGGCCGACGACCAGCGAGTGGCTGAAGCCCAGGTCGTCGTACCGCTCGACGCGGGCGAAGCCCGCGTCGCGGACGGCCCGCTCCATGTCGGAGGGCGAGTAGGTCATCCCCTCGCCGGAGGCGAGCGTCAGGAAGTACGGCGAGACCAGGCCGGCGCTCATCGAGCCGGTGCCCGCGTCGTTGGAGACGAAGTTGTAGACCAGGCACGTCCCGCCCGCCGGCAGCGCGTCGTAGCACTTGCGCAGCAGCTCCGTGTTCCGCTCCAGCGACCAGATCTCGAAGATGTGGAAGAAGAGGATGCCGTCGGCGCCCTCGGGCAGCGGGTCGCGGAACAGGTCGCCGGGGTGGAAGTGGAGCCGCTTGCTGAGTTCGGCGTCCTCGCCCCTGCGGGCCGCGATGCGGGTGACGGACTCCTGGTCGAAGACGGTGACCTCCAGGTTCGGGTAACGGCGGGCCAACTCGATGCTGTTGGTGCCGTCGCCGCCGCCGATGTCGATCACGTGCTTCAGGCCGCTGAAGTCGTAGTTGTCCAACACCTGGGAGAACGCCTTCTTCGAGGCGTCGCCCATGTTGGCGTAGAAGACCTCCTGGAGCTTCGGGTGGGCGGTGAGCCGCTCGTAGAGGGTGGTGCCGGGGCCCTCGATGTGGCGCAGGCCCACGTTGGTGTTCTGCCGCATGGACTCGGCGAAGTCGACGAGGGACGCGTTGATGACGTCCGCCTGGATGTCGACCAGCGGGCCCAGGTAACGGGGGCTGGAACGCAGCAGCTTGCGCTTGACGACGGCGCTGTTGACGTACTTGCCCTCAAGGCCGGAGTCCGGGTCCGGCTTCTCCAGCAGCCGCAGGGAGGCGAGCCCCAGCAGCAGGATGCGGGCGGGCTGACGTTCGACGCCGATCGCCTCGGCCACCTCGTCAACCGTCATGCCGTCCGCTGCGTCCAACTTCTCGAACAGCTCGAACTCCAGCGCCGAGCGCAGGAGTTCGAAGGCGGTGGTGCCGTGGACGAGGATGCGCACATAGTCGGCCTCGGAGATGGTGATGCTGCCACTGGCCATGGCTGTCCCTTCCTGCTGGGGGAAGGCGAGCGGGCGCTCGCGCCCACAGACGGTGGCAAAGGGCTCTAGCGCACGCCTCGACCCCCGCTCGAATCGGAGCGGAAGGCGGGCCGTTCGGCACACGGCGCACAGCCGCACCACCGGCCTCAACTCGGGTTCAAGGTCGACTCAAGCCGTGCCTCGAATACTCCGGGACCGCGGACATGCACCATCCGATCCAGCGATAGCAGTCCAGTCGGCCTCGGAATGACGGGGGATGAACGCATGACCCGAACATCAGTGATAACCGGCATAGGAGTGATCGCTCCGGGAGGTGTCGGCGTCAAGGCGTTCTGGGACCTCCTCACCTCCGGCAGAACCGCGACCCGCACCATCACCCACTTCGACGCCTCGCCGTTCCGCTCCACCGTGGGCGCCGAGTGCGACTTCGACGCCCGCGCCGAGGGACTGACGGAGGAGGAGGTCGAACGGCTGGACCGGGCGACCCAGTTCGCCCTCGCCGCCAGCCGCCAGGCGCTCGGGGACGCCGGCCTGGTCCCCGGCGAGGCCGAGCCGCCACGCACCGGGGTCTCCCTGGGCAGCGCCGTCGGCTGCACCACCAGCCTGGAGCGCGAGTACGTCACCACCAGCCACAACGGCACCGAGTGGCACGTCGACCCCGAACTCGCCGTCCCGCACCTCTACGACTACTACGTTCCCAGCTCGATGGCCGCCGAGGTGGCCTGGTCGGTCGACGCCCAGGGCCCGGTCACCGTCGTCTCCACGGGCTGTACCTCGGGGCTCGACGCGGTCGGCCACGCGGCGCGGCTGATCGAGGACGGCAGCGCCGACGTCATGATCACCGGCGGCACCGACGCCCCCATCTCCCCGATCACCCTCGCCTGCTTCGACGCCATCCGCGCCACCACCCCGCGCAACGACGAACCCACCACCGCCTCCCGGCCGTTCGACGCCACCCGCAACGGCTTCGTGCTGGGCGAGGGCTGCGCGATCTTCGTCCTGGAGGAGCGCGAGCGCGCCCTGGCCAGGGGCGCCCACATCTACGCCTCCGTCGACGGCTTCGCCTCCCGCTGCAACGCCTTCCACATGACCGGGCTGCGGCCCGACGGCGCCGAGATGGCCGACGCCATCTCGACGGCCCTGGGCCGCGCCAGGCTCGCCCCTGAGCGGGTGGACTATGTCAACGCCCACGGCTCCGGCACCAAGCAGAACGACCGCCACGAGACCGCCGCGTTCAAGAAGGCCCTCGGGCAGCACGCCTACGCCACCCCGGTCAGCTCCATCAAGTCCATGGTGGGGCACTCGCTGGGCGCCATCGGCTCCATCGAGATCGCCGCCTGTGCGCTGGCGATCGAGCACGGCGTGGTGCCGCCGACGGCCAATCTGCACGAGCGCGATCCGGAGTGCGACCTGGACTATGTGCCGCTGACCGCCCGGGAGGCGGACATCGGCACGGTGCTCAGCGTCGGCAGCGGGTTCGGCGGCTTCCAGAGCGCGATGGTGCTCTCCAAGCCGGTCGGGAGCGGCCGATGAGCGCCGTCCTGATCACCGGTTTCGGCATCGTCGCGCCCAACGGGCTCGGCACCGAGGACTACTGGAAGGCCGTTCTCGCCGGGGAGTCCGGCATCGGCCGGATCACCCGCTTCGAGCCCGACCGCTACCCGGCGACCCTCGCCGGCGAGGTCGACTTCGACCCGGCCGGGCACCTGCCCAGCCGGCTGATCCCGCAGACTGACCACTCCACCCGCCTCTCGCTCGTCGCGGCGGGCGAGGCGTTGGAGGACGCGGACCTCGACCCGAGCCGGCAGCCCATGTTCGGCGTCGGCGTGGTCACCGCCAACACCGCCGGCGGCTTCGCCTTCGGCCACAAGGAACTCGACAACCTGTGGCGGCACGGCCCCGAACACGTCAGCGCCTACCAGTCGTTCGCCTGGTTCTACGCGGTCAACACCGGCCAGATCTCCATCCGGCACGGGTTGCGCGGCGCCAGCTCCGTCGTCGTCTCCGACGCCGCCGGCGGCCTCGACGCGCTGGCCCAGGCGCGCCGGCTGCTGCGCGACGAGCTGTCCGCCGTGATCGCCGGCGCCGTCGACGGCTCGCTCTGCCCCTGGGGCTGGATCGCCGAGACCGCCAGCGGCGAGCTGAGCCCGGCCGAGGACCCGACCCTCGCCTACCGGCCGTTCGACCCGAGGGCCGACGGCTATGTCCCCGGCGAGGGCGGCGCCCTGCTGGTGCTGGAGGAGGAGGCGGCCGCCCGCAAGCGCGGCGCGCCCCGGGTCCACGGCCAACTGCTGGGCCACGCCGCCACGTTCGGTCCCCGGCCCGACGGGTCGGGAACGGTCAGCCCGGAGCCGCTGCGCCGGGCGATCACCCTGGCCCTGGCCGACGCCGAGGTCGAGCCGGGCGACATCGACGCCGTCTTCGCCGACGCGGCGGGGCTGCCCGCCCACGACGCCGCCGAGGCCGCCGCGATCACCTCCGTCTTCGGGCGGGCCGCCGTTCCGGTGGCCGTGCCCAAGACCCTCACCGGCCGGCTGGGCGCCGGCTCGGGTCCGCTGGACACGGCCACCGCCCTGCTCGCCATCCGCGACGGCGTCATCCCGCCCGCCGTCCACACCAGGCCCGCACCGTCGCACGGCCTGGACATCGTCACCGGCCAGCCGCGCGAGGCGGGTCTACGCGTGGTGCTGGTCCTGGCACGCGGCCGGGGCGGCTTCCACTCGGCCGCCGTCATCGGCGCCCCGCGCTGACCCACGGGTCGGCGGCCGGGGGGATCATGCCCCGGGGCCGACCCGGTCACCACCTCCGAGATCTTCATCCCACGGTCTCCACCCTCCGGTCCCCACCCCAGGACCGCCGTTCAGGGAGATCGATCATCCTGAGCCAGAAGGAGTTCAGCCATGCCACAACCTCTGCCAGAGCTGACCATCGAGGTGCTCGCCCAGATCCTCAACGAGAGCGCGGGCGAGGGGGAGGACCCGGGCCCCGACGGGGGGTTCGCCGACGTTCCCTTCAGCGACCTCGGCTACGACTCCCTCGCGGTGCTGGAGACCGCCGGGCGGCTGAGACGGGACTACGGCGTCCACCTCACCGACGACGAGGTCAGCGAGGCCGGCACGCCCCAGAGCCTCCTCGATCTGGCCCGGCGCCGGATCAGCGCCTCGGCCTCATGACCGCGCCCACGGCGACCGTGCCCACGGCGTTCGCCGGCGCCGGGCACGGCGCGACGGCCGTCCGCCGGTCCGTTCCGTACCGCGCCCGTGGAGGTCACCGGTGAAGGCGCTCGTGCTGGCCGGGGGTTCGGGGACCCGCCTGCGTCCCATCACCCACACGATGGCCAAGCAGCTGGTGCCGGTCGCGGGCGAGCCCGTCCTCTTCCACGGCCTGCGGGCCCTCGCCGACGCCGGGGTGAACGAGGTCGGCATGGTGGTGGGCGGCACCCGGGCGCAGATCCGGGAGGCGGTGGGCGACGGCTCGCGCTTCGGGCTGCGGGTGACCTACCTGTGGCAGGAGGAGCCGCTGGGCCTGGCCCACGCGGTGTCGATCGCCGGGGACTTCCTGGGCGACGACGAGTTCCTCATGTACCTGGGCGACAACCTGGTCCTGGGCGGGCTGCGCGGCATGGTGGACGGCTACCGGGCCGAACGCCCCGCCGCCAGGCTGCTGTTGGCGCCGGTCGCCGACCCCCGCCGGTTCGGCGTGGCCGAGGTCGGGGACGACGGGCGGGTGGTCGGCCTCCAGGAGAAGCCGGCCGTTCCCCGGAGCGACCTGGCCGTGGTCGGCGTCTATCTCTTCGGGCCCGACATCCACAAGGCGATCGCCGAGATCGAGCCCTCGGCTCGCGGCGAGCTGGAGATCACCGACGCCATCCAGTGGCTGATCGACCGTGATCTCCGGGTGTCCGCCGACGTGTTGACGGGCTACTGGAAGGACACCGGCACCGTGGCCGACGTGTTGGAGGTGAACCGCCACCTGCTGCGCTCCCTGGTGGGGTCCACCGAGGGAGCCACCCACGACAGCGAGATCAGCGGCCCGGTGGTCATCGGTCCCGGCGCCGACGTGACGGGGTCGACCGTGATCGGCCCCTCCGTGATCGGCCCGGGAGCGGTCGTGACCGGCTCCCGCATCGGCCCGTTCGCCTCGATCGGCGAGGGCTGCCGGATCTCCGGCAGCGCGATCAGGGACTCCATCGTGATGCCCCGCTCGTCGATCGCCGGCGTGCGCGGCCTGGAGTCCTCCCTCATCGGGCAGGACGTGGAGATCTCCCGCCCGACGCCCGACACGGGCGGGCACCAGCTCGTCCTGGGCGACGGCAGCAGAGTGGGGCTGGTGTCATGAACGCACCGCGAATTCTCGTCACCGGCGGTGCCGGTTTCATTGGCTCGCACTATGTGCGGGCGGTGCTCTCCGACGAGTATCCCGCCTTTGCGGGAGCCGAGGTAACGATTCTCGACAAAATCACCTATGCCGGAAATCCGGAGAATCTGGCCGGACTTCCGTGTGAGCTTATCAGGGGTGATATCTGCGATATCGAGCTGATGCGTGCCGTCGTTCCCGGGCACGATGTCGTCATTAATTTCGCGGCTGAATCCCACGTGGACCGTTCCATTGCGGACGCGGCGGAATTCGTGCGCACCAACGTGCTGGGGGTGCAGTCCCTCCTCCAGGCGTGCCTGGAGGCCGGCACCCCGCGCGTCGTTCAGGTTTCAACGGACGAGGTGTACGGCAGCATCGAGACCGGGTCCTGGGCCGAGGACGCGCCGCTGGCGCCCCGCTCCCCGTACGCGGCGGCCAAGGCGGGCGGCGACCTGATCGCCCGAGCCTACGCCGTCACCCACGGCCTGCCGGTGTCGATCACCCGCTGTGGCAACAACTACGGGCCACGCCAGTACCCGGAGAAGGTCATCCCGCTGTTCATCTCCCGGCTGCTGTCGGGCCGGAAGGTCCCGCTCTACGGCGACGGCCGCAACGTGCGCGACTGGGTGCACGTCGAGGACCACTGCCGGGGCGTCCAACTCGTCGCCGAGCGCGGCGAACCGGGCGAGGTCTACCACATCGCCGGCACCGCCGAACTGTCCAACCGCGAGCTGGCCACGCTCCTGGCCCGGGCCTGCGGCCGCGACGACGACGCGATCGAGCACGTCGCCGACCGCAAGGGGCACGACCGCCGCTACAGCCTCGACGACAGCAAGCTGCGGGCCCTCGGGTTCGCCCCCCGCGTGCCCTTCGACGAGGGCCTCGCCGCCACGGTCAAGTGGTACGCGGACCGCCCCGACTGGCGCGCGTAGTCACCGGGCGGTGTACGCGCGTAGTCACCGGGGCGTAGTAAACCACCGTAAACCCCTTGAGAAGACCGGGTGACACGGCTGTCAAGCGCCAGAACGCGGAATCCCGCATTCCGCTGACGGGTGTCGACTTTCTTTCACATAAACACGGGATAAGCGGAGGTTCTGCCTGGGGGTCGTGGTATCGTCGCGGCCCAGCAGTGTGTGTACATGAGTGCTTAAGAGGAGTCGGAAACCTTAGACCGTAGGGGGAAACAATGATGAAATTCGGCGTTCTCGGTGCTTTGACGATCAATGACGTCGAGGTGGCGGGAATTCTGACGGCGCCGAAGCCGCGAAGTGTTCTGGCGATGCTCATGCTGGAGCCGGGCCGCGCGGTGTCGACCGCCTCGCTCATCCAGGAGCTGTGGGACGAACGCCCGCCCCGCAGCGCCGCCACCACGCTCCAGACCTACGTACTACAACTACGCCGCATGTTCCGTGACATCTCGTCACGCGCGGACGACCACTCCAACCCGGACACCCTCGTCACCAGGGTCCCCGGCTACCTGCTGAAGGCGGAGGAGGTCGAGCACGACCTCAGCGCCTACGAGACCCTGGTGAGGCAGGGCCAGAAGTGCCTGGAGACCGGCGACAACGAGCGGGCCGACCAGCTGCTCTCCCGCGCCCTCCAGCTGTGGCGCGGCGCCCCGCTCAGCGACATCCGCCCCGGACCGCTGCTCTACCCGCAGATCTGCGGCCTGGAGGAGAGCCGCCTGGCGGCCACCGAGATGCACATCGAGGCCAACCTGAGGCTCGGCCGGCATCGCGAGATGCAGAGCGAGCTGACCGTTTTAGTAGGTACCTACCCGCTGCACGAGAGCATCCGCGTCAAGCACATGCTGGCGCTGTTCCGCTCCGGTCGGCTGTCCGCCGCGCTCGACTCGTTCCACGAGTACCGCGGCCGTCTTGTCAGTGAGTTGGGCCTCGAACCGTCCCCGCGCATCAGGGGGCTCCAGCAGGCCATGCTCTGCTTCGACCCGATGGCCGACTCGCTGGCCATCCTGGACCGCGCCGACTCCGACGTCCTCACCAACCTGAGCTGACGCCCGGAGCGAGGCCGAACGACCGCCTCGCCCCGGGCCCCCATCCCCGTCCCCGAAACACCCGTCCCCGAGACCGTCCGTCCCCGAGACCGTCCGTCCCGCGACAGCCGCGCTACGCCGAGGCGTTGGCGCGGCTGTCGATCAGGTGGAGGTACGGGCCCACCGGCCGCACGTCGGTCACCGTGAGCCCCGCCTCCGCCATCAGGCCCAGCAGGCTCTCCCGCAGATGCTTGCGGCCGTCCACGTTGAGCAGCAGGAGCAGGTCCATCGCCGTGGTGAACCCCGTCTCCGGGCTGCCGTCCACGAGATTCTCGATGACGACCACCCGCCCGCCGGGGCGGGTGGCGGCGGCCACGTTGCGCAGCGCCGCCACGGTGGAGGCGTCGTCCCACTCCAGGACGTTCTTCAGGATGAACACGTCCCCCTCGACGCCCACCGACTCCCGGCAGTCGCCGGCCACCAGCTGGACGCGGTCGGCGAACTCGCCGCCCGGACGCAGCCGCGCGTCACAGTCCGGCAGCGCACCCGGCAGGTCGAACAGCGCGCCGCGCACCGTCGGGTCGCCCTCCAGGATCTTCGTCAGCAGATCCCCGTGGCCGCCGGCCACGTCCACCACCGTCTGGTCGCCCTTGAGCGCCAGCGCGTCGGCGATCGCCGCCGAGGACAGCCGACTGGCCTGCGTCATCGCCCGGTTGAAGACCTCCGCCGACTCCGGGGCGTCCTCGTAGAGGAAGGTGAAGAAGTCCTTCCCGTGCTTCTCGGCGAAGCCGCCCTTGCCGTTGCGCACCGCCTCGGCGAGGCCAGGCCACACCGACCAGGTCCACGGCTCGGTCGCCCACAGCACCATGTCGCGCAGGCTGCGCGGGGTGTCGGTGCGCAGCAGCCGGGACACGTGGGTGTGCGCGTAGCCGCCGTCCTCGCGGGTGGCGAAGACGCCCTGTGAGGCGAGCGCGCGCAGCAGCCGCTCCAGCGCGTCCGGGTCGGCGTTGACGGAACGGGCCAGCTCGGCGGGGGTCGCGCCCTCGTCGCCGAGGGCGTCGGCGACGCCGAGCTGGGCGGCGGCGCGGAGGGCTGCGGCGTGGCCGGCGGCGAGAGCGAGCCTGCGGAGCTGGGTCACGGCTTCGAGAGCGGGATTCGTCATGCGGGGGAAGGTAGTCGCGGCTGCTGGAACGGGGCTGGATCGGTGGTCGAAGTGCGCTGCCGGACGCTGCCGCTGGGCTTTCGGGGCGGCGGGACCCCACCCACCCACCCTCTCTCCCGCCTCCGGCGGCCCCTCCTCCCCGGGCCTGGGGCTCCCCGGCCCGTGGGGCGCCGGGGACCGCCCGGTCGGCGGAAGACGGGGTGGGTGCGGGGTCTGTCTGCGGGCCGGTGGCTGGTGCGGGGCAGCCCGACTGGTCGTGGGTGAACAACGAAACTGTGCGGTGTGGTTGGGGCTGTGGCGCGGGCTACGACGCGCGGCTTACATGGCGGGTGGGTCGGCCGGGTGCGGGCGTAACGAATGGCTGTGATGGGCTGGCTGGGAAGGGGGGCGCGGCTTCCGGGAGGTGGGTTCGTTGCCGCCACGGGCGGTGGGTGATGGCGACCGTGCCCTCTGGGCGCGGGGACTGCGCCTTGTTCGGGGGTCGGTTGGCCGGTGGGGGCGTGCGTAGCGCGCACCGGCTTCGCCGGCCTG
>NZ_RFFJ01000145.1 GCF_003696235.1 Streptomyces triticirhizae
CGTCGCGGACGCCGCCCGGCGCGCGCTGGGCGATGCCGCCTACGCGGCGGTCCGGCCGGTCGGGCCGGGCGAGGTGGGTGCGTTGGTCTCCGACGTCATCGCCTCGGGCGAGAGGGTGCCGGCCGCCGGGGTGCCCCCGGGCGGTGGCCGGGGATGGGTGAACGGGGACGGGTGAACGGGGCGGGGTGAACGGGGATGGGCGAACGGGGCGGGGCGAACGGGGCGGGGGGCGGGGGTTGGTGTGTGCCGGTTTCGTCTGCGGGCCGGTGGCCGGTGCGGGTCAGCCCCGACTGGTCGTGGGTGAACAACGAGACCCTGCGGTGTGGTTGAGGCTCGGGCGCGGACCACGACGTGCGGCTTACATGCGGGTGGGTCGGCCGGGTGCGGGCGTAACGCCTGGCTGTGTTGGGCTGGCTGGGAAGGGGGGCGCGGCTTCCGGGAGCTGGGTTCGTTGCCGCCAGGGGTGGTGGGTGATGGCGACCGTGCCCTCCGGGCGCGGGGACCGCGGCCTTCTTTGGGGGACGGCCGGCGGCTGGGGGCGTGCGTGGCGCGCACCGGCTTCGCCGGCCTGCCCCGGCATGTCGTCCGTCTCGGATGTGGCCGATCGTCGGGCGTCTCACGGGGCCGGTGACGGTTGTCGTTCGGGGGCGCGGTGGGTGGTGGCTTCGGTCAACGACCACGCTGCCGCGCGAACAACGCCTGCCGTCGTGGTAGTCCGCGCGCCGTCGACTTCCGGGCCGGGGGGTGGGGGACCTTTTTTACTGGTGCCCGTCGGAAGTTGAACGGTTTGTTCAACGGTCCGGGCGCGCACGATCCATCCGGCCGACCGGGACGCCTCGTTCGGATCTCTCGGGGAGCCGCGCACCGCGAAGATCCGAACGAGACGGCGTGCGAGGTCAGCCGGCCGCCGCCAACGCGACCAGTTCCGGTACCAGTTCGGCCGGCGAGGGCTGGGCCTGGATCTCCTCGGCCAGGGCCGTCGCGGCCTGCTTCGGCCTCGGGTCGGAGAGCAGGTCGGCCAGCGCGGCGCCCAACTCGCCCTGTCGGCCGGTGCGCAGCGCCGCGTCCAGGTCCAACACGGCGCCCGCGTCGCACGCTTCGAGCCGTTCGCCCACCGCCAGCCACGACGGGTTGGGCTGGGCGAGGATCAGCTGGGGAACGCCGAACGCCAGGCCCGTCAGGGCCGTTCCGGCGCCGCCGTGGTGCACCATCCCGTCGCAGCCGCCCAGGAACAGGTCAAGCGGCACCGCGCCCGGCGCGCGCACCGAGGGCGGCAGCGGCCCGGCGCCGGCGGGCACCGCCGTGACCACCGTCTCGGTGTCGCTGAGCGCGGCCAGTTCGCTGGTCAGCGTCTCCCACACGTCGGGGTCGTTCAACAGCTTGGTCTCGCCGCCGAAGGACACGCACACCCGCCGCCCGGTCGGCGGCTTGGCCGCCCAGTCGGGCGGCGTGCCGGCGCCGTTGAACGGGATGAAACGCACCGGCGTCGCCGGCGCCGCCTCCGGGCACTGCAACGACGGCGGGCACGGGTCCAGCGTCAACGCCGGCGTCGCCGGCCCGTTCTCGGCGCCGCGCCGCACCGCGATGTCGGTGAGCGTGTCGATCGCCAGCGGGATCGACCGGGAGCTGATCCGGTCGGGGCCCCAGCGGTGCACCACGGCCGGCACGCCCAGCACGCCGGCGACGATCAGCCCGCTGAACTCGATCGGGTCGGTGATCACCAGCTGCGGCCCGAACGCCCGCGCCACGGTGAGGTGTTCGTCCACGATGCCGTCGACCCGCTGCCGCCAGCGTTCACGCAGCACCGACCAGTCCGGCTCGGCGCCCGGCAGGCCGGACGGCGCGGCGGAACGCTTCACCCTCGGCCCGGGCGGCTCGCTCACCCGCACCCCGGAGAGTCCGGCGGCGGCGGCCCGTTCCACGACGGCGTCGCCGCCGGCGACCAACACCTCGTGTCCGGCGGCCCGCAGCGCCCAGGCGACGGGCACCATCGCCATCAGATGGCTCGGCACCAGCGCGGTGATCAGCACCCTCATCGTTCGGCTCCTTGTGGTGATGGTGAGTGGTCGGTTTCGTCAGTGGTCCGGCTACCGCGGCGCGCGGCGCCTTGCCCGGCGTCGTGGTCCCGGCGCGGGCGCCGGGCGGCAGTCCGGTTGCCGTGGCGGTGCCTTCGCCCGGCGGGGCCGGTGCTTCCGGTCATCCGGTGTCGCCGGTGGCTACCGGGCATCCCCGCCGCCGTCCGGCACCTTCGCCGCCGGCGCGCGCAGCGCGCTCGGCGCTCCCGGGGCGGCGCGCCAGCGCGCCTCGCGCCAGCGTCACCTCTCGCGGTGGTAGGCCCGCAGCGCCAGCGGCGCGAAGATGGCCAGCAGCACCAGCGAGGCGATCAGCGTCTTGGTCACCGGCGCCGCGATCGGGCCGCTCACCAGCAGGCCACGGATGGCGTCGGCCAGCATGGAGACCGGGTTGAGGTTGACGACGGCCTGGAGCCAGCCCGGCATGGTGTCCGTCCGCACGAACACGCTGCTGAGGAACGTCAGCGGCAGCATCAGGCCGAACGCCAGCGCCTGCACGTTCTCCGGGTTCGACGCCAACAGCCCGGCGTAGACGGCCGCCCAGGACAGGCAGAACGAGAAGACCAGCAGCAGCAGGAACATCGGCAGCAGCCGCGTCCAGCTGGTCTCGATGCGGAAGCTCAGCAGCATCCCGAACGCAAGCAGCAGCACCACCGACCACACCAGCATCACGTAGTCGGCGACGATCCGGCCGATCAGCGGCGCCGTGCGGGAGATCGGCAGGCTGCGGAAGCGGTCGAACAGGCCGCTGGTCACGTCCCCGTTCATCGCGATCGCGGTGCGCGCGGTGACCAGCACCGCGCTCTGCACGATCAGCCCGGGCACCACGAACTGGAGATACGTGTGGCGGTCGCCGTCCATCTGCCCGGACAGCACGAACGCGAACAGGAAGACGAAGATGACCGGTTGGATGCCGACCTCGACCAGCTGCTCGGGGCTGTGCTTGATCTGCACCAGCTGCCGCCACGCCACCGTCGCGCTCTGACGCAGGGTGGCGACCGGACCCCGCTGCCGGCGGGTGGTGGTGCCCGGCGGGGTGCTCGTTGTTTCCGCTACGGCCGTCATACCTCTGCTCCCGTCACTGTCAGCTGCTTGAAGACCTCGTCGAGGCTCGGTTCCCTGACGGAGAGTTCGGCGACCTCGATGCCGGCCTCGTCGAGCCGGCGGACGACCGCCGGCAGCACCGTCGCGTCGTGCACCCGGGTCTTGACGGCGCGGCCCTCCACCGTCCGTTCCCCGGCGACGTCCGCGACGACGTCGGCGACCCGGTCCAACTGCTCGTGGTGCACGGGGCGCACCTCCAGCGTCGGGCGGCCGAACTCACGCTTCAGGGTCTGCGGAGTTCCTTGAGCGACGACGGAGCCGTGGTCGATGACGACGATGTCGTCGGCCAACTGGTCGGCCTCCTCCAGGTACTGCGTCGTCAGCAGCACGGTCGAGCCGCGCCGCACCTGGTCGCGGATGATCTCCCACAGCTGGTCACGGGCGTTGGGGTCGAGGCCGGTCGTCGGCTCGTCGAGGAAGATCACCTTGGGGTCGGCGACCAGGCAGGCCGCCAGGTCGAGGCGGCGGCGCATCCCGCCCGAGTAGGTCTTGGCGGAACGGTCGGCGGCGTCCGACAGGCCGAAGCGCTCCAGCAGGTCGGCGGCGACCGCGCGGGACCTGGCCCGGCTGAAGCCGAGCAGCCGCGCCAGGAAGATGAGGTTCTCCGTGCCCGTCAGATGCTCGTCCACGGCGGCGTACTGGCCGGTCAGCCCGATGATCTCGCGCACCCGCTCCGGGTCCTTCGCCACGTCGTGGCCCATGACCACGGCGCGTCCGGCGTCCGGGCGCAGCAGGGTGGTGAGGATGCGGACGGCGGTGGTCTTGCCCGCGCCGTTGGGTCCCAGCAGGCCGAGCACGGTGCCCGCCGGTACCTGAAGGTCGACTGAGGTGAGCGCCTTGGTCTCACCGAACTGTTTGGCCAGGCCCTCGGCCTGGATGGCGGATGTCACAGGTGTGCCTTCCCTCTCGCTCCCGCTGTTGTCCCGGACCGGACCGCCCGCGATCGAGGGGCGTCGCCCGGAGCCTAGGAACCGGCACGTGCACAGCGCTGACAGGACGCTGATACGCGTGAGCCCCGAGTGTGGGGGGCTGCCCTGGACCGCCGTTCCAGCCCCGCTTGAGCCCCGGCGGCGAAGCTCTCCGTTGACCGGGCGCCGGCCGGGCGCCGCCGTGCGGGCGAGATGAGGAAGCAATGCGCGTGTTGTTCACGACCTGGGCGGCGCCGGGCCATCTGTTCCCGATGATCCCCCTCGCCTGGGCCTTCCAGTCCGCCGGGCACGAGGTGCGGTTCGCCGGCCCGCCGTCCTGTCGGGACGCCGTCGTCCAGGCCGGGTTGACGGCCGTGACCGTGGGCGACCAGCAGGCGATCGCCGCGCTGCCCCGGCCGCCCGAACTCGCCGCCTGGGGCCGCCCCGCGCGCTGGCCGCACGGCTGGTCGGCCAACCTGGACCTGCTCGACGCCGACCAGCGCGCGGTGATCCGCGCCCTGTACCTCAAGCAGTGCGCGCTGGCCGGTGAACTCCTGCCCGACCTGGTGGAGTTCGGCCGCTGGTGGGGCCCCGACCTGATCGTGCACGACGTGTTGGCCCAGGCGGGACCGGTGTTGGGCGCGGTGTTGGGCGTGCCGGCCGTCGGCCACGGCTGGGAGATCGGCTCGACGCTGCACACGCCGACGGGCGACGGGCACGCGGAGCCGCTGCCGGAGTTCGAGCGGCTCTTCGCACGCTACGACGTGCCGGTGACGCCGCCCGAGCGCTGGGTGGACATCTGCCCGCCGGCGCTGCGCCCGCCGGACGGGCGGCCGGTGGCGCGGCTCGACATGCGCTGCGTCCCCTACAACGGCTCGGGCGAGCAGCCGTCCTGGCTGCCGCGCGCGGCCGGCTCCCGGCCCCGGATTCTGGTCACCGCCGGGGTGGCCGGGGCCCGTTACCGCGACCCGAGCGGGCCCGACGTGCCGGGGCTGACGCTGGCGTCGCTGGCCGGCACGGGCAGCGAGCTGGTGTTGGCGCCGGCCGGGCCGGTGGACGAGGACGCGCTGCCGCCGGGCACGCGGGTGGCGCGCGGGGTGCCGTTCCGGATGCTCCTGCCGACCTGCGACCTGGTGATCCACCACGGCGGCGCCGGCACGGCCGTGACCTCGGCGCTGCTGGGCGTGCCGCAGCTGGTGGTGCCGCCGTCGCCGATCTGCGCGGAGATCGGGCACGGCGTGGCCGGCGCGGGCGCCGGCGTGATGCTGGACCGACTGGACGACGCCGAGCTGCTGTTGAAGACCGCCACCGCGATGCTGGCGGCGCCCGAGCCGTACCGGGCGGCCGCCGCGCGGGTCGCGGCCGGCGCCGACGCGCTGCCGTCGCCGGCGGAGGTCGTGGCGGAGCTGAGCCGGTGAGCGAGGAGCCGGTCGGCGGGGCGCGGCGGGGTGAACGTCCGGTGCGCGCCGTGGTGTTGGGCGGCAGCGGGTTCCTGGGCCGGCAGGTCTGCGCCGGCCTCGCGGCCCGGGGCGCGGCCGTGCTCTCCGTCGCCCGCCGGGACGCCCCCGGCTTCCCCTCCGTCCGCCTCGACGTGCCGGCCGAGGGGCCCGACGCGCTGGCCGAGGTGCTCGCCGGGCACCGCGCCACCGTCGTCGTCAACGCGGCGGGCGCCGTCTGGGACTACGACGGCGAGGCGCTCCAGCGCGCCAACGTGGCGCTCGTGGAACGCCTCCGCGACGCCGTGGTCAAGGCGCCGGGCCGGCCCCGCGTCGTTCAGCTCGGCACCGTCTTCGAGTACGCGCTGCCCGACGACGGGCGCCGCCTCACCGAGTCGGCGCCGCTCGAACCGACCACCGCCTACGGCGCCAGCAAGCTGCGCGGCGCCGAACTCCTGCTGGCCGCCGACCGGGACGGGCTGCTCGACGCCGTGGTGCTGCGCGCCACCACCTGCCTCGGTCCCGGGCTGCCCGCCTCCAGCCTGCTGGGCCGGGTCGCCGCCGAGCTGCGCGCCGCCGAGGCGCGGGGCGAGTCGGCGACGGTCCGGCTCTCCCCGCTGACCGCCCGCCGCGACGTCGTGGACAGCCGGGATCTCGCCGCCGCCGTCGCGGCGGCGGCCACCGCACCCGTCACCGGACGGGCCGTCAACATCGGCAGCGGCCACGCCGTCGGCGTGCGCCGGCTGGTCGAACTGCTCGTCTCCGTCAGCGGGGTGCCCGCGACGGTGGTCGAGGAGAGCCCCGCCACCGGGCGCAGCGCCGGAGTCGACTGGCTCGCCGTGCACACCGGGCTGGCCGAGCGGCTGCTGGGCTGGCGCCCTGGGCACGACGTGGCCGCCACGGTCCGGGCCGTGTGGGGCGGGACCACCACCAACGTCGAGGAAGGGCCTGACTGAGCCGATGGACACACGCAGCCAACTGCTGGAACTGACCCGCACATTCCACAAGGAGCAGAACGAGGAGCCCTTCGTGCCGGGGCAGACGGCGATCCTGCCCTCGGGCGCCGTGCTGGACGACGAGGACCGGGTCGCCTTCGTGGAGGCGGCGCTGGACCTGCGGATCGCCGCGGGGGCGCGGGCGCGGACGTTCGAGAGCCGCTTCGCGAAGGCGATGCGGCAGCGCAAGGCGCACCTGACCAACTCGGGCTCCTCGGCGAACCTGTTGGCGCTGAGCGCGCTGACCTCGCACCAGCTGGAGGACGCCGCGCTCAAGCCGGGCGACGAGGTGATCACCGTCGCCACCGGCTTCCCCACCACCGTCAACCCGGTGCTCCAGAACGGCCTGGTGCCGGTCTTCGTGGACATCGAGCTGGGCACCTACAACACCACGCCGGAGCGGATCGAGCGCGCCATCGGGCCCCGCACCAAGGCGATCATGATCGCGCACGCGCTGGGCAACCCGTTCCAGGTCGCCGAGGTGGCCGAACTCGCCGCCCAGCACGAGCTGTTCCTCGTCGAGGACAACTGCGACGCGGTCGGCTCGTCCTACCAGGGGAAGCTCACCGGCACCTACGGCGACCTGTCGACGGTCAGCTTCTACCCGGCGCACCACATCACCATGGGCGAGGGCGGCTGTGTGCTGACCGGCGACCTGCGGCTGGCGCGGATCGTGGAGTCGCTGCGCGACTGGGGCCGCGACTGCTGGTGCGAGCCCGGCGAGGACAACCGCTGTATGAAGCGGTTCGACTACACCTTCGGCACGCTGCCGCCCGGCTACGACCACAAGTACGTCTTCTCGCACGTCGGTTACAACCTGAAGGCCACCGATGTGCAGGCCGCCCTCGGGCTGAGCCAGCTGCGGCACCTGGACGAGTTCGGCGCGGCCAGGCGGCGCAACTGGACCCGGCTGCGGGAGGGCCTGCGGGACGTGCCGGGGCTGCTGCTGCCCGAGGCGACGGAGGGCAGCGACCCCAGCTGGTTCGGCTTCGTCATCACGGTGGCGCCCGACGCGTCGTTCACCCGGGGGGAGTTGGTGGCGTTCCTGGAGGAGCGCAAGATCCGCACCCGGCGGCTGTTCGCCGGCAACCTCACCCGCCACCCCGCCTACCAGGGCCGCGACTTCCGGATCGCGGAGGAGCTGGTGAACAGCGACGTCACCACCGAGTCCACGTTCTGGATCGGCGTCTACCCGGGCATCACCGACGAGATGACGGACTACATGGTGGCCTCGGTGCGGGAGTTCGTCGCGAAGTCCTAGCCGGACGGTCGGGGGCGGGGCCCGCGCGGACCCGCCCCTTGCCGGCGGCCCGCCTGGGGCCCACGAGGCCGGCCACGGCCTCGACCGCCGCGCGCTGGCCGGGCTCAACCGAGGTACGCCCGACGCGGGTTGGGGGAGGGCCGGCGCCCACCCGCCGGCCCGCGCCGTTGCCGGTGGACGTGCTCACCACAGCCCGGGTGCCTCTTCGGTCGGCTGTCGTTCCCCCGGGAGGCCGGGGGGCACGGCGGCGTCGCGGAGCGCGGCCCAGCCGTCGTGGTGGGCGGCCATGGTGATCAGCAGGTGGGCGGTGGCGTAGGCGTCGAACGTGGCGCTGTGGCGTTGGGCGGGTGCGTGGGTGAGGTCGATCCCGGTGTGGGCGATGAGGGCGTCGAGGGTGTGGCGGGGGGCGTCGGGGTAGGTGGCGCGGGCGAGGCGGAGGGTGTCGATGACGCCGGCCGGCCGCCAGTCGGGGAGGTGGCGGGACAGCACCCGGTAGTCGACGTGCGCGTGGTGGGCGCAGATCCATGCCTCGCCGAGCAGGTCTCGTACGGCGGGGGCGGCGGCGTCCCAACTCGGGATGGCGGCCAGCTTTTCGTTGGTGAGGCCGTGGACGCGGGCGGCGAACGGGGTGACGGGGCGGGGCGGTCGGATGAGCCAGTGTCCTGCGGTGGTGGTGTCGGGCCGGCCCGCGCGGATCGGCAGGGCGGCGACCTCGACGAGGTCGGGCGGGTTGGCTCCGTTGCCCTCGACGTCCACGACGAACAGCGGTGGCCAGGTGGTGAAGTCGTTCATGGCGTTCCGTCCCGGGTGGGGGGTGGCCAGCCGATGTCGGCGCGGCCGTGGCGTCGGTGGTGATGTGGCTTGGCACGGTCGTGGCACGGGTGGCCGTGGGTGTGTGGGAGGTGGTAGCGCGGTGGTTCGTCCAAGCCTTCCACGAGGATGGCCCGGACAGCCGTTGGGCGTTCGACCCCCGTCGCGTCGTCCGCGACACGCGCTGGCCCAGCACATGGGCGTTGAGGCGGGCGTTCGGTGCGGGGGTGAAGAGGGTGCCGAAGACGCCCCAGACCTTCGGGCGGCGGGAGCGGACCCCGACCGGGCGGGTGAGGTGGGGGCAGTGGCGGGTGGCGAGGGCGGCGCAGCGCAGGCAGACCGGGGGCTTGGTCACCTTCGTTCCCTCGTAGACGTCGGTGCCGTCGTGGTTCGTCAGGAAGAGCCAGCCGTCGCGGTTGTGGCTGGCGCGCTCGCCGCAGACCTGGCACAACCGCTCGGCCTGCGCCCGGCGTTGGCGTGCCGGGTGCATGGACGGGAAGTCCGGCCGGCCCTGGCCGGGCCTGTCCTGGATGCGGGCCCACAGCACACCGAAGGCGTCGCGGTCGGCCGGCGTCTCGTCGAGGTACCAGACGCCGGCCCCGTCCCACCGCATCGACACCCGCCGCCCGTAGCCACCCTCACCACTCCAGTGCGCGGCATAGGGCACGGGCAACTGGCGCGGCCCCCAGGTCGTGAGGGTGTCGGGAACGGCGATGTCGGGCATGGCGGATCAACTCTCCTGGTGGTGGGTGAGGGGGTGGGGGCTTCGCGGTGGGCCTGGGCGATGCGCCGCACCAGCGCGACGGTGAAGACGCCCCCGGCCAGGAGGTGCGCCACCACCGCGAGCGGTGCGGCGCACAGCGCCAGCGTCAGACGAGTTCGTCGGGGCTGTCCGGCTCCGGCCAGCCGATGGCCGGCCGGTCGCCGTCGACCAGCACCGGAACGCGCTCACCGTGGGCCAGGGCCAGCAGCGCGGGGCTCGGTGGGCGCGGAGCCACCCAGGCCGCAGCGCGACTACGGAGGGCAGGGCCATCACCCGCGTGACGGCGGCGAAGACGCCTGCGCCACATGGAACCGCGCACTCGACACCATGGACGGCATCCAGTCGGCCCGCGCCCGGCGGGTCGCTCTCGACACGCGTACCGCGCTTTCACCACTGCGAGGACGAGGCATTCCAGCGGTGGCCGAGCTTGATCGCCGTGCTGCCACCTACCTGACCGAATCTGCCTCAACATGACCGAACCAGAGGGGATTTCCATGGCGGAAGAGTTCACGGTCGTACCCGTGGCCCATGTGGTCGGCGGGCGCGTCGAGCCAACCGACGACTACTGGGGAGGCACCCGCTCCATCGTTCGCGTTGACTCCGGGCGTTTCGACGAGGGCGCGGTCGTCGGTCTGGAAGACTTCTCTCACATCGAGGTCGTCTTCCGTTTCCACCTCACCGATCCCACCGATCTGCATCCCGAGCCCCGGCGCCCGAGAGACAACCCGGCCTGGCCCGCCGGCGGCATCTTCGCGCACCGCAACATGCGCCGCCTCAACTGGTTGGGCGTCTCCCGCTGCCGCCTGCTGAAAGTGGACGGTCTCGATCTCCACGTGGAGGACCTCGACGCCGTCGATGGCACGCCCGTCCTGGACATCAAGCCGTGGTTCGTGGAGATGGGCCCACGCGGCCACGTCCGACAACCGGACTGGCCCACCGAGATGTTGGCCGACTACTACGCGTCCCGTCAGGAGTGACAGCACGCGGAAACGACGAAGGCGCCCCCGTTCCCCGGCAGCGAGCCGGGAACGGGGGCCCGGCCGGCCCGGCCAAGGCCCGGCCGGCCCCGGCCTCAGTCCTCCCCGAGCGCGTGCTTCGCCCACCCGTCCGCGTTGACGTCCGGCTGGAGCGCGCCGTGCCCCGCCATGCAGTGAAGGTCGCGCCACGCCCGCTGCACCGGGCTCGACTCGGCCTGGCCCCGCGATCCGCTCATCCGCAGCAGCCCGGTGACCGCGTCGAGCAGCAGGTCAACGGCTGTCGAGTAGTCGCGCGTGGCGCGCAGCGTCAACTCCTGGCCCAGCGGCGCCTCGTCGGCCTCGCCGGCCGCCCGTTCCACCAGCAGCCGCGCCGCGTCGATGTTGGCGGCGGAGGAGGCCAGCGCCAGCCGGACGCCCGGCCGGCTGACGGTGCGGGCGCCGGTGATCTCCCTGCGGTCCACCGTCCACCGCGTCCAGCCCTCCAGGGCCTCGGCGGCGGCGCCGATCCCGGGCGCCACGAAGAACAGCCCGTTGATCAGCTTCAACGGCACCCGGTGGGTGCGCGGCGCGTCCGGGCCGTGGTCGCCGGTGAGCACCGAGCGGTGCTCCAGGCTGCGGTGGTCGGGCACGAACACGTCGTCAACGCGCAGGCTGTTGCTGCCCGTTCCGCGCAGCCCGACGTTGCGCCAGGTGTCGAGCACCGTGTAGTCGGAGCGTGGCAGCACGAAGTGCCGCAGCGCCGGCGGGCCGTCCGGGCCGGGCACCAGGCCGCCGACCATCGTCCACTCGGCGTGGTCCACGCCGCTGGCGATGTGCCACACGCCGTCCACCCGCCAACCCCCGGGCACCTGCCGGACGGTGCCGGTCGGGGCGAGCGAGCCGGCCAGCGGAACGTCGGGCCCGTCGCCCCAGATCTCCGCCTGACCCTCCTCGGGCAGGTGCGAACACATCCGCCCCACGGCGGTGAGCACGCCGGCGCACCAGGCCGCCGACATGCAGCCCCGACCCACCGCGACCAGCGCGCCCGTCAGGTCGCGGATCGCGCCGGGCGCGTCGGCCGAGCCGCCCCAGCGGGGCGACACCAGGTGCCGGGCGAACCCGGCCTCCACCAGGCCGGCCGCGACCGGCGGCGAGAGCCTGCGTTCCTCCTCGGCGGCGAGCGCGCCGGCCGCCGCCAGCTCGGCCACCTTGGTGGCGGCCTCCGTCAGCGGGGTGTCGAACGCGTCGACGGGGCGCTCCGTGTGTGCTGTGGACATGAGGTCCGCCTCTCTGCTGTTCACGGGGTTCGGTCACTGGTGGTGCGCGCCGACGGTCATGGGTTCCCGCCGCCGGAGGCATACGCGGCGCGGCGGACGTCCCTGACCAGCTCCGCCTGGCGCACGGCGCCGGTCCGCTCCGGCTCCGGGTCGCCCTCGCCAGCGACCAGGGCGGCGAAGTGCGCGGCGACGTTGGCGAACTGGTCGTCCGCCGGCAGCGTGCGTTCCTCCACCGTGTTGCCGGCGGACGCGCTGTGCCGCTCAAGGCGCAGCAGCGGCCGGTGGTCGGGCGGCGGGGTGAACGCCCGGTCGAGCACGATCCGGCCCCCGCTGCCCCACACCTCGTAGACGCAGCGGTAGAAGTGCCGGAAGCCGAACGAGAGGTGGGCCGTGCGCCCGTCCGCGTCGTGGAGCAGCGCCGCGCCCTGCACGTCGACGCCGGTGTCCGGGTCGGTGGTGAGCACCGCGCCCGAGACCGTCAACGCGTCGCCCAGCAGCAGCCGGGCGACGCGCAGCGGGTAGACGCCGCAGTCCAGCAGCGCGCCGCCGCCCAGGTCGGGCCGGTAGCGGAAGTCGTCGGCCGGCAGCGGCGGGAAGCCGAACGTGGCGCTGACGCCCCGCACCTCGCCGATCGCGCCCTCGTCGATCAGCGCCCGCACCGCGTCGTGCTGGGAGTGCCGCAGGAACATGAAGCTCTCCATCAGCACCAGCTTGTGCCGCTCGGCGAGCGCCGCGAGGTCCTGCGCCTCGCCCAGCGAGGTCACCATCGGCTTCTCCACCAGGGCGTGGAGCCCCGCGGTCAGGGCGCGCGCGGTCCACGGGGCGTGCAGCGCGGGCGGCAGCGCGACATAGACGGCCGTGATGTCGTCGCGGACCAGCAGCCGTTCGTAGCCGTGCACCGGCTCGGCCCCGAACCGCTCGGCCACCTCGCGCGCCCGCTCGGCGTCGCGGCTGGCCACGGCCGTGATCTCCACGCCGGGGACGCGGGCCATCGCCGGCAGCATCCGCCGCACGGCGATGCCCCCGCAGCCCAGCACCCCGACCCGCAGCGGCGGCGTCTGACTCATGTTGTTCCTCTTCCGTTCCGTGCTTCTCGTGCGGTCCCCGGCGCGGCGACGCTCACCACAGGCTGTGCAGACAGGCGATGAGGCTGCGGGCCTGGACGTTGAGATAGCGGCTGTGCCGCAGCAGCCGGCCGACCTGGTGCAGTGTCAGCCACCGGTAGTCCTCCGGCTCCTCCACGGGAACGTCGTCCTCGGCGTCGATGACGGTGTAGCGCGACCTGGCCCAGTGGAAGCGCCCGCCCTCCTCGGACTGCACGGCGTCGAAGCGCACGCGGTCGCCCGGGACGCGCTCCACATAGTCGAGGAAACGCGGCCGCGCCTCCTTCGGCCACTCCAGGTAGTTGTCCGGGGTGCACTGCACGGTGGGCGCCAGCTCCACGCCGTGCGGGTGGCCGCCCTCCGGCCTGGCGTGCAGCAGCACGTGCAGCACGCCGCCGATGTTCCGCACCAGCAGCGCCGTGAGGCCCATCCCGTGCGGGGCGAGCAGCGGTTGGGTCCAACTGCCGACCTCGCGGCTGCCGGCCGTCACCCGGGCGCCCACGACGGAGAAGTAGCGGCCCTCCTCGTGGCTGATGGCCTCCGGGGTCCGCACCCAGCCCTTCACCTCGTTCAACGGGACGGGCCTGGCGTTGACCTCGTGCCGGACGGTGGCGTCGGTGAACCAGCTCAGCACCGAGCCCATGGTGTGCCGGGAGCCCTCGCCCGGGTCCATCGAGCGGCGCAGGGCGGCGCGGAACGCGCTGTGCGCGCCGGTGGGCGGCGCCCCCGTGGGGCGGGCGAAGGGCAGGCAGGCCAGGACCGTCCTGGCGTCCATGTTGACGGTGTCGTCCAGGCGCAGCAGCTCCTGGATCTCGCCGATCGTCAGCCACCGGTAGTCGTCGTGCTCCGGCACGTCCTCGGTGGTCTCGACGACGATGTTGCGGTTGCGCTTGCCGAGGAACCACGAGCCCTGCTCGGACTGGAGCGAGTCGACCAGCACCCGGGCCCGCTGCGGGTCGGTGAAGAACTCCAGGTGCCGCACGCCCGAACCCCGGTGCACCCGGCGCTGGTTGGAGCGGGTGGCCTGGACGGTGGGGGAGAGCTGGACGACGTTGGCGTTGCCCGGCTCCATCTTGGCCTGCGTGAGCACGTGCAGCAGCCCGTCGATCTCCTTGACGAGGAAGCCGAGCACCCCGATCTCCGGCTGGTGGATGATCGGCTGGTCCCACTGCCGCACCCAGCCCTCGCCGGTGGACACGCGGAGCCCGCCGATGGTGAAGAACCGGCCGCTGCGGTGCCCGAGATCGCCGGTCTCCGGGTCGAACGCCCAGTCGTCGAGCCGGTCGAACGGCACCCGCGCCACCTCGAAGGTGTAGGCGCGGCGCCGGTCGGCCAGCCAGGCCAGGGCCCCGCCGGCGGTCGCCCCGTCCGGGCGGGCCGAGGCCGACTCGGTGAACCGGGCCGGCAGGGCGGGGCCGTTGGCCGCGAGAGGAAGGTCGGTGATCACGCGGCACCCTTCGTGGGGTCGTTGAGCAGCGCGCGCAGCGCCTTCTTGTCGGGCTTGCCGACCGGGGTGTGCGGCAGCTCGGCCAGCACCTCGAACCGTTCGGGGATCTTGAACGCGGCCAGGCCGCGCGCGGTCAGCTCGGCGCCCACCTCGGCCAGGGTCAGGGTGCGGCCCTCGTGGAGCCGCACGAACAGGCAGACCCGCTCGCCCACTTCGGGGTCGGGTGCCGCGACGGCCGCCACCTCGGCGACCTGCGGCATCTCCTGGACCAGGGTCTCGATCTCGCCGGCGGCGATCTTCTCGCCGCCCCGGTTGATCAGGTCCTTGACCCGGTCGCACACCACGACCTGGCCGCCCTCGGTGATCCGCACCAGGTCGCCGGTGCGGTACCAGCCGTCGGCCGTGTAGGAGCGGGCGTTGACCTCGGGCGCGCGGAAGTAGCCGCGCGGGGTGTAGGGGCCACGGGTCAGCATCTCGCCGATGCCGCCGGGCGCCACCGGCTGCCCGTCGGGGCCCTCCACGCGCAGCTCGTCGTGCGGGCTGATGGGGGAGCCCTGCGTGGTGTGGGCGATCTCGTCGGGCGCGTCCGGCGCGGTGTAGCAGATCAGGCCCTCCGCCATGCCGTACACCTGCTGGAGCCGGCAGCCCAGCGCCGGCCCGATGGTGGCGGCCAGCTCCGGCGACAGCACCGAGCCGCCGACGTGCACATGGCGCAGGCTGGACAGGTCACGGCCGCAGTCGGCGGCCGCCCGCGACCAGCTGAGCGCGACGGCCGGCACCGCCGAGGTGGTGGTGACCCGTTCCCGCTCGATCGCGGCGAACACCGCGTCGGGGCGCGGCGAGGGCAGCATCACCACGGTGCCGCCGGCCCACAGGGTGCCGAGGATGCCGGGGCTGGCCAGCGGGAAGTTGTGGCCCGCCGGCAGCACCGTCAGATAGACGGTGTCCTCGGTGATGGCGCAGGCTGCGGCCGAGGCGCGGATGTTGTAGGCGTAGTCGTCGTGGGTGCGGCCGATGACCTTCGGCAGCCCGGTGGTGCCGCCGGACAGCAGGAAGAGCGCTATCTCGTCGGGCTCGGGGGCCCGTTCGTCGAGCCGCTTGCGGCGCGCCTCGACGTCCTCGCCGGGCGTGGCCAGCGCCCGCAGGTCCAGCGAGTCGGGCCGCACCTCCTCGCCGGCGACCAGCACCAGCGGCCGGCCCGGCAGCTCGGCGGCCACCTCGTGCGCCAGCGTCTGGTGGTCGAAGTCCTTCCAACGGTCCGGCACCACCAGCGCCCTGGCGTCCACGTGCCGGGCGATCGAGGTCAGCTCGTAGGCGCGGTGCGGCGGCAGCATCATCACCGGCGCCACGCCCAGCCGGAAGCAGGCCAGGGTGGTGACGACGAACTCCCAGCCGTTGGGCAGCTGGACGAGGATGTTGTCGCCGTCGCCCAGGCCCCGCTCGGCGAGGCTCTCCGCCAGCGCGTCGGCTCGGGCGGCCAACTCCCGGTAGCTCAGGCGGTGTTCGCCGTCGACGAGGGCGGTGCGGTCGCCCCGGCCGTCCGCCCACTCCCAGAGCCAGGCGCCCAGCGGCCGGCCCTGCCAGCAGCCCGACTCCCGGTAACGGCGGGCCGTCTCGGCCGGCCAGGGGACAAACCCTGCACGCTTCATGGGGCATCTCCTTCGTGGGTACCCCGGCGTCGAGCCGGGGGAGGGAACGAAGCTCCTGGGGAGCGGAGCGGGGACGTGCGGTGCGCCGCCGGCGGGCGTCGCCGCCCGGCCGCGCGGGGGAACGCGGCGGGCGGCGACGCGGCGGGAGCCCCCGGGGCCCCCGCCGCG
>NZ_RFFJ01000146.1 GCF_003696235.1 Streptomyces triticirhizae
CGTCGCCGCGGCCGTGCCCGGCGGCGCTGGCCGCGACCAGGGCGGAGGCCGGCCGCCGCGACCGGCGTCGGGACCGACCAGCGGGCGGCGGCCTCGACGGCGAGCCGCACGTCCTTGGCCGCCAGGTCCACGGAGAAGCGGGCGGCCAGGTCGTCGGCCATGATCCAGGGCAGCCGCACCTGGCTCTGGAACGAGCCGGCGCCGGTCTCCTCCAGCGCGGCGGCGAACGCCTCGGGCCCGATCCCGGCGCGGCGGGCCAGCACATAGGGGCGCGGCGGCGTGGCCGCCTTCGGGCCACCAGGCCGCGCTGCCGTCGCCCCCGCTGGTGGCGACGACGGCGACGGCGCCGGTGCGGCTCTGCGGCTGGGACCGGCTGGAAGCCCTGGTCGCGGACGCCGAGCCGCCGCCGGCGATCCGCGCGGCGCTCGCCGCGCAGGGCGTCCGGCTGCACCTGCCGAACGTTGCGGACGTCCCGACGGACGCCTGAGCGTCGCGCCCGCCCGGTGCCCGGCGGGCGCGACGCGTCCTCAGGCGCCGAGGCGCGAGAAGCGGCGCAGCGCGAGGGGAACGAAGACCGCGAGCAGCGCCAACGGCCAGAGCACGGCGAGCGGTTCGGGGTGCTGCGCGGCCCAGGAGTCGCCGGGCCAGGCCGGGTTGCCGAACAGCTCGCGCACCGCGCCGGCGGTGGCGGAGATGGGGTTCCAGTCGGCGAGGGTCCCGATCCAGCCGGGCATGGTGTCGGGCGAGACGAAGACGCTGGAGAGGAAGGACAGCGGCCACACCAGGATCTGCACGGTCTGCACCATCTCGGGCCGGCCGGCGACCAGCGCCAGCCACACGCCGAGCCAGAGCATCGCGAACCGCAGCAGCAGCAACAGCCCCAGCGCGGCCAGCAGTTCGGCCGCTCCGGCGTGCCAGCGCCAGCCGATCGCCCAGCCGGCACCGATCAACACCGCAAGGCCGATGGTCGAGTTGAGCAGATCCAGCAGGGTCCTGCCGACCAGAACCGAGCTGGGAGCGATGGGCATCGAACGGAAACGGTCGAGGATGCCCCGGTTGATGTCGCTGGTCAGCTCGACCATGGTGGTCTCCATGCCGAAGGCCATGGTCAGCACGAGCATCCCCGGCACCAGGAAGTCGACGTAGTCGCCGCCGCCCCCGACGACCATGCCGCCGCCGAGGAAGTAGGCGAACATGATCAGCATCATCACCGAGAACGCCAGGTTGGCCAGCATCTGCCCCGGCTGACGCGCCCAGTGCGCCAGCCCGCGCCGGACCATGGTCGCCGAGTCGACGGCCAGCCGCCGCGCCCGCCCCGGCTGGCGCGGGGTGAACGCCTCAGCGCGGGGCGGGAGTTCGTCGAGGGGTGGGGTCGTGGTCGCGGTCATGCGGTCACCTCCTGGGGATCGGGGGTCGCGTCCGGGGCGGGGGCGGCGGCGGGCTGGCCGGTGAGCGTGAGGAAGACCTCGTCCAGGGTGGGGCGGCGCAGCGCGATGTCCTCGGCCTCGACCCCGGCCTCGGCGAAGGCCGCGACCGCCGCCGTCAGCGCGCGCATCCGGTCGTCCACGCTCACGCTGAGCAGCCGGCGGTCGGCGTCGACCACGATCGCGTCGTCCCCCGACACGATCCGTTCCTCGGCGAACCGCCGCGCCAGCAGCGCGCGGGCGGCGGAAAGCGCGCCGCCGTCCCTGAGCACGACGTCGATCCGGTCGCCGCCGATCCTGCTCTTGAGCTGGTCGGCGGTGCCCTCGGCGATCCGCCGACCGCCGTCGATCACCGTGATCAGGTCGGCCAGCTGGTCCGCCTCCTCCAGGTACTGCGTGGTGAGCAGCACGGTCGCGCCGCTTCCGGCCAGGGAGCGGACCGCCTGCCACACCTCGGCCCGGCCGCGCGGGTCGAGCCCGGTGGTCGGCTCGTCGAGGAAGAGCACCTCGGGCCGGGTGATCAGGCTGGCCGCCAGATCCAGCCGGCGGCGCATCCCGCCGCTGTAGTGGCGGATCGCGCGCCGCCCGGTGTCCGCGAGGTCGAAGCGCTCCAGCAGCTCGTCGGCCCGCGCGGCGGCGGCCCTGCCGCCCAGGTGGTAGAGCCGGCCGAACAGCTCCAGGTTCTGCCGGCCGCTCAACTCCTCGTCCACGGCCGCGTGTTGGCCGAGCAGCCCGATGCGGTAGCGGACCTGGTCCGGCTGACGCACCACGTCGAAGCCGGCCACCTCGGCCCGGCCGCCGGTCGGCCGCAGCAGCGTGGTGAGCACCCGCACGGCCGTGCTCTTGCCGGCGCCGTTGGGGCCCAGCACCGCGTGCACGCTGCCGCGCGCCACGGTGAGGTCGAGCCCGTCGAGCGCGTTCCTCGCCTCCGCTCCCCTGCCGAACGTCCGGGTGAGCCCGTCCACCCGGATCACGGCCTCGGCCGCCCGCCGGGGCGCCGGGGGATGGGTTCGGTCCTGTGCGGACACGGCACCCCGCCCTTCATTAGTCAAATTTGATGAGTCGAGTCGCCGAGAGTAGGACGCTCCTCGGGATTAGTCAAGCTTGACTAATAGCCCGGGAGGTCGGCCGGATGACAGACTGGCCCTCCTCCTGTCAAGTGGCTTCGGGAAGAGGGGTAGCGCGAGATGTCGGTGATGCGGCTGCTGGTTCTGGGCGCGGTCCGCCAGCACGGGCGGGCGCACGGCTATCAGGTGCGCAACGACCTGGAGTTCTGGGGCGCCCACGAGTGGTCCACGGCCAAGCCCGGCTCGATCTACCACGCGCTCAAGCAACTCGCCAAGGAGGGCCTGCTGTTGGCGCACGAGGTGGCGCCCAGCACCGCCGGCGGGCCGCCGCGCGTCGAGTACGAGCTGACGGAGGCCGGCGAGGAGTCCTTCTTCGCGCTGCTCCGGACCGCGCTGCGCGCCCACGACGAGCGGATCGACGTGCTCACCAGCGCCGTCGGCTTCATCGTGGACCTGCCCAGGGCCGAGGCGATCTCGCTGCTGAAGGAGCGGGTCGCGGCCCTGGAGTCCTGGGCGGAGGAGGTGCGCACGCACTGGACCCCGGACAGCCCGCCCGCCGAGTGGGGGCACATCGGGGAGATCATGCGGCTGTGGACCCACCAGGCGGAGAGCGACGCCGGGTGGACGCGGGGGCTGATCGAGCGCCTGGAGAACGGCGCCTATGTGATGGCGGGCGAGGGCGAGCGCGAGGTCACCGTGCTGCCCGAGGGGACGGGCAACCCGTTCTCCTGAGCCGGCCGTCGACCCGGGCTGGCCGACGGCCGCACCCCCCCGCGCGACCGCGCGGAGCTCAGGGGTGCCGGACTCAGAGGCGCCGGACTCAGAGGCGGCGGCGCAGATCGGCGAGGAGGTCGCGGGTCGCCGACTCGTCCAGCGCGGCCTCGGCGAGCCGGTCCAGCACCACCTGGTACGCGGCGACCTCGTCGCCCTTGTCCAGATAGAGGGCGCCGGTCAGCTGCTCCAGATAGACCAGGTCCGACAGCTCCTGCTCGGCGAAGCGCAGCAGCGTGAAGGCACCGGATTCGGCCACATGACCCCCGTGTTGGAAGGGGACCACCTGGAGGGTGATGTTGGGAAAATCACTGAACTCCAGGAGCGCGGTGAGCTGTTCGCCCATCGCACGACGCCCGCCATAGGGCCGGCGCAGCGCCGCCTCGTCCAGCACGCAGTGCAGGTGCGGGGCGCGCTCGGAGACCAGCAGCTTCTGTCGGGCCAGCCGCAGCGCCACCCGACGGTCCACCTCGGTGCGCGGCAGCTCGCCCCGGTGGCCACTGACCATCACGGCGTGCGAGTAGGACTCGGTCTGCAACAGGCCGTGGACGAACTGGAGTTCGTAGGTGCCGATGCGCTCGGCCGCCGCCTCGAGGCCGACATAGGTCTGGAACCAGCTGGGCAGCACGTCGTTGTAGCTGTGCCACCAGCCGGCGCGGCTGGAGGTGCGGGCCAGCGAGAGCAGCGGCTCGCGCTCGCTCTCGTCGGTGACGCCGTAGAGGGTCAGCAGGTCGGCGACGTCACGGGGCTTGAAGCTGACGCGCCCCAGCTCCATGCGGCTGATCTTGGACTCCGAGGCGCGGATCGAGTATCCGGCCTGCTCCCGGGTGACGCCGCAGGACTCCCGCAGCCTGCGGAGCTGGGAACCGAGCAGGATGCGGCGCACCATCGAGCCGCTGGCCTCGGGACCGCCGGCCTTGGTGGTCGGTCCCGCCATCCTCTGCATACTCATGCGCTGCACCCTCCCTTTCGCCAGGGTGCAGTCTGCCATTCCCAGGTGCCTTTTAGTGCCTGTCCGGTTACAGTCCATCAAAATTGTCCATGCACGTGCATCTGCCCTTGCATTTGCCGTGAGCCTTGGGAAGCATGAGTCCTGCGAGCTGTTAAGCAGCGCGCCAGTATGGCCTGCCGCCCCCCGGGGGGTGTCGGTGGGAACGGGGGTTGTCACCATGGCCAGCCCTCGGCTGGAGCAGTGCCGCCACCGCTATGCCAGGAGCGCCGACTCATGGGGACCGAGGCAACGCCCTTGCTTGAGGAGTTAGGGCATCAGTTCCTGCCCGTCGACCCGGGAAGCGTGTCGGGGGCGGCGGCGATCGGCCTGGTACCCAGGCCCGAATCCGTGCGTCAGGCGCGGGACTTCACCCGGCGCACGCTACAGTCCTGGCGACTGGGCGAGCAGTTCGACGCGGTCGCGCTCGTCGTCTCCGAGCTGGTCACCAACGCGCTGCGGCACGGCCTGGGGCGGCGCACCCTCGACTGGGGGCATGGCACCGGGCCGATGCGGACGGACCTGGAACTCGAACTCATGCTCAGCACCTCGCGGTTGGTCTGCGCGGTGCGCGACCCGAGCGAGCTGGAGCCCCGCCCGGCGCGGGCGGACAGCGGCGCGGAGTCGGGGCGCGGGCTCCAGCTGGTGGAGTCCTTCAGCGACGACTGGGGTTGGCGCCGGCTGAGCGGAAAGGGTCGCGGGAAGATCGTCTGGGCCATCTTCCTGACCGACTGACCGACTGACCGACTGATCGGCCGACCGCAACGGACCGACCGCACCTGACCGACCGCAACGGACCGACTCACCGACGGAACGCCGCGCGCCTCAAGGCCGCCCGCCTCAACGCCGGCCTGACGCCCAGGAGTTCCGGGACCGTCAGCCGATCAGATGGTCGAACTCCCCGTCCTTGACGCCCCGGAGCAGCGCCTCCACCTCCGCCGGCGTGTAGACGAGCGCCGGCCCCTCCGGGAAGCGGGAGTTCCGCACCGCCACGTCCCCACTGGGCAGCCGAGCGAACTCGGCGCAGGTGCCCTGGGAGTTGCTGTGGCTGCTCTTCATCCACGTCACGCCCCGTAGCGCGTTGGCGGCCATGCCGTTGTACGCCTCTGGCATCGGTTCTCCCCGGATCGTGCGAGTGGTGCGCGGCGGTGCTCCCATGCCCCGGTGTCGTCCCTCGACGAGGGCCCCGAGGTCGCCCCCCGGAGAGCCAACCGCCTTGGATCATAACGCCGTTCACTTGCATATGCACGGGACAATGCACGTGCACGACCCGGGGTCGTCGGCCGGTCACGGATGGTCGAGACCGTCACGGAGGGTGTCGGTGCGACGCTCCGTCGGATGTTCGACGCAGCGGAGCCGCACCCGGTTGCTCCCCGGGCGCTCTCGATGCGTCCCGACAAGTCCCTTCAAACGGAACGAAGTTCAGGAGACGGGGTCCAGCAGCTCGTCAAAGGCCGAGCCCAGCCGCAGCCAGGCGGACCGGCCGGCCGCGTACTCCGCGTCATTGAGGAGGCAGGAGCCGAGCAGCCAACGGATCTTGTCGGCCTTGAGCCCGGGCCCGGTGAAGACCAGGTGCTGCCCACGGTCCCCGACCTCGCCGTCCCAGTCCAGGGACGCGGCGAACCGCCACTCCGGCGGGAGTCGGTCCCAGTCCCGCCGCGAGAGCGCGGCCAGCCAGGGGCCAACGTTGTCCACCACCAGGGAGCCCCCGGCGGCGTCCCAGCCCAGCAGCGTGTCCGGCCGGTCGGCCAGCCAGAACCGCCCCCGGCTGCGCGGCGCCAGCGCCGTCAGCCGGGGCAGCGCGGCGTAGAGCCGCTCCGGGTGGAACGGCCGCCGCTGCCGCCAGACCATGGTGCGCACCCCGTGCTCGTCGGCGAGTTGGGGCAGCAGCGCGCTGCCCGGGTGCTGCCGGGCGGCCAGCGCCGCCACGTCGACGCCGGGCAGGCCGTCGGCCCCGGCCGAGCCGCGCACGGCGGCCGGCGGGAAGGCCGGGTCCCTGACGTCGACCCAGCGGGCGGTCGGGTGCAACTGCCGCAGCAGCGCCCGGTCGACCTCGGCGACCCGCCGCGAGGGCGCGCCCAGCGCCAACAGCGGCGCGTACTCCACCTGACGCGCCCAGGTCTCGGCGACCGTGCGGGCGTCGTCCTCGCCGGTGGCCAGGCCGACGGACGCCAGCTCCTCGCCCGAGGAGAGGCTGGCGCGCACCAGCGCGGGGTCGACGGCGGTGACCACGCCGGTCAGCCGCAGCCGGCCCGCGCCGTGGGCGGCCAGCACCTCGGCCATGGCCTGGGGCTCGACGGAGTCCCAGAGTTCGACGACGGCCAGCCGGCAGGTGCCGGCCTCGGCCAGCCGGACCAGCGCCGGCACCAGGTCGTCGCGGAGCGCGCAGCAGGCGCAGTCGTTGGGCAGCGGGAGTTGGCCGCTGCCCAGCGGCCCGCTGGCGTCCGAGACCACCCGGGTCACCAGGGAACGGTGGGCGTGCGACAGGTCGTGGTGCAGGGCCAGGCCGCCGGGGACGGCGGCCAGCAGGGTGCGCACCGCCGCTCGGCGCGCTTCGGCGTGGAGCCCGCCGACCAGCACGACGGGCAGGGCTGGCAGTGGCATCAGCGCTCCTCACGCCGGCCGTAGCGCCGCTCGAAGCGCTCCACGCGCCCGGCGGTGTCGAGCACCCTGGCGGTCCCCGTGTAGAACGGGTGGCTCGCCGACGAGGTCTCGACGTCGACCACCGGGTAGGTGTTGCCGTCCTCCCACTCGATGGTCCGGTCGCTGGTCGCGGTCGACCGGGTCAGGAAGGCGTAGCCGGCCGAGCGGTCCCGGAAGACGACCGGCCGGTAGGTGGGGTGGGTGTCGGACTTCATCGCGGCTCTCCTTCGCTCGCTCGGTGCCCACGCGGGTCCGCGACCGAACGCGGACCGCTCGCCGAGTACCCCGAGCCGGCCGAGGGTCTCCCCGAACCGGGACATCGATCGCCCCGGATGACCCGGCGGCGGCCCGGGCAACGGTGCCACCGGCCACACTCTCACGAAACGGGAACCGTTTTCATCGATGTCGGGCCCGGCTCCCTCGACGGAGACCTCCTCGGGCACGCGTGCGAAACCTCCCGCATCGCCCGGGAGTTGTCCGAAACGCGGCGGGTGGCGCGGCGCGAACGCCGCCGTTCAGCGCCGGAAAAACCGGTTGCGGAGCGCGCTCGTTACCCCACAGTGAGGCCCTCGTCCGGCGGGGGCCCCGGCGCTATGGTGTCTCGCGTGACCACCAGGCAGACCCGGCGGCCGGGCTCCGGCCGCTCCGCCGCCCCCCGCGCGCTCGCCGCCGTGCTCCTGCTCGCCCTCGCCGCCGGCTGCTCCGCCTCCGACCCCGGCGCCGACGACGGGATCGAGGGCGTCGCCACCGGCTCGGCCGACGAGGGCGGGGGCGGCGAACACGCCCACCACGAGGCCGAGTTGACCGAGCTGTACAGCGGGTACTGGGACGCGCTGGTCGCGTTGGAGAACAGCGGGGAGCTGGACCCCTCGCTCTTCGACGGCATCGCCGCGTCCCAGGTCGCCGAGCAGGAGCTGACCCGCGTCCGCAGCTACGCCGAGGCCGGGCTGCACCGCAGCGGCGAGCCGAGGGTCGGGAACGTGACGGTCACGGTGGACGGCGAGGCCGCCCGCGTCGAGTCCTGCGTCAGCGAGGAGGACTGGCCGATGGTCGACGGCGAGACGGTGCTGCCCGACGTGATCCCCGAGGAGCTGCGCGCCCCGCACCCGCACGGGGTGACCGCCACGCTCACCGAAGAAGGCTCCTGGCTGATCGACGGCACGCTCCCCGCCGAGGAGGCGACCCTCTCGTGTCCCTGACCGCGCCCGCGCGCCCCCGAAGCCCCCTGGCCCGAAGGGTGAGATGGCCCGCGTTGACGGTGGGCTGCGCGCTGCCGCTGGCGCTGCTCACGGCGACCCCGGCCGCCGCCGACCCGGCCAACCCGGACTGCTATACCTCCACGCCCAGCGGAGGCATCGTCTATGTCTGCGGCACCGAGGGCGGGGAGGACGAGGGCGACGACGGTAACGGGAACGGCGGGGGCGACGGCGGCGGCGAGCCGGCCTGCGACCTGTCCCTGGTGGACAACTTCATCGGCGCCACCGACCGCTACTGCGAGGGGGAGAACGCCTGTTGGGTCAACAACCCGCCGTTCGAGTACCCCGACCCGGAGAGCTGGCCGGAGGACCCGCCGAGCGAGGGCGCGGTCTATGTCTACAAGGAGTGCGTCGGCCCGGACGGCGAGATCGTGTTCAGCGACTACACCTGGGAGGGCGGTGAGGAGGGCCCGTCCCTGGAGGAGCTGGCCCAGCAGGCGTATGGCGCGCTGCACGCGCCCGCGTTCTCGCTGTCCTTCAGCCCGCCCGGCGAGACGTTGATCTTCCTCGACACCTGGTGGTGGGCCGAGGGCGCCCACGACGGCGAGATCGTGGGCTCGGCGGCGCTGGGCGTGGTCGCCGTCGGCACGCCCGACCGCCTGGAGGTGGACCCGGGCGACGGCTCCGGCGTGTTGAGCTGCCCGGTCACCGTGGCCGAGAGCGACGCCTGCGCCCACACCTACCAGCGTTCCTCCGACGGTTACCCGGCGCGCGCCCGGCTGGTCTACGACGTGCACTTCGAGCAGAACGGCGCGCCCTTCGAACTGCCCGGGCTGCCCGACACGTTGGAGAGCCCCTGGGAGGGGGCGGCCGTTCCGGTCAACGAGTCCCAGGCCACGGTGGTCCGCTGATGGCCGACCGCCGGAGGCGTCGCCCCGGGGCGCGGACGGCGGCCGGGTCCGTGACGCTGGCGCTGGCGCTGCTCGGCCCGCTGCTGCTGGGCGGCTGCGAGGTCGAGCGGCGGGAGGACGGCGGGGACGGCGCGTGGGTCTCGCCGCTGACCGGGCTGCCGGGCGAGCCGGGCCCGGTGCTGGCGGTGAAGGTCGACAACGCGCCACCCGCCCGTCCGCACACGGGTGTCGAGGCGGCGGACGTGGTCTATGTGGAGGAGGTCGAGGCCGGGCTGAGCCGGCTGGTCGCGGTCTTCGCGGGGCAACTCCCCGACCGCGTGGGCCCGGTGCGCAGCGCGCGGGAGTCCGACCTGGAGCTGCTGCGGCAGTTCGACGAGCCGGCGCTGGCGTTCTCCGGCGCGCAGGGCGGGTTGCTGCCGCTGATCGACGAGGCGCCGCTGCACGCCCGCCCGCCGGAGGCGGCGCCCGAGGCGTACGCGCGCGACCCGGAGCGCGCCGCGCCGCACAACCTCTATCTGGACCCGGCCGCGCTGCTGGCCGCGACGCCGGAGGCGGGCGAGGTCACGGACATCGGCCTCACCTTCGGCGACCCGCCCGAGGGCGGCTCGCCGGCCGATGAGGTCGAGGCCGGCTACGCCGCCGCGTCGTTCGCGTTCCGCTGGGACGCGGCGGCGGAGCGGTGGGCGGTGGCGATGGACGGAGAGGAGACCGAACTGGCCGCCGCCACCGTGGTGTTGCAGCGCGTGGAGATCCGCCCCTCGGACTTCTCCGACGGCGGCGGCGCGGTGTCCCCCTACACGGAGACGGTCGGCTCGGGCGAGGCAACGGTGCTCCGCGACGGCCGGGAGTGGCCGGCCCGCTGGAGCCGGCCGAGCGCGCGGCGGGGCACGGAGTTCGAGACGGAGGACGGCGAGGCGTTCCCGTTCGCGGCGGGGCAGGTCTGGGTGGTCTACGTCCCGGAGGAGTAGGGCGCGGCCTCCCCACCGGGCGCGGCGGCGCCGCCGTCCGGCCCGGCGGACCGGTCGTGGGACTCGGCCCGGTCGCCCGGCACCGCCCGGGTCCCGGTGACCGCCCGGGTGACGGCGACCGTGACCGCCGTCGAGGCGAGCGCGAGCAGCGCCATCGCCGTGGCCGGGGAGAGCGCCGAGGCCACGGCGCCCGCCAGGGCCGCGCCCAGGGCCTGGCAGGTGAGCATCCCCGCCGAGTGCAGGCCCAGCGCCTGTCCGTGCCGCTGCCGCGGCGTCAGCGCCAACAGCCGTTCCTGGAGCAGCAGCCCGGCGCCGAAGCCGACGCTCGCGACCGCCACCACCAACACGGCCAGCGGGACCGGCGGTTGGAGGAGGAACAGCGCGAACGGCGCCGCCAGCAGCAGCCGCAGCGGCGTCACCGCGCGGGCGCGGGCGGCCGGCGACAGCAGCCGGCCGGCCGTGACGTCGCCCACGGCCATGCCGACCGCGCCGGCGGCGAACAGCGCCCACGCGCCGTCCGGCGCGTACGGCACGAAGAGCGCCTCGCAGCCGACGACCAGCCCGTTGGGCACCCAGAGCGCGACATAGCAGGCGCGGCGCGCCGGGTCGCCCAGCAGCAGCCGGTTGCCGCGCCAGGTCTCGGCCACCGAGGGGCGGCCGGGCGCGTTCGGCTCCCACCGCCGCAGGCCGAGCCGCGCGAGGAGCGCGGCGCTCGTGAAGAGCCCGGCGGCGATCAGCAGCGCCCCGCGCGGCGAGGTGAGGGCCACCAGCGCCCCGCCCAGCGCGAAGCCGGCGATCTGGGTGGCGCCCATCGCGAGGTTCATCAGCGAACGGGCCAGCAGATAGTCGTCGGCCGGCGCGATCCGCAGCAGCAGGCCCCAACGGACGCCGCCGGCGACGGAGTTGACCAGGCCCAGGGCCAGCACCACGGCCAGCGCCCCGCCGACGGGCAGCCCGGGCGCGGCGAGCCCCAGCGCGCCCAGCGCGAAGAGCAGCGAGACCCCGGTCAGGGCCGTCCTGGGCGGCAGCCGGTCGGCGGCCGACAGCAGCGTGGTGGCGCCGATGACCTGCGCGAGGGAGGAGCCGAACATGCTGAGCGCGGTGAGGAACGGGGAGCCCGTCGCCCGGTGCACCAGCACGCCGAGGGCGAGGCCGAGCACGGTCTGGGCGACCAGGTGGGCGACGGTGAGCAGGAGGAGCGGGGTGAACTCGGGCACCCGGAGGAGCCGGCGGTAGCTGCGCATCGCGTCAGTGTGCGAGGGTGCGCGACGGTACCCCGAACGTTTCGTGTGGAGGCGAAAGACGGGCGGCCCCGGCCGCCCACGGACCAGGCTGCCCCGGGGACACGGGCCGGGCCGGGGCCGCTCGGAGGAGGGGCGACGAACCGTGGGCGAATGGGTGTTGGCCGCCGATGTGGTGGCGCGGGGCCGGTTTCGGACCTCGGCGCTGGCCGAGACGGTGGCCGCGCTGCTGGGCCTGGCGGGGCACGGCGTCCAGCCGGGCTGGGAGGGCTGGCTGGCCAGGCACCGGCCGGCGTTCCGGCGACGGCTGGCGGACGATCCGGTGGCCGGGCACTTCGTCGCGACGCTGGGCGGCAGCTGGCTGCCGGACTTCCTGGCCGTGCCGCCCCGGCCCGACGACCGTTCCTTCGACGACGAGTGGCGCCGGGTGCGGGCCGTTCCCGCGGACCTGGCCTGGGCCGACATCGCGCACGGCGGGCCGCCGCACCCGGCGTTGCGGGTGCCCGAACTGACCGAGCGGGTGGCCGCGTTGGTCAGGTGGGTGTGGACCGAGACGGTGCTGCCCGACTGGCCACGCAGGAGGCGCGTGCTGGAGGCCGACATCGTCTCCCGTACCCAGGCGCTGGCCGCCGGCGGCTGGGCCGAGGCGGTGGGCGCGCTGCGGCCCGGGATGCGGTGGCTGGGGGACGGCCGGCTGCGGATCAACGGCTATCCCAACCCGCCCCGGACGCTGGCCGGCGCCGAGCTGCTGTTCGTGCCGACGACGGTGGCGGCGCGCGGCTGGGTCGGCTGGTCGGAGCCGCACCGCTATGCCGTCGTCTACCCGTGCGCCGGGCTGCTGGCCGAACCGGAGCCGCGGCCGGCGCCGACCGCGCTGGACCGGCTGCTGGGCGGCAACCGGGCCACGATCCTGCGGGAGTTGGCCACCCCGCGCGCGCCCAGCCAGCTGGTGGAGCTGACCGGCTGCCCGCTCGGTTCGGTCGGCGGGCACCTGCGGGTCCTGCGGGAGGCGGGGCTGGTGCGGCGGCGGCGCGCGGGTCGGCTGGTGCTCTACTACCGCACCGCGCTGGGTGAGCGGCTGGCGACGGCCGGGCCCGACGACGGCCGTTAAACGAGTTGACCTCAACTTAACTTGAAGAACTAGCCTCGCCGGCATGAGCATGGAGATGACCGCCTGGAACGCGCTCTACAACGCGCGGTACGCCCAGGACGACGAGCGCCCCTTCTCTCGCGCGACGCTGCGCCGCATCGGCCGCTTCGCGCGCCCCCACCGCACGGCGCTGCTGTGGTTTCTGCTGCTCAGCGTCCTGACCGCGCTGCTCGCCGTCGCCACCCCGGTCCTCGCCGGCCGGGTCGTGAACGCGATCTCCGACGGGGCCGAGGAGGGCGTGGTGGTCCGCCTGGCGGTGCTGATCGCCGCGATCGCCGTGGTCGAGGCGGCGATCGGGCTGCTGGCCCGCTGGCTCTCCGCGCGGATCGGCGAGGGCCTGATCCTCGACCTGCGGACCGCCGTCTTCGACCATGTGCAGCGGATGCCGATCGCGTTCTTCACCAGAACCCGCACCGGCGCCCTGGTCAGCCGCCTCAACTCCGACGTGATCGGCGCCCAGCGGGCGTTCAGCAACACCCTCTCCGGCGTGCTCAGCAACCTGGTGATGCTGCTGCTCGCGCTGGGCGTGATGCTCTCCATCTCCTGGCAGATCACCCTGCTCGCGCTGCTGCTGCTCCCCGTCTTCGTGCTGCCGGCGCGGCGGATGGGCGGCCGGCTGGCGCGGCTGTCCCGGGAGGCCGCCAACCACAACGCGGTCATGTCCACGCAGATGACGGAGCGCTTCTCCGCGCCCGGCGCCACCCTGGTCAAGCTGTACGGGCGGCCCGAGGAGGAGTCCGAGGAGTTCGCGGTGCGGGCCCGGCGGGTGCGGGACATCGGGATCAGGTCGGCCATGGTGCAGATGGTCTTCATCACCGCGCTGACCCTGGTCTCGGCGCTGGCGCTGGCGCTGGTCTACGGCGTGGGCGGCTTCTACGCGCTGCGCGGCGACCTGGACTCCGGCGCCGTGGTCGCGCTGGCGATGCTGCTCACCCGCCTCTACGCGCCGCTGACCTCGCTGGCCAGCGCGCGGGTCGAGGTGATGAGCGCGCTGGTCAGCTTCCAGCGGGTCTTCGAGGTGCTCGACCTGAAGCCGCTGATCGAGGAGCGGCCCGACGCCCGCCCGGTGCCCGAGGGGCCGGTGCCGGTCAGCTTCGATGGCGTCGACTTCGCCTACCCGTCGGCCGAGAAGGTCTCCCTGGCCTCGCTGGAGGAGGTCGCCACCTTGGACACCCGGGGCGGCGAACAGGTGCTGCACGGCGTGACGTTCACCGCCGAGGCCGGTCAACTCGTCGCGCTGGTCGGCTCGTCCGGCGCCGGCAAGTCCACCATCGCGCAGCTCGCCACCCGGCTCTACGACGCCGACGCCGGCGCCGTGCGGGTCGGCGGCCTGGACGTGCGGGACCTGACGGCGGAGTCGCTGCGGCGGACCGTCGGGATGGTCACCCAGGACGGGCACCTCTTCCACGACACCATCCGGGCCAACCTGCGGCTGGCCGCGCCCGAGGCCGACGACGCCGCGCTGTGGGACGCGCTGCGCCGGGCCAGGCTCGACGAGCTGGTCGCCGCGCTCCCTGACGGCCTCGACACGGTGGTCGGCGAACGCGGCTACCGGCTCTCCGGCGGTGAACGGCAGCGGCTGACCATCGCCCGACTGCTGCTGGCGCAGCCCCGGGTGGTGATCCTGGACGAGGCGACCGCGCACCTGGACGCCACCTCGGAGGCGGCGGTGCAGGAGGCGTTGGCCGAGGCGCTGGTGGGCCGCACCTCGGTGGTGATCGCGCACCGGCTGTCCACGGTCAGGGCGGCGGACCAGATCCTGGTGGTCGAGGCCGGCCGGATCGTCGAACGCGGCACCCACGACGAGCTGTTGGCGGCCGGCGGCCGGTACCGGGAGCTGCACCGCACCCAGTTCGGCGGGGACGCGGCGGACGACGCGGCCGACGGGCCGGGGGCGCGGCCCGCGGCCGAGCCGACGGCCGAGCCCGTGGGGTGAACGGGGGGGCCTCGGCTGACGGGCCGTCGGCGTCGCCGCTGACGGCCCGTCCGGCCCGGCTCGCCCGGTCGGCGGCGCTCAACGGGCGGGGCCGGGCGGCCCGGCCGAGCCTGGAGCCATGACCCTCACGCTTGATCATCTGCGCCGCTGCACGGTGGCCGCCGACCTCGGGGCGGCCCGAACCCGCGTCTATCTCAAACAGACGGGACTGATCGTGGACGAGCCGTCCGTGGTCGCCGTCAACACCAGAAACGGTTCGCTGATCGCGGTGGGCACCCCCGCCGAACGGATGGCCGGCCGCACCCCCGCCAACATCCGGGTGGTCCGTCCGGTCAGCGGCGGCACCGTCGTCGACATCGAGATGGCGCAGCGGATGCTGCGGGCGATGGTCGGCACCAAGCACCGGCGCGCGTGGCGGCGCAAACCGCTGCTGCGCGCCGCCGTCTGCATCCCGCACGACGCCGACCCGCTGACCCGCCGGGCCATGCACGAGACCCTGGTGGGTCTCGGCGCCCGGCGGGTGGAACTGGTCGACGGCCTGGTCACCGCCGGCATCGGAGCCGGGCTCCCGGTGGAGGAGCCCGAGGCCACCATGATCGTGCAGTGCGGCGCCTCGACCACCCAGGTCGCGGTGCTGGCGCTCGGCTCCATCGTGGCCGCCGAGAAGGTGCCGATGGGCGGCGAGACCATCGACCGCGCCCTCCTCCAACACCTGCGCAACCAGCACGAGTTGATGCTGCCCAGCCAGGCCGTCCGGCCGCTGCACAGCGCCCTGGCCAGCTCGCCCGACCAGGTCACCGAGGTGCACGGCCGGGACGTGGCCACCGGCCTCGGGCGCACCGTCAAGGTCGACCCGGAGTCGCTGCGGGCCGCGCTGCGGGCCCCGCTGACCGGGCTGCTCGACGCGCTCCGCTCGGTGCTCCACCGCTGCCCGCCCGACCTGGTCGCCGACCTCGCCGAGCGCGGCGTGGTGCTCACCGGCGGCGCGGCCCAACTCCCCGGCCTGGACGAGGCGATCCGGCAGCACACCGGGGTGCCGGTGAACGTCGCCGAGGAGCCCGGACTCTGCGCGGTGCTGGGGCTCGGCGCGCTGCTGGAGGGGCGGATCACCGCGCAGGTGCCGGCGCCCGAGGCGATCCCGGTCTGACCCGGCCCTCCGGGCGATGGGGCGGCGTCAGCCCCGGTCCAGGCGCCTGGCCATCGCCACCTGGCGCGGCGCCCCCGCCTCGGCGCCCGGGTGGGGCGTCTCGGCCACGGCCTCGAAGCCGTGGCGGCGGTAGAGCGCGAGGGCGCGCTCGTTGCCCGCGACCACCGCGAGCCGCAGCTCGCGCGCCCCCGTCGCGCGCGCCCAGCGCGCGACCTCGGTCAGCAGCGCGTCGCCCACGCCCCGGCCGCGCGCC
>NZ_RFFJ01000147.1 GCF_003696235.1 Streptomyces triticirhizae
CCAGGGGCGGCGGGCGCAGGGGCGGCGCGGCCCCGGCCGAGCAGCCGGCCGAGCCGGAGATCACGGGCGGGCGGGCGGCCCGCCGCAAGGCCGCGAAGGCGGCGGCCAAGGCGGCCCGGCAGACCGGGACCGCCATCAGCAATGTGATCGGCGAACTCTTCATCACCACCGGGGTGTTGCTGCTGCTCTTCGTCGTCTACCAGCTGTGGTGGACCAACGTCGAGGCCAGGGCGCACGCCAACGGCCAGGCCAACGAACTCCAGGAGCGCTGGGAGGAGTCGGGCGGCGGGGAGGAGAGCGAGGAGAACCGCGACCCCGGGGTCTTCTCGGCGGGCGAGGGCTTCGCGATCCTCTACCTGCCGACGCTGGACGTGCGGGTCCCGGTCGCGGAGAGCGTCGACCCCGGCAGCGTGCTGGACAACGGGATGGTGGGCCACTACACGGAGGAGGACGGGCTGCCCACGGCGATGCCGTGGGACGAGGAGGGCAACGTGGGCCTGGCCGGGCACCGCAACACCCATGGCGAGCCCTTCCGTTACATCAACAACCTGGAGCCGGGCGACCCGATCGTGATCGAGACGGAGAGCACGTACTACACCTACGAGATGCGCAGCCGTCTCGACTCCACCTCGCCGTCCAACACGGCCGTGCTCGACCCCATCCCGGAACAGGGCGGCTTCACCGACCCGGGCCGCTACGTCACCCTCACCACGTGCACGCCGGAGTTCACCTCGACGTACCGCCTGATCGTCTGGGGCGAGCTGGCCGAGGAACGACCTCGGGCCGAGGGAATGCCGGACGCCCTCGTCAACTGACCGAAGACGGAACGACAGCGGAGGACACCGGCGGTGCCCGAGGAGAACGAGAACCCAACGCCTCAGGGCGACAACGACGCGGACGCGGCCGGCCCGGAGGCCGGCAACGCGGACGCCGGCAACGCGGACGCGGCTGACGCCGCAGGCGATGGCGCGGCCGACGCCGGCGGCGCGGATGGCGCTGACGCGGCCGACGCCGGCGGCGCTGACGCCGCAGGCGATGGCGTTGCCAAGTCCTCGTCCGGCGCGGACGATTCCGGCGCACGCGACGCGGACGCCGCAGACGACGACACGTCCGGCACCGACGACACCGGCCGGCCCGCCGGCGCGGCCGACGCCGACGCCGACGCCGAAGGCGAGGCCGACACAGCAACCCGCGAGGCCGCCGGGGCCGGCTCCGCCGGCATAGCCGACGCGGCCCCGGGGGCCGCGTCGGCGTCCCGGGGCGCGCCCAGCGCCGCGCGGCGGCGGATCGCCGCCGTCGTCGGGGTCTTCGGGGAGCTGCTGATCACCGCCGGCGTCGTGCTGGGCCTCTTCGTCGTCTACTCGCTCTGGTGGACGAACGTGATCGCCAACCAGGAGGCCGCCAGGGACAGCGACGCCGTCCGCGAGCAGTGGGCCGCGCAGCCCGAGGAGGACGCCGACGACACCACGCCGCCACGGGAGTTCGAGCCGGAGGACGGCGTCGGGTTCCTCCACGTTCCGACCATGAGCGGCAGCGAGATCCTGGTGAAGGAGGGGACCAACCCGGACACCCTCAACGGCGGGGTCGCCGGCTACTACACGGACCCGGTCCAGTCGTCGATGCCCTGGGACGAGGAGGGCAACTTCTCGATCGCCGCGCACCGCGACGGCCACGGGGCGAAGTTCCACGACATCCAGGACATAGAGGAAGGCGACCCGATCGTCTTCGAGACCAAGAACACCTGGTACATCTACCGCGCCTACGCGATCCTGCCGGAGACCTCCAAGTACAACATCGAGGTGCTGGACCCGATCCCCGAGGAGTCGGGCGCGACGGAGGCCGGTCGTTACATCACGCTGACCACCTGCACCCCGGTGTACACCTCGCGCTACCGGTACATCGTCTGGGGCGAGTTGGAGCGCACCGAGCATGTGAACGCCGACCGCACCCCGCCCGAGGAGCTGCTGGAGGCGTCCGGCGACTGACCGGTCGGGGTGCTGAGCCCGGGGGGGTGCGTGGTGGTCATGCGGGAAGCGTGCGCCCCGCCGGCTTCCCAACGGCTTCAGCCCGGTTTCACCGCCGCCGGGGGCGGTTTCGACCGTTCCGCCCGGGGTCGCTCTCGGCGGCGAGGACCGGCCGAACCCTGGGCGCCCCGGGCGGAGTCGGGCGTCTATCGACCGGACCGGCGACGCCCGTCTCGTTGCGCGCCGAGGAAGGCGGCGAGCCCGGGCAGGTCGTCGGTGTTGAGGTGGTCGACGCCGGCCGCGAGCAGTTCGCGCCAGACCGCCTCCCGCTCCGGGCCCGGCAGGTCGGGCGTGGCCCAGAAGCGGACGCGCTGCCCGGCCGCGTGCGCGGCGGCCACATAGCGGCGCAGCGTCTCGCGCTCGGCGGCGGGGAACTCGCCGCTGCCCAGCCAGGTGAACAGGCTCGTCCAGTTCGCGCTGATCAGCGGGACGAACGAGGCGGGCGCCGCGCTGCCCAGGTCCTCCGGCCGCCCGTCGTAGAACGCGTACCGCACCCGTTCCGCCTCCATCGGCGCCCGCGCCGCCCGGTCGCCCGAGATCACGGCGGTGACGGCGCGGGTGCGCACCCGCCCCAGGGCGGCGGAGCTGAACAGCGCGCGGTACGGGCGCAGCCGCCGCGACAGCTCGCGGTAGGTCGCGTCGCCCGGCGTCTTGATGTCGATCAGCAGCTGGAAGTCCGGGCCGTAACGCCGGTGCACCGTGCCCCGGTTGGCGCGGACGCGGGCCGCCAGCGGGTCGAGGTAGAGCGCTTCGAGCGTGCGCGCGGGGTCGAGGTCCACCTCGTCGTGGGCGACGAGGAGTTGCCCGTCCACCAGCCAGATGTCGGCCTCGACGCTGCCGAATCCGTGGTCGAGGGCGTCGAGGAGCGGGCGCGGGTGCTCGTAGTCGTTGTGGGCGTGGGCCTGTGGGAGAGGCGCGGGCGGCCGGGGCCGGCCGTGCGCGGCGGCCGGCCGCGCGGAGCCGGCGACGAGCAGCCCGGCGGCCGCTCCGGCCACGGCGGCGGCACCGACGACGCGGCGCGTCGGCCGGCCGGACTCGGGCGACAAGGAGAAGGAAGGGGAAGGGGACGGGGGAACGTGCGCCACGGTGCCTCCAGGGACGGCGTGGGACGAGTGGGCCATCCGCGAGTATCGGCGCGCGAGCCCGCCCTGAGGAGCGCGCGGAGAGAACGTTCCCCACCCCGTCATCAAGGATTCGCCACGCGGCCCGCCGAACCCGGATCAGTCGGCTCCTGACGCCAGCGCCTGATGGCGCCAGTGCGGAACTGTCCGGGAGGTGTCTCCGTGGCTCGTACTGTTGTTGACCTGGACGACAACATGGTCGCCGAGGCCATGCGTATCTTCGGCACCAGGACCAAGGCCAAAGCCGTCCGTCTGGCCATGGAAGACGCCGTCAAGCGGCGCCTGCGGCAGGAGGGCTTCGACGCCCTGGACGCGATGGAACCCTCAAGCGCCACGCCCTTCGAGTACCCGCGCACCGACGAGGACAGCTTCACCCGCGCCCTGGAGATCCAGCGGCACGCCCTCAACACAGGCTTCCATCGGGCCCTGTCGCTCCCCGACCTGCTCATCGCCGCCACGGCCGAGCAGAATCGCGTCACCATCCTCCACTACGACGGCGACTTCGACATGATCGCCTCCCTCACCGGCCAACCCGCGCAAGGGGTCGCCCCACCCGGCAGTGCCGATCACTGAGCACGCCGGCCCAAGGCTTGACGCCGGTCAGAAGTGCCCCTGAGGTCCGATGAAGCGGTCCGGGCCCGCCGACGGAGCCCTCCGGTCCGGAACCAGGGGCTGCCCCTGACGCCCGATGAGAACCAACGCGCCCGCCAACCGGCAGAAATGCCCCAGAACCCGCGTTTCCGCGGGTCAGAGGCATCTGATTGTGGAGCCTAGGAGAGTCGAACTCCTGACATCCGCCATGCAAAGACGGCGCTCTACCAACTGAGCTAAGGCCCCGGACGCGCCTTCGAGAAGGGCAGAGCCAAGATTACCCAATCTTCTCCCGTGAGGCCGACCGGGTATCGCACCGGGGAAGGCTCCCTCCGTAGGATGACGCGCAACTTCGCTCACGTGAAGCGATCAGGGGAGACAGGGGAGACAGACGATGGACGCGGTCCAACAAGAGTCGACCGAGAAGGCCAGGGAACAGCAGACCACCTGGTACGGGGAGCCCCTGGGGACACTGTTCCGGCGGCTGATCGCCGACCTGGGGCTCAACCAGGCGCGCCTCGCGGGCGTGCTCGGACTGTCGGCGCCCATGCTCTCCCAGCTGATGAGCGGGCAACGCGCGAAGATCGGCAACCCGGCCGTCGTGCAGCGGGTACGCGCCCTCCAAGACCTGGCCGCCGAGGTGCGCGCCGGCCGGGTGAGCGCCGCCGAGGCCACCGGCGCGATGGACGACATCCGCCGCACCGCCGGCGGCAACGTGCTCGGCCCCACCGCCTCCTCCACCCGTTCCGGCCCCGCCGCCGTTCCCGCCAACCCCAGCAAGCGGGTGGTCAGGGAGATCCAGGCGCTGCTCCGCTCGGTCGCCGACGCGACGGAGATCCAGAGCGCGGCCCGGCTGTTGGGCGACAGCCACCCCGAACTGGCCGAGTTCCTGCGGGTGTACGGCGTGGCCAGAACGCGGGAGGCCATCGAACACTACGAGAGCCACCAGGGCTGAGCACCGGTCCGAGGGCCTCGACGCCGGACCAACGAACGACGGACGGAAGCGGACACGACGCCATGGGCGAGATCTTCGCGGGTCGGTACGAGCTGGTCGACCCGATAGGACGAGGCGGGGTGGGAGCGGTCTGGCGTGCCTTCGACCACCGGCGGCGCCGCTATGTCGCCGCCAAGGTGCTCCAACAGTCCGACGCCCACACGCTGTTGCGCTTCGTCCGCGAACAGGCGCTGCGCATCGACCATCCCCATGTGCTGGCGCCGGCGAGCTGGGCCGCGGACGACGACAAGGTCCTGTTCACCATGGACCTGATGACCGGCGGCTCCCTCTCCCACCTGATCGGCGACTACGGTCCCCTGCCGCCCAGCCATGTCTGCCTGCTGCTCGACCAGTTGCTCGCCGGCCTCCAGGCCGTGCACGACGAGGGCGTGGTGCACCGGGACATCAAGCCGGCCAACATCCTGCTGGAGGCGACCGGCACCAACCGCCCGCACCTGCGGCTCTCCGACTTCGGCATCGCGATGCGCAAGGGCGAGCCGCGCCTGACCGAGGCCAACTACGTGGTCGGCACGCCCGGTTACTTCGCGCCCGAGCAGCTTGAGGGCGCGGAGCCGGACTTCCCCGCCGACCTGTACGCGGTCGGCCTGGTCGGCCTCTACCTGCTGACCGCCGTCAAGCCCGACTCCCAGGCGCTGTTGGAACAGTTCGCCGGCGGGCTGCCGCCCGCGCCCTCGGGCGTGCCGGAGCCGCTGTGGCAGGTGCTGGGCACGCTGTTGCAGCCGGCGCCCGAGGCCAGGTTCCGCACGGCGACGGGCGTTCGGAAGGCGCTGGCGGCGGCGCGGGAGTTGCTGCCGGACTCCACGCTGGAGGGCGAGGTCGTCGAGATCTTCGACCAGATCGGGCCGCTGCCCCCCGGCTACGGACCGGGCGGGCCCGAGCCCGGCCCTGGCACGCCGTCCCCCGGCGCGCCGTCCCGGCCGGCCGAGGACGAGGCGTCGGCGACCGGCAGCTTCCGGCTGGCGCCGCCCAGGCCGCAGGGTTCGGCGGGCAGTTCGCGCGCCACCCCGGCGATGGGCCCCGCGCCCTACCCGGCCTCGGCCGAGACGGTGGGGGACCAGGCCACGGCCGACCGGCCCGGTGCGCCGGCCACCCGCTCGTTGACCGCCGTCTCACCCGCGGCGCCCACGCCGCACGGCACGACGGGGCCCATGCCGGTGCGCAGGCGCCCCGGACCGCCGCGCGCGGTGGCGATACCGGTGCTGCTACTGGCCGGGCTCTGCGTCGTCTTCGGCGTCTGGTCGCTGCTGACCGCCTGAACGCGCCCCGCCCGCCAGCCCGTTGCCCCGCCCGCCGTGCCGACGGCCCGTCCCGTCACGCCGGCGGCCCGTCCCGCCGCGCCGACGGCCCGTCCCGTCACGCCGGCGGCCCGGCGGCGGCCAGCGCGCGGCGCCGGCCGACCAGGTACCAGGCGCCGATCCCGAGGCCCAGCGCCACCCCGACGCCCAGCGAGACATAGCCCCGCAGCCGCTTGTCCTCGCTGGCCTGCTCGGCGGCCAACTCCGCGTCGGTGAGTCCCCGTTCGGCCTGTTCGACCATCTCCTCGCTCACCCCGAACCCGGCCTGGACCGGGTCGGAGGCGTAGGCCGGGCCCGCCTCGGCCTGGCCCTCCAGGGAGATCCGCAGGGTCATTCCCACCGGGTCATCGGTGAGCTGGCTCAACTCCGGCCCCATCGTGACCAGCAGATAGTGCCAGCCCGCGAACCGCAGCCGCTCCGCGCCGTCCTCGAACCGGTTGCCGTAGGCGACGCCCGGCGTGAAGGCGGAGAGGCTGAGCTGTTCCCCGTCGTACCGCTCGGTGGCCGCGTCCCCGACCCGCGCCGCGACCGGGTTGTACAGCTCGACGGTCAGCTGGGCCGAGGTCATCGCGTACTCGTCGACGCCGGCGGCGTTCCCCAGGTCCAGGGTCAACGCGAGCTGCTGGCCCCAGTCCACCGGGACCCGGTAGGCCAGGGTGGCGCCGGCGGCGATGTCGTCGCGCCACACGCCCTCGCCGACGGGCTGGGCGTCGTTGAACCCGGTGCCGCCCGCCACCCGCACCGCCTCGCCGGTGGCCGGACTCGGCTGCTCCGTCTCCCAGCTCTCCAACGGGGGCGCGGCCTCGGGCAGTCGGGTCAGCTGCGGCTCCTGGTCGAAGCGCAGCTCGATGGGCCAGACGGCGCCGTCGCCGCCCTCGCTCCTGGTCACGGTGTACACATAGGCCCCGGCGCGCTGGCACTCGGCGCCCTGGGCGACGGTGCGGTCGGCGGAGGCGCTGATCGGCCGGGCCGAGACGTTGAGCCCGCCGCCGAAGTCGCGGCTGTCCGAGGAGCAGGTCTCGTTGTCGGTGGTCAGCAACTCGACGTCGATGCCGTCGGTCGAGGCGACGGGAGCGCCCGGCTCGGGGGCGGCGACGGTGGTCAGATAGGCGCTGGAGCCGGCGTCGAGGTCGACCGCGTAGTGCAGGGTCTCGCCCGGGCCTATCTCGTCGGTGTAGATCCCGCCGGCCGCCAGCGTGGGCGCGTCGGCGCTGGAGGCGGTGCCCTCGACCGCCTCGGCGTCGGGGGCGAACGCGTAGGCCCGGGGCCCCGGCCGCTCGGGCGAGGTGCCCGGCAGGGCGGCGGCCCCCGCCGCCCCCGATCCCAGCGGCCCCAGGAGCAACAGCGAGCAGCCGATCGCCGCAACACCCGCGCTGACGCGCATCGTTCGCGTCCCCCAACTCTCCGGCGCCCCGCCGGGTCGTGCCTACACCACGTTCAGCACCGTACGAGTTCGCGGTCGCACACGGACAACGGGGGGCGTCACGGTCTGGCTACAACCCGGCGCACCGCGCCCGCCGCACCGCCCGGCTCGGAAACGGCACGCCGCCCCCGCGCCCCACCGCCTGAGGGCGGCCGGGGCGTGGGGGCGGCGTGAGTCCTGTTCAGTCCGTGGTGCGGACGTCAGGCGCCCGTGGAGCCGGCCGGCACGGAGTCGGTCGCCTCCGTCCACAGATCCTGCTCGGCCTTGTCCGCTTGGATCTGGCGGTAGACGAGCAGTCCGCCGATGGCGGCCACCGCTACCAGGAGGAGCTTCTTCACCGCGCTACCTCGTCCTTCTTCAACGTGATCGGACCTTGGCGCCCGATGATACCCAATCGTGTCCTGCCGCGAAGCGGTCGGTCGACCGGCTCCCGAGGCCCCCACGGGCCTCCCCCTCCCCGCCCGTCTCCCCTGAACTCGCCCCGCCGCGGCCGGCCTCGGGCCTCCCCGGCCGCCGCGTGAAAGCGCCGGGAAAGCGCCCTCGGCGACGCTCGCGCCCGAGTCTGAGTACCACGATCCTGGAGTGCGCAATGAGATGGCCTTCTCGACTGGCGGTCGCGCTGGGGGCCATGGCCCTGCTGGCGGGCTGTTCGAGCGGTGGCACGATCGACCCGGCGGGGCCGGCCGGGGACGACGCGGGCGGTGGCGCGGAGGCCACCGAGGACGGCGGCCGGGGGACGCCGGGGGAAGAGGAGTCCGAGGAGCCTGCCGCCCTGCCCGGCTTCGACGAGTGCGGGCTGTTCCAGCCCGCCGAACTGGCCGACACCCTGGGCGTTCCCACCCTGTACATCACCGGGCGGTCGATCGGGCCGCGGGCCCAGGGCGGGCGGTTGGCCGGCTGCGGCTACTACGCCGAAGACGTTCCCGGCTTCTCCGGCCTGTGGGTCCACCTGGTGGCCGGCACCGAGGAGGGGGAGTTCTTCGCCGCCTTCGAAGGCTCGGACACCGGCCCGGTGGAGGGCCTCGGCGACCGCGCCGAGGTGCTCGCGCTGACCGCGCCGGGCGGGGCGGTCCGCTCCCGTGAACTGCGGGCCATCGACGGCGACCTCGGGCTGGTCGTCTCCTACACCTACGACGAGGCGCCCGGCGGGATGCCGGCCATCCCGGACGCCGAACTGGGCGAGGCCGTCGCCACGATCGCCTTCGAGGCCCTGGAGCGAGCGCCGGAGGAGCTGGTCATCCCCGACGGCGAGCCCGAGGGCCCGTGCGCCCAGGTCGACCTGGCCCACGCCGCCGAGGTGATCGGCGAGGAACCCGCCGCCGTGCGCACGGTGATGAACGACGCCGGCGGCCTGCGCTGCGACTTCGCCGGCGACGAGGCGTCGTTGGGCGTCGTCGTGTACACCGACCCGACGTTCGTGGAGAACTGGGCGCCTCCCGCCGAGGAGTTCAACGCGCCGGAGATCGGCGACGGGGCCCGGCTCGACACCAGCCAGGGCTATCTGGAGTCGCGGGTGGTCTCGGGGAACCGCGTCCTGGTGGTGAGCGCCACCTACACCGAGGCGGTCGGCGTCCCCACCACGCCGGGGGCCCGGGAGAGCGAGCTGGTGGCCGCCGTCGCCGAGGCCGTCGGCGGCTGAACCAGCGCCCGGACGCCGCCCGTTCGGCCGGCAGCACACAGAGAACGGCCCCGACCAGATCAGGTCGGGGCCGTTGTCGCTGGTGGGGCTAACAGGACTTGAACCTGTGGCCTCATCCTTATCAGGGATGCGCTCTAACCATCTGAGCTATAGCCCCGCGTGCACGGCAAGGCTAGCGTATGCCCGCCCCCGCGCCCAAATCGGTAAGGGCCCTGGCAGCGGGCCCCCGCCGACCCTCGCGCGTCCCCGTTACTCGTCCTCGGCGAGGGTGACCTCGACGCCGCCGACGAAGCCCGCCGAGAGGTTGTAGAGGAACGCGCCCAGCGTGGCCAGCGCGGTGGCCAACACCACGTCGATCACGGCGATCACCGTGGTGAAGATGAGCACCCGGGGCAGCGAGAGGAACGCCTCCAGGTCGAAGCCGCTCTCGCTGTCGGTCTCGGTCGCCTGGGTGATCGTTTCGCCGATGGTGGAGAAGACGCCCATGGCGTCCATCACCATCCACAGCACGCCGACCGCGATCACGGTGCAGATGCCCAGGGCGATGGAGAGCAGGAAGCTGACCTTCATCACCGACCACGGGTCGGCCTTGGCCACCCGCAGCCGCGCCTTGCGGACGCGCGGAACGGTGCGCGCCCCCGTGCGCGGCCGGCGCACGCCGCCGCCCGACGTCGCGGGCCCCGCCGGGGAACCGCCGCCGGAACGGGGCCGCTGCGCTGACTGCTGTCCCACCGTGGGCGCGGCGCCCGGGGGCGCCGGGTAGGCCTGCGGCGGGTGGTAGTGCTGCTGCTCGGGCGGGGTCGGGGTGCCGTACCCCTGGCCCGAGCCCTGCGAACGGCCCTGCGGGTGCGAGGAGTCCGCCGGTCTGGCACTGGTCATGGTGGTTCCCCCATGGGAAGGGTCGCTTGCGGATTCCTGGGTCCAGGGTGCGCCTTCCCCGGGGCCCGAGCCATAGCCGCCCCCCGGCGGGTTCTCGGGGGGAAGCGGCACGCCGCCGTCGTTCCCGCCGCCGCCCGTGGGGGCGCCCATGGCTCCACTCACGCTCTACTCCTCTTCGCCCACGGCCACGGTGCCATCGGCGGACTCCGGCTGAGCCTCGTCGGCGGACTCGGCCTCGACTTCCTCGGCCTCCCGACCAGCCTCGGCGTTCCGCGCGATGCCCACGACGGCGTCCCGCTTCCCGAGGTTGATCAGCTGGACGCCCATGGTGTCACGGCCGGTCTCCCGCACCTCATTGACCCGCGTGCGGATCACCCCACCGCCCAGCGTGATGGCCAGGATCTCGTCGGTGCTCTCCACCACCAGGGCGCCCACCAGGGAGCCCCGGTCCTCCACGATCTTGGCGGCCTTGATGCCGAGGCCGCCCCGGCCCTGCACCCGGTACTCGTCGACCGGCGTCCGCTTGGCGTAGCCGCCGTCCGTCGCGGTGAAGACGTAGGTGCCGGCGCGCACCACGTTCATCGAGAGCAGCTCGTCGCCCTCGCGGAAGCTCATCCCCTTCACGCCCGAGGTCGCCCGCCCCATGGGGCGCAGCGAGTCGTCGGTCGCGGTGAACCGGATCGACTGGGCCTTCTTGCTGATCAGCAGCAGATCGTCGTCCGGCGAGACCAGCTCGGCTCCGATCAGTTCGTCATCGCTTCCGTCCGGCATCTCGCGGAGGTTGATCGCGATGACGCCGCCGGAGCGCGGCGAGTCATAGTCCTTGAGCGCGGTCTTCTTCACCAGCCCGGACTTGGTGGCCAGCACCAGGTAGGGCGCTGCCTCGTAGTCCCTGATGGCGAGGATCTCGGCGATCTGCTCGTCGGGCTGGAAGGCCAGCAGGTTGGCGACGTGCTGCCCGCGCGCCTCCCGCCCGGCGTCCGGCAGCTCGTACGCCTTGGCCCGGTAGACCCGCCCCTTGTTGGTGAAGAACAGCAGCCAGTGGTGGGTGGTGGAGACGAAGAAGTGGTCGACGATGTCGTCCTCGCGGAGCTTGGTGCCGCGCACGCCCTTGCCACCGCGCTTCTGCGCCCGGTAGTCGTCGGTCTTGGTGCGCTTCACATAGCCGCCACGGGTGATGGTGACGACGATGTCCTCCTCGGCGATCAGGTCCTCGATGGACATGTCGCCCTCGAAGGGCACCAGCTTGGTCCGCCGGTCGTCGCCGTACTTCTCGACGATCGCGGCCAGCTCCTCGCCGATGATCTGCCGCTGCCGCTCGGGCGAGGCGAGGATCGCGTTGTACTCGCGGATGCGCCCCTCCAGCTCGTTCCGCTCGGCGGTGATCTTCTGGTGCTCCAGGGCGGCCAGCCGGCGCAGCTGCATCTCCAGGATGGCGTTGGCCTGGATCTCGTCGATGCTCAGCAGGCCCATCAGCCCCTGGCGCGCGACATCCACCGTCTCGCTGCGGCGGATCAGCGCGATGACCTCCTCGATCGCGTCCAGCGCGGCCAGCAGACCGCGCAGGATGTGCGCCCGCTCCTCGGCCTTGCGCAGCCGGTAGCGGGTGCGGCGCACCACGACGTCCACCTGGTGGGCGACCCAGCTGCGGATGAACGCGTCCAGCGAGAGGGTGCGCGGCACGCCGTCGACCAGCGCCAGCATGTTGGCGCCGAAGTTGGTCTGGAGGTCGGTGTGCTTGTAGAGGTTGTTGAGGACCACCTTGGCGACGGCGTCCCGCTTGAGCACGATCACCAGCCGCTGGCCGGTGCGGGACGAGGTCTCGTCGCGCACATCGGCGATGCCCGAGACCCGACCGTCCTTGACCAGTTCGGCGATCTTCTGCGCGAGGTTGTCCGGGTTGACCTGGTAGGGCAGCTCGGTGACCACCAGGCACTGCCGGCCCTGGATCTCCTCGACCTCGATCACGGCCCGCATCGTGATGGAGCCGCGCCCGGTGCGGTACGCCTCCTCGATGCCCTTGCGGCCGACGACCAGCGCGCCGGTCGGGAAGTCGGGGCCCTTGATCCGCTCGATCAGCGCGTCCAGCAGCTCGTCCGGCTCGGCGTCCGGGTGCTCCAGATACCACTGGGCGCCGGCGGCCACCTCCCGCAGGTTGTGCGAGGGGATGTTGGTGGCCATGCCGACCGCGATCCCGGCCGAGCCGTTGACCAGCAGGTTCGGGAAGCGCGACGGCAGCACCGTCGGCTCCTGGTTCCGGCCGTCGTAGTTGTCCTGGAAGTCGACGGTCTCCTCGTCGATGTCCCGGAGTGTCTCCATCGCCAGCGGCGCCATCCGGCACTCGGTGTACCGCATGGCGGCGGCCGGGTCGTTGCCCGGGGAGCCGAAGTTCCCGTTGGAGTCGACCAACGGCATCCGCATCGCCCAGGGCTGGGCGAGCCGCACCAGGGCGTCGTAGATCGAGGTGTCGCCGTGCGGGTGGTAGGTGCCCATCACGTCGCCGACCACGCGCGCGCACTTGTAGTACCCGCGCTCCGGCCGGTACCCGCCGTCGTACATCGCGTAGAGGACGCGCCGGTGCACGGGCTTGAGCCCGTCGCGCACGTCCGGAAGCGCGCGGGAGACGATCACGCTCATCGCGTAGTCGAGATACGAGCGCTGCATCTCCGTTTCGAGCGTCACCGGCTGGATGCGGAGCGCGCCCGTCTCGTTGACGTCGGACGTCGGCGGGGTGGGGAGGTTCTCGTCGGCCATGCTGGAGGTCGATTCCTTTCAAACAGCGGTGGGGAGCCGGATGGCCGGCGTCAGATGTCCAGGAACCGAACGTCCTTGGCGTTGCGCTGGATGAACGAGCGCCTGGCCTCCACGTCCTCGCCCATCAGGATCGAGAACAGGTCGTCGGCGGCGGCCGCGTCATCCAACGTGACCAGGCGCAGCACCCGGTGGGCCATGTCCATGGTGGTGATCCGCAGCTCCTCGGCGTTCATCTCGCCCAGGCCCTTGAACCGCTGGATCGAGTCCTCCTTGATCCGCTTGCCGCGCTCCCGGCCCAGCCGGATCAGGCTGTCCCGCTCGCGGTCCGAGTAGGCGTACTCGAACTCGTCGCGGCCCCACTTGATCTTGTAGAGCGGCGGCTGCGACAGGTAGACGTGGCCGGCCTCGACCAGCGGCCGCATGAAGCGGAACAGCAGGGTGAGCAGCAGGGTGTTGATGTGCTGCCCGTCGACGTCGGCGTCCGCCATCAGAATGATCTTGTGATAGCGGAGCTTCGAGATGTCGAAGTCCTCGTGGATGCCGGTGCCGAAGGCCGAGATCAGCGCCTGGACCTCGGTGTTCTGCAACACCTTGTCGATCCTGGCCTTCTCCACGTTGAGGATCTTGCCCCGGATCGGGAGGATCGCCTGGTACTGCGGGTCGCGCCCGGACTTGGCGCTGCCGCCGGCGGAGTCGCCCTCGACGATGAAGATCTCGCTCTTGGTGGCGTCGTTGGACTGGCAGTCGCTGAGCTTGCCGGGCAGCGAGGCCGTCTCCAACAGGCCCTTGCGGCGGGTCAGATCGCGGGCCTTGCGGGCGGCGACGCGGGCGGTCGCGGCCTGGATGCCCTTGCGGATGATGTCCGCGGCCTCGGTCGGGTTCCGGTCGAGCCAGTCCGAGAAGTGCTCGTAAACGATCTTCTGGACAAAGGTCTTGGCCTCGGTGTTGCCCAGCTTGGTCTTGGTCTGGCCCTCGAACTGCGGCTCACCCAGCTTGACCGAGATGATCGCGGTGAGCCCCTCCCTGATGTCCTCGCCGGTGAGGTTGTCGTCCTTCTCGCGCAGCAGCTTCTTCTCCCTGGCGTACTTGTTCACCAGGGCGGTGAGCGCCGCCCGGAAGCCCTCCTCGTGGGTGCCGCCCTCGTGCGTGTGGATGGTGTTGGCGAAGCTGTAGACACCCTCGCTGAACTGGGTGTTCCACTGCATCGCGATCTCCACCGAGATCTTCCGCTCCACGTCCTCGGACTCGATCTCGATCACCGAGGCGTGAACCGGCTCGCCCTTGCGGGAGTTGAGGTGGCGCACGAAGTCCGCGATGCCGCCCTCGTAGTGGTAGGTGACCGAGCGCGGCTTGTCGTCGTCGGCCGGGGCGGCCGAGTCGGCGCCCGAGGTCTGCTTGGCGGCGGCCCGCTCGTCGGTGAGGGTGATCGTCAGACCACGGTTGAGGAACGCCATCTCCTGGAAGCGCCGGGAGAGCGTCTCGAAGGAGTAGTCGGTGGTCTCGAAGATGTCGCCGTCGGCCCAGAAGGTGACCGTGGTCCCGGTCTCGTCCGTCTCCTCGTTCCGCGCCAACGGGGCGGTGGGGACGCCCAGCTCGTACTCCTGGGTCCAGCGGTAGCCGTCCCGCTTGACCTCGACGGCGACCCGCTTGGACAGCGCGTTGACCACGGAGACGCCGACGCCGTGCAGGCCGCCGGAGACGGCGTAGCCGCCGCCCCCGAACTTGCCGCCGGCGTGCAGCACGGTGAGCACGACCTCGACCGCCGGCTTGCCCTCCGACGGCACCATGTCCACCGGGATTCCACGGCCGTTGTCGATCACGCGGACGCCGCCGTCCGCCAGGATCGTGACGTCGATCCGGTCCGCGTGGCCGGCCAGGGCCTCGTCCACGGAGTTGTCCACGACCTCGGCGACCAGGTGGTGCAGCCCGCGTTCGCCGGTGGACCCGATGTACATGCCCGGCCGCTTGCGGACCGCGTCCAGCCCCTCCAGCACGGTGATCGCGCTGGCGTCGTAGGAGGGGGGAACGTCCGTCGAATCGGCGGAGGACGGAGTGTTCTTGTTGGCATCGCCGGAATCGGCCACGAAGCGCCCTTTCTGGCACAGCACAAGCCGACTCCGGCTCTGGGGAGCGGCTGCGTCGTTCGACATGGTCCGCAACGGGGCGGTAGTCGCCAGTCTACCGCTAGCGCGAACCGTAACGGCGGTTTGCCGGGCTCTCAGCCCCCATGTGCCGCCCTCAACCGGCCTCCGACGACTCCCCATATGTGACCGGGGCCCCTGGTCCGTTCACAACGGCGCTCAGCGCTTCCACCTGTCAACCTCCGAGGACGTGACCGGGATCACTCCCGATCACCCGCGTCCAGCCCTACCCATAGGTGTCACCCGGCCCCCGCGACCCGGGAGCGCGCAGCCGTCCCGGGGGGCGGTGCGGGGCGGCGGGGCCGAGCACCTTGATCAACTTCACGGTGCCCCGGCCGAGATCGGCGTTCAGCCGCGCGAGCAGCTGGGGGGCCAGAAGCCGCAGCTGGGTGGCCCAGGCGGTGGCGTCGCAGCGCACCGTCAACACCCGGCTCTCCTCGTCGTAGCTCTCCGGCGCGCAGTGCTGTGCCACCTCGGGCCCGACCAACTCCGGCCAGCGGCCGAGGACTCCGCCGACGGCCAGCGGCATCTCCCAGCCCCGCTCGACGGAGAGCCGGGCCACCGCCGCGCCCAGCGGCAGCGGATCGCGGCCGCCGGCGCGCGCCCCGGAGCGCAGGCCACCGTTGCGCGCCTCCCGGCGCTGCCGCACCAGCGCGCCGCGCTCCCGCGCGCGCTCCTTGGCC
>NZ_RFFJ01000148.1 GCF_003696235.1 Streptomyces triticirhizae
CCCGCCCGGCGGCCACGCCCGCCCCCGCACCCCCTGGACCTTCTCGTGACCACGACGGCCGCGACGACGGCCGCGACGACCGCGACACCCACCACGGCGACCGCGACGACGGCCGCGACGACCGCGACCACCACGACGACTTCAGCGAGCGCGGCAGTCCAGGCGAGCGCCGCCGGCCGCGCCGGGGCCTGGACCAGCCGGGCCGGCCTGGCCTTCCCCGACCTGGTGCCGCCCGCCGAACGCCGCGCCTGGGTCGCCCGGGGGCTCTGCCCCGACCGCGACCTTCACGCGCTGTTCAGGGAACGGGTCGCCGCCCACCCCGGACGCCAGGCCGTCGTCGAGGCCGACGACCCGCCGGGCGGAGGCTGGGACTACGCGACGCTCGACGCCGAAGTGCGGCGCATCGCGGCCCTGTTCACCGAGGCGGGCCTCGGCGCGGGCGATGTGGTCGCCCTCAGGATGCCCAACGGGCGCCGGGCCGTCGCCGCCGAACTCGCCGTCCATGCCATCGGCGCGGTGGCCCTGCCCTATCCGCCCGGCGGCGGCCGCCGCGACACCCTGGCGCTGCTGGGCCGGTCCCGCGCCGGGGGAGCCGTCTTCGCCGAGGAGTCCGACCTGGCGCTCGTCGGTCAACTGCCGCACCTGCGCGCGGTGTTCACCACCGACGCGGGGCGCGCCGACGCGGCCGGGGGAGTGCGCTGGCTGGACGCGCCGGCGCGCACGCCCTGGGTGCCCGCCCGCGTGGACCCGGCGGCGCCGGCGCGCCTCATGGTCTCCTCCGGCTCCGAGGCGGAGCCCAAGATGGTCGCCTACAGCCACCACGCCATGGGCGGCGGCCGGGCGAACTATCTGCGCGCCCTCACCCCGGGCGCCGCGCCCCGGCGCCATCTGGTGCTCGTCCCGCTGGGCTCGTCGTTCGGCTCCTGCGGGGTGCTCACCGTGGCGGTCCTCGGCGGCACGCTGCTGCTCCAGCCGGCGTTCGACCCGGCCGGCGCGCTGCGCGCGGTCGCCACCCACCGGCCCACCCACGTGTTCGGCGTCCCCACCATGCTGCGCCGGATCGCCGAGGCGGCACCGGGGAACGTGCCGGACCCCGGGCCCTCGCCCCTCACCGCCGTGGTCTCCAGCGGCGCTGAACTGCCGCCCGCCACCGCCCGGTTGGCCGAGCGGCGGCTCGGGGCTCCGGTGATCACCGTCTACGGCTCCTCGGACGGGGTCAACTGCCACACCCCCGTCGCGCCCGAAGCGCCGGCCGGACTGGTCGGCGTCCCCGACCCGCACGTGGTCTCGCTCCGCGTCGTCGGCCCCGACCAACGGCCGCTGCCGCCGGGGGAGTCGGGCGAGATCCAGGCCAAGGGGCCGATGACGCCGCTGTGTTACGTCGGCGACCCGGCGCTCGACGCACGCCACCGCACCCCCGACGGCTGGGTGCGCACCGGGGACCTGGGCCGACTGGACGCCGAAGGCCGGCTGTTCCTGCTCGGCCGCATGAGGAACCTCGTCATCAGGGGCGGCCTCAACATCAGCCCGGCCGAGGTCGAGCGCGCCCTCGCCGCGCACCCGGCGGTCGCCGAGGCCGCCTGCGTTCCGGTGCCCGACCCCGAGCTGGGCGAGCGGCTCTGCGCCTGCGTGCGCGCCGCGCCCGGGGCGCGGCCGCCCTCGCTGGCCGCCCTCAACGCGTTCCTGCTCACCGACGTCGGGCTGGAGAAGCGAAAACTCCCGGAGTTCCTGCTGGAGTTGGCGGACATGCCCCGGGGCCCCACCGGAAAGGTGTGCCGGCGCACCCTGACCCGCAGGGCCGCCGCGCTGCACGGCGTTCGCTGAGCCCCCGTCACCCTGGACCGGTCCGGCGCCGGTGATCTATCGTCGGCCGTCGGACCGCAGCCCCGAGCCCCCATCCCCAGCGCGCCCGCAGGCGTGCACGCCCGCGCGCGCGGACACCCCACGCGCCGGCGCGCGCCGGCGGCCAACACCCCCAGCGCGCTCGCCAGAAAGGGAACGCCGTGGAACCCGCCACCCCCCGCCGCCTCTGCCGCCGACATGTCATGGCCATGGCCGCCTTGGGGGTCGCGACCCCCGGCGTCCTCGCCCCGTCCGCAGCCGCGTCCCCGTCCGCGTCCCCGTCCGCAGCCCCGGCCGTGGACGACCCGGCCGGCGACGCCGCCCCGTTCCACCGGGCGTTCCCCCTCTTCCGCAGCGCCAACATGACCTCCCCTGACCGGCTCCCCTCCGGCGTCGGCTTCCACTCCTTCCGCATCCCCGCCGTGGTCACCACCGCCACCGGGCGCATCCTCGCCTTCGCCGAGGGCCGCCGGCACAACAACCGCGACTTCGGCGACATCAACCTGGTCGCCAAGCGCACCAGGACCACCACCGACCACGGCGCCGAGCCGGCCGACTGGGAGCCGCTGCGCGAGATCGTCGGCGCCGGCAACGGCACCTGGGGCAACCCCACGCCGGTGGTCGACGGGAACACCGTTCACCTCTTCCTCTCCTGGAACGCCGGCGACCGCAGCCAGAACGGGGACGACCCGCTGCCCGACGGCTCCCGCACGCGGAAGGTCGACGCGACGGAGGAGGGCCGGCGCCGCCTCTACCTCACCAGCAGCACCGACGACGGCGCCACCTGGTCCACGCCGCGCGACCTGACGGCCGAACTGACCCCCGACGGCTGGGCCTGGGACGCGGTCGGCCCAGGCAACGGCATCCGCCTGCGCTCCGGCGAGCTGGTCGTCCCCGCGCTCGGCCGGAACATCGTCGGGCGCGGCGCCGAGGGCGCGCGCACCTGGTCCGTCCAACTCCTCGACGGCGCCGCCGAGGAGGGCACCGTCGTGCAGACGCCCGACGGCCGACTCTGCCGCAACGACCGCCCGTTGAACGACCGGGCCCGCTGGGTCGCGCGCGGCACCCTCGACGGGTTCGGCCCGTTCGCCGTGGACTCTGGGCTGCCCGACCCGCGCTGCCAGGGCTCGGTGCTCGCCTACAACCTCGACGCCCCGGCCCGCACGCTCTTCCTCAACTCGGCCTCGGAGACCTCGCGGCGCGCGATGCGGGTGCGGATCAGCTACGACGCCGACGCCCGCGCCTTCACGGCGGGCCGCGCGCTGAGCGAGGCGCCGGTCTCCGGCGTCGGCTACGAGGGCGGCTACTCCAGCATGACCAAGACCGCCGACTACCGCGTCGGCGCCCTGGTGGAGACGGACTTCTTCAACGACGGCACCGGCGGCGGCTCCTACCGCGCGCTGGTGTGGCGCCGCTTCAACCTCTCCTGGATTCTCAACGGCTGACCGCCGCCGCCCGGGAGGGCCGAACGGCCCCCGCCCGGGGGCCGTTCGGCGCACCCGACGTGCCCGACCGGCCCACGCCCCGCGCCCCCTCGCCGGCCGATGCTGGAGTCACCACCCGCCCAGCGAGGGAGAGTTCCATGGTCCGCTCCATCACCGTCGGCCTCGACGGGTCCGCCGAGAGCCTGGCCGCCGCCGACTGGGCGGCCGGGGAGGCCCGGCGCCGCCGGCTCCCGCTGCGGCTGCTCGCCGCCTGGACCGCCGACGCCCACGACCTGACCCCGTATGTCGACGCGGCCGCCCGCCGCGAGCGGTGCGACGCGATGCTCAGCGCCACCGCCGAACGGCTGGCGCGTGCCCACCCCGAGCTGGAGGTCGTCGGCCGCCGTCAGACCGGGGTGCCGTCCGTGGTGCTGCGCGCTGCGGCGGCCGAGGGCGCGCTGCTGGTGGTCGGTTCGCGTGGACTCGGCGCGGTCCGTGGGGTGTTGCTCGGCTCGGTCTCCCAGGCGACCGTGGCCGGTGCGTCGGGACCGGTCACCGTGGTGCGCGGCGAGCCGGGTGACATCCCGGCCGGGCCCGTGGTGTTGGGCCTCGACCCGGACCAACCCGCCGACGAGCTGCTGGAGTTCGCCTTCGACGCCGCCGCGACGCACGGAGCCGAGCTGCGCGTGGTGCACGTCTGGAACCCGGCGCCCACCGTCGCGCCGGTCGCGGTCGGCGTGCCGGGACCGGTCGGGCCGACCGCCCAGGAGCTGGCCGGGGAGCTGCGGGGGTCCCTGGCCGCGACGCTGCGGCCCTGGCGGGCCAAGTACCCGGAGGTCACGGTCCGCGCGGAGCTGCCCGTCGGGCGCGCCACCCGCGTCCTGCGCGAGGCGGCGGACGGCGCGCGGCTGGTGGTGGTCGGTCGGCGGGAGCGCCCCGTTCCCCTCGGGCCGCGCCTGGGCCGGGTGACCCACTCCCTGCTGCACCACTGCCCCGTCCCGCTCACGGTCGTGCCGCACCGCTGACCGACCGGGCCGTCGCCGGACGTCGGGGGCCGGCGGCGGCCCCCACCGCCGCATGGCATAGCCTCGGTCGCCCTGCCGGACGTCGCACGTGGGAGGTCGCTCATGGGGACCGAGGACCCGTTCTGGGAGGACGCGGACCGCCATCTGGTCCGCTACGGCGCCGCGTTCACGCCCCGCGTCATCGAACGGGCCGAGGGCAGTTACGTGTACGACAGCGACGGCCGGGCGATCCTCGACTTCACCTCCGGGCAGATGAGCGCGGTGCTGGGCCACTCCCACCCGGACGTGGTGCGCGCGGTCTCCGCCTCGGTCGCCTCGCTCGACCACCTCCACAGCGGGATGCTGAGCCGCCCGGTCGTGGACCTGGCCCGCCGGCTGGCCGCGACGCTGCCCCAACCCCTGTCCAGGACACTGCTGTTGACGACGGGCGCCGAGTCCAACGAGGCGGCCATCAGGATGGCCAAGCTCTACACCGGCGGCTACGAGATCGTCTCCTTCGACCGCTCCTGGCACGGCATGACCTCCGGCGCCGCCGCCGCGACCTACTCCGCCGGGCGCCGGGGCCACGGCCCGACCGTGCCGGGCAATCTGACGCTGCCGACGCCCAACGCCTACCGTTCGCCGTTCCGCCGCGCCGACGGCTCGCACGACTGGGAGGCGGAGTTGGAGTACGGGTTCGCCTCCGTCGACGCGCAGTCCACGGGCGCGCTGGCCGCCTGCCTCGTCGAGCCGATCCTCTCCTCAGGCGGCATCGTGGAGCTGCCGCCCGGCTATCTCGCGCGGCTGCGGGAGCTGTGCGACGAACGCGACATGCTGCTGATCCTGGACGAGGCGCAGACCGGGCTCGGCCGGACCGGCCAGCTCTACGCCTTCGAGCGCGACGGGGTGGCGCCCGACATCCTGACGCTCTCCAAGACGCTGGGCGCCGGGCTGCCGGTCGCGGCCGTGGTGACCAGCCACGCGATCGAGGAGGTCTGCCACGCACGGGGCTTCCTCTTCTTCACCACCCATGTCTCCGACCCGCTCGCGGCGACGGTCGCGCTGACCGTGCTCGACGTGGTGGAACGCGACGGGCTCGTCGAACGGGCCGCGCGGCTCGGCGCGTTGCTGCGGGACCGGCTGCTGGGGCTGCGCGACGCCTTCGACGTGGTGGGCGACGTGCGCGGGCGCGGGCTGCTCCAGGGCATCGAGCTGGTCACCGACAGGGAGAGCAGGGCACCGGCCGACGCGCTCGGCCAGGCGGTCACGGCCGCCTGCCTGGACCGGGGGCTGCACCTCAACATCGTCCAACTCCCCGGCATGGGCGGCATCTTCCGCATAGCGCCGCCGCTGACCGCGACCGAGGGCGAACTGCACGCGGGCGTCGACATCCTCGCGGACGCCCTCCGCGCGACCCTCGCCGAAGGGACGAGAGCCCCGGCGCCCGGGGCCTGACCGAGGCACGGCCCGGCCGCGCGCGAACGGTCAGCACTCCACCACGTTGACCGCGAGGCCGCCGCGCGCCGTCTCCTTGTACTTGACGGACATGTCCGCGCCGGTCTGCTTCATCGTGGCGATCGCCCGGTCCAGGGAGACATGGTGCCGCCCGTCGCCGCGCAGCGCCATCCGGGCCGCCGTGATGGCCTTGACGGCGGCCATGCCATTGCGTTCGATGCACGGAATCTGTACCAGGCCGCCCACCGGATCGCAGGTGAGGCCCAGATTGTGTTCGATGCCGATCTCCGCCGCGTTCTCCACCTGTTCCGGGGTGCCGCCCAGCACCTCCGCCAGCCCGCCGGCGGCCATCGAGCAGGCCGAGCCGACCTCGCCCTGGCAGCCGACCTCGGCGCCCGAGATGGAGGCGTTCTCCTTGAAGAGCATCCCCACCGCGCTCGCCGCCAGCAGGAACCGCACCACGCCGTCGGCGTCAGCGCCCGGCACGAAGTCCAGGTAGTAGTGGAGCACGGCGGGAATGATCCCGGCCGCGCCGTTGGTGGGCGCGGTCACCACCCGGCCGCCGGCTGCGTTCTCCTCGTTGACCGCCATGGCGTAGAGCGTGACCCACTCCAACTCCTTGGCCGCTCCGCCCACTTCGGCGCGCAGCCGGCGGGCCGAGGCCGCAGCCCTGCGGCGCACCCGCAGGCCGCCGGGCAGGATGCCCTCCTCGCTGAGCCCACGTTGCACACAGGCACGCATCACGGCCCAGATGTCCAGCAGCCCCGACCTGACCTCCTCCTCGGTGCGCCAGGAGGTCTCGTTGCGCAGCATCAACGCCGAGACGGACAGCCCCGTGGCGCGAGTCAGCTCCAACAGCTCGGCGCCCGTGCGGAACGGGTGCGGCAGCCGCCGCTCGTCCGGCACGATCCGCGCCGGGCCCTCGACGCCCTCGGCGGAGGTGTCCACCACGAAGCCGCCGCCCACCGAGTAGTAGGTCCGCTCCAGCAGCGCGCGGCCCGACGCGTCGAGGGCCCGGAAGATCATCCCGTTGGCGTGGCCCGGCAGCGAACGTCGCCGGTAGAGCACCAGGTCGCTCTCCGGGTCGAACGGGATCTCGTGGCTCGGCCCTATCGCCGCGCCCAGCAGCCGCAGCCGCCGGGTGGCGCGCACCCGCGCCACGTCATCGTCGGCGCGCGTCACGTCCACCGTGTCCGGTGCCTGGCCCTCCAGGCCCAGCATCACCGCCTTCGGCGAACCGTGACCGTGCCCGGTGGCGCCCAGCGAGCCGTACAGCTCGACCCGGACGGCGGCCGTGTCGGCCAACGCCCCCGCGTCCTTCAGGGCGTTGGCGAACAGCAGCGCCGCGCGCATCGGCCCCACGGTGTGCGAACTGGAGGGGCCGATGCCGACGCTGAACAGGTCGAAGGCCGAGAGCGCCACGTCCGACTCACTGCTCCGTGAAGGCGGTGTACTCCTCGGCGGACAGCAGCTCCCCGGGCTCGGCGTCGGTGTCGACGCGCACCCGGAAGAGCCAACCGCCCTCGAAGGGCGCCGAGTTGACCAGCTCGGGGTCGTCCACCACGGCCTGGTTGACCTCGGTGACCTCGCCGCTGACGGGGGCGTAGATGTCGCTGATGGCCTTGGTCGACTCCAGCTCCCCGCAGGGCGAGCCGGCTGTGACGGCCGCGCCCACCTCGGGCAGCTGGGCGTAGACCACGTCGCCCAGGGCCGAGGCGGCGTGGGCGGTGATGCCCACGGTGGCCACGCCGTCGGCCGCCTCGGTGAGCCACTCGTGGTCGCGGGTGTAGCGGAGGTTCTGGGGGTTGCTCATGGTCGTTGATTCTCCAGGGTCGAACGGGACATCGGTGACGGAACGGCGGTGGCGAAACGGGAACGAACGCCGGAACGGCGGGTGACGGAGGGCGCGGGCGCGGGGCCGGTCAGTCCTGCCGCCGGTAGAAGGGGAGCGCGACCACCTCGTGCGGCACCGCTGTGCCCCGGATGTCGACGGCGACGCCCCCGGTGCCTGGCGCGGCGTGCGCGGCGTCCACATAGGCCATGGCGATCGGCCGGCCCAGCGTGGGGGAGGGGGCGCCCGAGGTGACCTCGCCGACCGTCGAGCCGTCGGCGGCGAGCACCGGATACCCGGCGCGCGGCACCCGGCGCTCCTCGCACACCAGGCCCACCAGGACCCGTGGCGGGTCGCTCACGGCGCGCTCGGCGGCGCGTTCCAACGCCGCGCGCCCCACGAAGTCGCCCTCCTTGTCGAACTTCACCACCCGCCCGAGCCCGGCGTCGAACGGCGTGGTCCGCTCGGTGAGTTCGTGACCGTAGAGCGGCATCCCCGCTTCGAGGCGCAGCGTGTCGCGGCAGGCCAGGCCGCAGGGCACCAGCCCGTCGCCCGCGCCCGCCTCCGTCAGCGCCGCCCACAGCGGCTCCGCGTCGTCCGGGGCGCAGAACAGCTCGAAGCCGTCCTCGCCGGTGTACCCCGTGCGGGCCACCAGGACCGAACGCCCGGCGACCTCGGCCCGCAGGCTCGCGTAGTAGCGCAGCCCCGCGAGGCCGGCCGGGTCGGTCAGCCGCCCCAGCACCCCGGCCGCCGCCGGCCCCTGGACGGCGATCAGCGCGTAGGCGTCCCGGTCGTCCCTGACCTCCGCTTCGAACGCGGTGCCCCGCTCGCGCAGCGCGAGCAGCACCCGCTCGGCGTTGGCCGCGTTGGCCACCACCAGGAACTCCTCGTCGGCCAGCCGGTAGACGATCAGGTCGTCCAGGATGCCGCCGCCGGCCTCGCAGATCATCGTGTAGCGGGCCCGGCCCAGCCTCACCGCCGACAGCCTCCCCACCAGCGCGTGGTCCAGCAGCGCCGCGGCGCCGGGCCCGGTCACCGCGATCTCGCCCATGTGCGAGAGGTCGAAGAGGCCGACCGCGTTCCGCACCGCCTGGTGCTCGGCGCGTTCGCTGCCGTAGCGCAGCGGCATCGACCAGCCGGCGAAGTCGGTCATGGTGGCGCCGAGCGCGCGGTGCACCGCGTCCAGCGCGGTGACGCGGGGGGTGTCGGACATGAACTCGCTCCAGGGAGACGGCGGGCGGTGACGAACGCGCGGTCGCGCGTCGAGCCCTCCCCGTCTGTCATCGGCACCTGAGAGGTTCGCCGCGAGCCCCGCGCGGAAACGTGTCCAACGAGGACGGCGGCTTGCACCGTGGGTGGGACCGCGCCGATGCGCGGCCCGCTTTTCAGACTTGCCTCCCGCGCGCGGTGACGGGGCCTGAGAGATTCAAGGGAGGACTTGCTCCTTCGGCGCCCCGGATGACACCGGGGACTCTCCCGCGCGAGGTCGAACGGCCGGTATGCGGTTGTGGCCCGGCCATCATCGCACGGATGCCCCGTGGGGCGGGAGCCGATCACCGTGAGAAGGTTTCGCTCGGGCCGGCGGAAGCGGCCCGGTCCCCGACGCGACACGGCGGGACCGGAACGAGCGAGGAAGGCGGGCGCGATGAGCGTGGGCAGGACGGGGCCGGGCTTCGGCGGCGGTTGGCCGGGCAACGAGTTGGAGGAGGCGCTGGCCGCCTCGGTCGGCGTGCCCGACGCCGCCCCTCGCCTGCTGAAGCTGCTCTCCCGCAGCGCCGTGTGGGTCCCGCTGCCCGAGGGCGGCGGGCCGGAGAGCCGCACCCTCGACCTGCCGACCATCGACCTGGCCGGCGGCGTCTATGTCCCCGTCTTCAGCTCGGCCGAGCAGCTCCACCTGGGCGGCGCCTCGCACCTGCCGTTCACCGTCGCCCCCGCCTGGGAGTTCGCGCGGGGCCTGCCGCCGCAGGTGGGCATAGCCGTGAACCCCGGCGGGACGGTCGGCATCCCCGTGCCGCCCCTCGCCGTCGCCGAGCTGTGCCGCGCCACCCCGGGCGAGCGCACCCCCGGGGTGCCGTCCGGCGCGCGGATGCGGCTCTTCCAGCCGGACTGGCAGGACGATCCGGTCGAGTTCCTCAACGCGGCGGCCGAGGAGCTGGCCACGCTCTGGTACGTGCGGACCGCGCGGCGCGGCCTGGCCAGCGCCGAGGGCGGCGAGCCGGCGCTCTTCGTCGGCGTCGAGCTGGACCAGGTGGACGACGCCACCCGGGAGACCGTCAACGGAGCGCTCGGCCGGGCGCTGGCCCGCCACGCGGTGAGATGGCCGGTTCAACTGGTGCTGTTGGACGCCGCCCAGGACCCGGTGGTGGACTGGCTGCGGGAGTGTGTGGCGCCGTTCTACTCGCGTGGCGCGTGAGCACGGGGCACCTTGTCAGCCGGGAGCCTGACTCGCAAGCTGCTGTGCGGGGCTGGTGCGCGTGCGGGTGCGTGCGGGTGGACCTAAGTGTGCCGGAGCGCCGAAGCGCGAGGAGGACGGGCCCAGGTGAGTGCGGGAGAGGCTGTCGAGGAGCTGCTCACCCGGGTGACGCCGGACCGGCTGGACACCTATGAGTCCCTGCTGGCCGCGCTCGCCGACAGCGAGGTGTGGATGCTGCTGTGGCAGGGCGCCCCGGGCGACCCCGACGCCCACTACGGCGGCATGGAGGTCGCCGGCCACGGCTACGCGCCGTGCGTGACCTCCCGCGCCGAACTGGCCGCCAGCGGCTGGAACCGCGCCTACGAGGTGGTCCCGGGACGCGACATCGCCGCCGCCCTCTACCCCGAGCACTGGGGCCTGTGGCTCAACCCGCACGCCCCGGGCGGCGGCCTCGGCGTGCCCTGGCTCGACCTGCGGCGGATCGCCGGCGGGCTGGACCGGCTGCCGGCCGGCCCGCTGGAGATCAGCGAGCCCAGCGTCGGCGTGGACTCCTTCTACGCGCGCCTCGTCGCGCTCGCCCCGCGTACGCCCGCGCTGCGCGCCCTCTGGCGCGCCTGGGTGCGCCCGGCGCTGGGCGACTCGTACCTGGCCATCGGCCTGGACGTGGACGGCCCGCAGGAGAGCGGCGCCGACGCCGTGCGCGCCATGATGCGCGAGGCGGTCGCCGAGGTCCCCGACGGGCTGACCGTGGGCACCGTGGCGATGGCGGACGGTTACGACCCGGTGGCCATGTGGCTGCGCGCCAACACCCGCCCCTTCTACGAGCGCGACGCCCCGGCCCTGGGCCGTTCCCCCGCGTCGGGCCCGCAGGGCTACGGCTACCCGCGCGCCTACTGATCCCGGCGCCGGGGCCCTGGCGAGGGCCGGGCGGGGCGGATAGCCCGGCGGCTGTGGGGGTACCCGGGGGACACAGTTCTGCCACCGGCACGCGCGCCACCGGGCAGCGCGGCGCGCGGCCGCCGAGAGGAGAGACGCCGCATGAGCACCGTGAAGAGCACGCTCCCTGACAGCACCCTCAAGGTCGTGGGCGAGGCGCTACAGGGTGCGCTCGTCGACCTGGTCGACCTGTCCCTGGTCGCCAAGCAGACCCACTGGAACGTGATCGGCCCCCGCTTCCGCTCCGTCCACCTCCAGCTGGACGAGGTCGTCACCACCGCGCGCACCCACTCCGACACCGTCGCCGAACGCTCGGCCGCGCTGGGCGTCCCGCCCGACGGCCGGGCCGGCACCGTGGCGGCGACCACCGGCATCCACACGGTGGCCGAGGGCTGGCAGCGCGACACCGACGCGGTCCGCACCCTGGTGGACGCGCTGGGCGCGGTGATCGTCCGGATGCGCGAACGCCTCGACGAGGTGGGCCCCGTCGACTCGGTGAGCGAGGACGTGCTGATCCAGATCACCAAGGACCTTGAGAAGCACCACTGGATGTTCCAGGCCGAGAACGCGAGTTGAGGCCGGGCCCGTCCCGCCGGGCTCGCCGGCGGCGCCCCGCGCGCCCCGGCGGGCCCCGCCGTGTCAGGGGGCGCGTCGGGGGGCTCAGGGGCGGGCGATGCCGTCCAGGCGGGCGAACTGCTCGTCGCTCAGCGTCAGTTCGCCGGCCGCGACGTTCTCCTCCAGATGGGCCACCGAGCCCGTGCCCGGGATGGGCAGCATCACGGGGGAGCGCCGCAGCAGCCAGGCGAGGGCGACCTGGGCCGCCGTCGCGCCCAACTCGGCCGCCACGGCCGTGACCTCGCCGGCGGCGACGGTCGCCGGGTGCACCGGGCGCCAGGGCAGGAAGCCGATGCCGGCCGCCTCGCAGGCGTCGACCACGTCCTCGTACTCCCGGTCCAGGACGCTGTAGCGGTTCTGCACGGTGGCGATCTCGGTGACCTCCCCGGCCTCGGCCAGCTGTTCCACGGTCACCTCGGAGAGCCCGATGTGCGCGATCTCGCCCCGTTCCCTGGCCTCGGCGAGCGCCCCGACCTGGTCGGCGAGCGGCACCTTCGGGTCCACGCGGTGCAGTTGGAGCAGCTCGATCCGCTCCAGTCGCAGCCGCCGCAGCCCCTCCTCGACCTGGGCGCGCAGGAACGCGGGCCGCCCGTCGAGGTCGGCCTCGCGGCCGGGGCCCGGCGGGGCGACGCCGACCTTGGTGGCGATCAACAGGTCCGCCGGATACGGGTGGAGCGCCTCGGCGAGCAGCGACTCGTTCTCGCCCCAGCCGTAGAGGTGCGCGGTGTCGATCAGGTTCACCCCGAGCCGCACCGCGTGGCGGGCCACGGCCAGGCCGCGCTCCCGGTCGGGCCCGGGCGTCACGGGCAGGCGCATGGCCCCGAAGCCGAGGCGCCGCACGGGGCGCCGCCCGCCGAGGGCAAAGGTCGGACGGAGGGCATGGTCGCTCATTCTGCTCCAGGTGGCTGACGGGAACGGTCCTTCGTATGCGAGCCGTTGATCGCCATGCTGTCAGTCTCGTGCCCGAACGGTCATCCGGTCCCGCGCCTCGGACACCCGCCGCGCGCCGGCCCGGCCCCCGCGCGGGGGCCGGGCCTGGACGTGGCTCAGGTCAGGCGCAGCTCCGCCTGGACCGGGGCGTGGTCGGAGGGGTAACGGCCGCGCACCCGGTAGGTGTTGATGGCCACCCGCCCCACCTCGACGGGGCCGCCGGTCAGCACCCAGTCGATCCGGTCGCCGCCGCGCACCGGCTCGCCGTAGCCGGGGAAGGTGCCCCAGTCCGGCGTCACCTGACGGCCGGCCAGCCAGGTGTCGGTGAGGCCGCCCTCGGTGACCAGCAGCCGGTAGGACTCCGAGGAGCCGGCCGGGGTGTTGAAGTCGCCGGTCAGCACCACGGGCAGGCTCGGGTCGAAGCCCTCGATCCGCTCGCGCACCAGCGCGGCCGAGCGCTGCCTTGACGGCTCCGACTGGTGGTCGAAGTGCGTGTTGACATGGACGAACTCCCGCTCGGTGCGCCGGTCCAGGAACCGGACCCAGGTCACCATGCGGATCACCGAGTTGCCCCAGGAGGCGGAGCCGATCACGTTCGGGGTGTCCGACAGCCAGAAGTGGTCGAAGTCGAGCGGCTCCAGGCGGGTGGCGTCGTAGTAGATACCCATGAACTCACCCCGGCCGCCGCCCTCGCGGCCCAGGCCGATCCAGTCGTAGCCGGTCGGCAGGTCCGCGTCCAGCTGCTTGACCTGGTGGTAGAGCGCCTCCTGCACGCCCAGCACGGTCGGCCGCTCCAACTCCAGGAAGCGGGCCAGCACCGGACGCCGGTCGGCCCACGAGTCGGGAGTCCCGGGCGCGGCGTTGGCGTCCATCCGGATGTTGAACGACACCACGTGCAGCCGATCGCCCCGCGCCGGGCCGATCACCGCGCGCTCCCGGGCGCGCTCCCCGGACTCCGCGCGCGCCTCCGAACGCGCCTGCGCGCCGGGCGCGTTGATCGCGGCGCCCGCCGTCACCAGACCACTCGCGCCCGCGACGCCCAGCACCGTTCTCCGTGACACAGCCATAACAGTCCTCCTGTGGGGTGGTTCGAGCAAGGACTGTCGTCCCCGATCGTGTTGTGATCGCGGAGCGAAAACAACGGCGGTTCGAACAGCAGCCGAACTTCCCCGGGCGCACACCTGCGGCGCGCACGGGAGGTGAAAGCGGCGGTCAACGCGCACGCGCGCTTTCACCAAAGGGCGTGCCGAAGCGTCAGACGGGAATACGGTGAGGGAGAGTCGAGGAATTCCAGGGGGGTCCGGCATGGCAACTCCGCTCTCCGCCGACAAACTCGTGAAGGCCCTCAAGGACGAGGGCGTGAAAATCGTCGAACACAGGAGCTGGCGCACCCACAACCGCAACGGCGCGGGCGCCTGGGGGCCGGTGCACGGGGTGATGATCCACCACACGGTCACCTCCGGCACCTCGGGCTCGGTCGACCTCTGCTACGAGGGGCACTCCACCCTGCCCGGACCGCTCTGCCACGGCGTCATCGCCAAGGACGGCACGGTCTACCTGGTGGGCAACGGCCGTGCCAACCACGCCGGTTCGGGCGACGGGGACGTCCTCCAGGCGGTGATCGACGAACGCCCCCTGCCGGCGGACAACCAGGCCAACACCGACGGCAACGCGCGCTTCTACGGATTCGAGTGCGTCAATCTCGGCGACAACAAGGACCCCTGGCCCGCCGCCCAGGTCGAGGCGATCGTCCGCGCCTCGGCGGCGATCTGCCGGGCCCACGGCTGGGGAAAGAAGGGCGACACCTCGGTCATCGGCCACCTGGAGTGGCAGCCGGGGAAGGTCGACCCGCGCGGGCCCGGCGTCTCCATGGGAGACATCCGCAAACGGGTCAGCGAGCGACTGAAGCATCCGGCCGACTGGAGCCCGGGCGGCTCCAACCCGCCCCACGAGGAGGACGACGTGCCCAAGCGGACCCTGTACGGCACCACGGGCGACTTCACCCAGACCCTCAAGCCCGGCACCTGGACGACCGTCAGGTTCGACCGCCGGCACAACGGCAAGGAGTGGGAGACCAAGGCACCCGAGCCGTCCATCGCGTTCGGCGCCTGCTTCTACTCCACCACGGTCGCCGTCCGCGCCTCGGGACTCAGCCGGGGCCAGGAACTCCAGATCCGGGTCGCGCACTACGCGGAGAATAAGGAGGGCGGCTTCGAACGCACCGGCGGAATGCCCATCAACTCCCCGGTCCACGACGGCGGGGACGCGCACTTCACCTACGCGTGGAACGGCCACCTCGCCGGATCGCGCCGGCTGCGCGTCGAGTTGGCGCAGCACGGGAACGAGCCGATCACCATCGAGTACCTGCGGGCCGAGACGCTCTACTGGGAGACGTGACCGGTCCCTGACGGTCCCTGGTCGAGTGTCAGCGGTGGGTACTACCGTGGTCACCATGCGCTACGAAGCACGCCACAGCGAGACCCGTGGCTGGTATGTGGTCTCCGACGAGGGCCACCTGGCCCATGTGCCCGACCCCGACACCCAGGAGCTGCGCGCCGCGCTCTTCGAACGCGAGGCGGACGCGCGCCGCTGCGCGCTGGAGCTGACGCGCCTGGGCACCCTCAACTAGGGCCTTGCCGGTCGGGCTTCCGGGGACGGCGGCCCGCCCCGCCGGCGGCGGCCTCGCCGGCCGGGCTGGGGCCTTGCCGGCCAGGCTCTTGGGGGCGACGGCGGTCCGCCCCGACGGCGGTGGCCTTGCCGGTCGGGCCTCTGGGGACGGCGGTCCGCCCCAACGGCGGGGGCCTGGCCGGCCGGGCGGCCGGGGACGGCGGTTCGCCCCGACGGCGGTGGCCTTGCCGGTCGGGCCTCTGGCGACGGCGGTCCGCCCCGACGGCGGTGGCCTTGCCGGTCGGGCCTCTGGGGACGGCGGTCCGCCCCAACGGCGGGGGCCTGGCCGGCCGGGCTTTCGGGGGCGACGTCGGTCCGCCCCGATGGCG
>NZ_RFFJ01000149.1 GCF_003696235.1 Streptomyces triticirhizae
CGGCCGCCGTGGGCCACCACGGCGGCCGTCCTCGCGGCGCAGCTGGTCGGCGGCCACTTCGCCGCCCAGGACCAGGCCGAACGCGTCGCGCTCGACCCGGCCGGCTACGCGCTGCTGGCCGCCGGGCCGCTGCTGCTCCTGGCCCGCCGCCACCACCCGGCGGCGGTCGCCTGGGGCACGGCGCTCGTCACCCTCGCCTACCTCAACGCCGGCTACCCCTTCGGTCCGGTCTTCCTCAGCGTCCTCATCGGCACCTTCGACGCCGCCCGCACCGGGCACCGACGGGCCGCCTGGGGCGCGCTCGGCGCGTTGTGGCTGGGCCGGCTGGCCGCCGGCCACTGGCTCTACCGCTGGCTGCCACCCGACGGCGACCCGCCCACCGACTGGGCCGCCGACACCGCCACCGCCGCCTGGATCGTCGCCCTGCTGGCCCTGGCCGAACTCGCCAGGGCCCGCAGGGAACGCCAACTGCGCGAGGAACGGGAACGCGCCGAGGCCACCCGCCGCCGCGCCGACGAGGAACGGCTGCGCATCGCCCGCGAGTTGCACGACATCCTCGCCCACAGCATCTCGGTGATCCATGTGCAGGCCGGCGTCGGCCTCGCCCTGCTCGACAGCGACCCCGAACAGGCCCGCACCTCGCTGACCACCATCAAGGCGGCCAGCAAGGAGGCCCTCGGAGAGGTCCGCCAGGTGCTGGAGGCACTGCGCACCCCGGGAGCGGCACCCCGCGCTCCCTCACCCGGAGTCGCCCGGCTGCCCGAACTCCTCGCCCAGGCCCGGGACGCCGGCCTGGACGTCACCCTCACCACCGAGGGCGAGCCCACCGACCTGCCGCCCGGCACCGACCTGGCCGCCTTCCGCATCGTGCAGGAGGCTCTCACCAACACCGTGCGGCACTCCGCCTCCCGCACCGCGCACGTGCGGCTGCGCTACGCTCCCGACGGGCTGCGACTGACCGTGGACGACGCCGGCCCCGCCACCGGCGGCCCGAGCGCCGACGGCGGCAACGGCCTGGTCGGGATGCGGGAGCGGGCCGCCGCCCTCGGCGGCGACGTCACCGCCACCACCCGCGCCGACGGCGGCTTCACCGTCACCGCCCACCTGCCGCACACCCACCCGGGCCCAGCCACCCCCGACACCCCACGGGAGACCGGATGATCCGCGTCCTGCTCGCCGACGACCAGGCCCTGGTCCGGGCCGGCTTCCGGGCACTGCTGGACGCCCAGCCCGACATCGAGGTCGTCGCCGAGGCCGCCGACGGTCAGCAGGCCCTGACCCACGTCGCCGAACTGCGCCCCGACCTCGTCATGATGGACATCCGGATGCCCGTCCTCGACGGCCTGGCCGCCACCCGCCGCATCACCGGAAACCCTGAACTCGCCTCCGTACGCGTCGTGATGCTCACCACCTTCGAGTTGGATGACTACGTCTTCGAGGCGATCCGCGCCGGCGCCTCCGGCTTCCTCGTCAAGGACACCGAACCCGAGGAACTGCTGCGCGCCACCCGCGCCGTCGTCGCCGGGGACGCCCTGCTCTCCCCGGGCGTCACCCGCCGCCTGATCGCCGAGTTCGCCGCCCGCTCCAAGACCCCCGAGCAGGCCCTGCCGCTGACCGACCTCACCGACCGGGAACGCGAGGTCCTCGCCCTCGTCGGCCTCGGCCTGTCCAACAACGAGATCGCCCGCCGGCTGGTCCTCTCGCCGCTCACCGCCAAGACCCACGTCAGCCGCGCCATGGTCAAGCTCGGCGCCCGCGATCGCGCCCAACTCGTCGTCGCCGCCTACGAGTCCGGGCTCGTCCGCCCCGGCTGGCTCGGCTGAACGGCCGTCGGCCGCTTGCGCCGCACATACAGCTGCTTCCGCACCAGGGCCACCGTCGAACCGTCCTCGGCGCGCACCACGCAGTCGAACCAGGGGAGCGCCTTGTCACCGTCGGCGGTGGCCCGGCGTATCTCCTCCACCCGCTCCTCGTCCAGCGCGAACTCCACGAACACGTCGCCCCGCCCCGGCGCGACATACTCGATCTCCGCCGCCTTGTCCCACACCACATAGCCGGGCCCCAGCCGGTGCAGCACCAACATCGCCCAGAAGGGATCGCACATCGAGTACAGCGAGCCGCCGAACTGGGTCCCGAAGTAGTTGCGGTTGAGCCGGCCCAACCGCATCCGCACCCGCGCCGCGCTCCAGTCGTCGGCGATGTGCGGCACCCTGATCCCCGCCGCGCGGAACGGCGGCCACCAGCGCATCAGACGGCAGAGCCAGCGAGGACTCACGGAACGAAGGGCCATAACCGGAAAGTTATCAGACCCAGTTACCCGCCGGTAATGACATCTGTCACCACTTCCGCCGCCGGTTCCGTCGCCACCCCCGGCCCCGCCCCGTCACGCCGTTCCCCGACGCAGCGCCTCCCGCGTCGCCCAGCTGGTCACCGCCGCCACCCCCGACAGCACCGCCACCGTCACCAGCGCCGCCGCCAGGCTGAACCAGTCCGCCAGAAACCCGATCGCCACCGGCCCCGCCAGCATCCCCCCGTACCCGATCGTCGACGCCATCGCCACCCCGCGCGGCCCCGCCAACTGCCCAGCCGTCCCTATGGTGATGGGGAAGACGTTGGCCAGCCCGAGCCCCGTCAGCGCGAACCCCACCAGCGCCAGCCACAGCGTCGGCGCCAACGCGCCCAGCAGCATCCCCGCCGCCCCCAACGCGCCCCCCGCCACCAGCGCCCGCGTCGCCCCCAGCCGCGCCAGCACCGCCGACCCCGTCAACCGCCCGACCGTCATCGCCATCGCGAACACCGAGTACCCGGCCGCCGCCACCCCCGCGCTCGCGCCCAACGTCTCCTTCAGATGCAGCGCGCTCCAGTCCGCCATCGCGCCCTCCCCGTACGTAGTGCACAGCGCGATCAGCCCCAACACCCCCACCAGCCACCCCACCGAGCCCCGCCGCACGCCACCCCCGGCCGCCCCGGACCCACGCTCCTCCACCGCCGAGCCCGCACCGGACCCCGCCCCCTGACCCCCGCCCGCCGACTCCCGCCACAGCGTCCGCCCCGCCCACACCACCACGACCAGGCCCAACGCCGCCAACAGCGCCAGATGCCGCGCCACCCCCAACCGGTCGGCGAGCAGCCCGCCCAGCCCCGCCCCCAGCATCCCGCCCAGGCTGAACGCCGCGTGAAAGCTCGGCATGACCGGCCGCCGCAACGCCGCCACCAGATCGACCGCCGCGCTGTTCGCCGCCACGTTCACCGCGCCGAACCCCGCCCCGAAGAGCAACAGCACCGCACCCAACGCCACCGCCGACCCCGCGTGCGCCGGCAACGCCACGCTCGCCACCAGCAACGCCCCCGCCCACACCGTCACCCGATGGTTTCCGTACCGCTGACACAGCCGCCCCGTCAACGTCATCGTCACCACCGCGCCCACCGACACCCCCAACAGCGCCAAGCCCAACGCGCTCGGTGACGCCCCCGTCCGCTCCTTGACGTCCGGAATCCGCACCACCCACCCCGCGAACACAAAGCCGTCCACCGCGAAGAACGCCGTCAACGCCACGCGTATCCTCAACAGTTGACGTGCCGCGGGCCCCTGGTCAGCACCCCTCCCGCCCGCTCCGGACGAGATCATCGCCCGTAGTTTGTTTATTGAAGTCACAAAGCCAGAATAGGGGCGTGACCCACACCCGTACCAGACTGGAACGTGGCCGAAACGCGTTGGGCCCCGCGCTGGAACTCGTCCACACCGGCCGCGCCCCGACCCGAGCCGTCCTCACCACCGCCCTCGGCGTCACCCGCGCCACCGCCGGCGCCGTCGCCAGCGAACTCCAGACCCTCGGCCTGATCACCGTCGACTCCCGACCAGGCGGCGCCACCGGCAGCCACGGCCGCCCCTCCCACCGCCTGGCCATCGACCCCGGCGGCCCCGTCGCCCTCGCCGCCCAGGTCCACGCCGACGGCTTCCGCGCCGCCCTCGTCGGACTCGGCGGCCGCCTCCACGCCACCACCCCCGCCTGCACCACCGTCGCCGCCGACCCCAAACAGATCCTCGGCGAGGTCGTCGCCGCCGGCGCCGACCTGCTGCGCGAGACCGGCCGCCACTGCGTCGGCGCCGGCCTCGCCGTCCCCTCCGCCGTCGCCGAACCCGAGGGCACCGCCCTCAACCCCCTCCACCTCGCCTGGCCCGCCGGCGCCCCCGTGCGGGACATCTTCAACGAGTGCCTCGCCGAAGCCGGCATCACCGCCCCCGGCTACTGCGGCAACGACGTCAACCTCGCCGCCCTCGCCGAACACCGCCACGGCGCCGGCCGAGGCGCCGCCCACCTGCTGTGCGTCGCCACCGGCCACCGGGGCGTCGGCGGCGCCCTCGTCCTCGACGGCCGCCTCCACTCCGGCAGCGCCGGCCTCGCCATGGAGGTCGGCCACCTCACCGTCGACCCCACCGGCCGCCCCTGCCACTGCGGCAGCCGAGGCTGCCTCGACGTCGAGACCGATCCCCTCGCCCTCCTCGAAGCCGCCGGCCGCACCCCCGGACCCGAGGGCTCCCTCCTCGACCAGGCCCGCGACCTGCTGCGCGCCGAGTACGCCACCGACCCCGCCGTCCGTGCCGCCGCCCACGCCGTCATCGACCGCCTCGGCCTCGGCCTCGCCGGCCTGGTCAACATCCTCAACCCCGACCGCATCATCCTCGGCGGCCTCCACCGCTGGCTGCTGGAGGCCGATCCCCAACGCCTCCGCGGCCTCGTCGAAACCCGCAGCCTGTGGGGGAGGAGCGGCACCGTCCCCGTCTCCGCCTGCGTCCTCGACTACAACAGCCTCGTCGGCGCCGCCGAGCTCGCCTGGCAACCCGTCCTCGACGACCCCCTCGCCGCCCTCCCCACCTGACGCGACACCGGGACGCGACACCGGACGCGACGGCCGGAACGGTCAGCACGTCCCGCTCGGGTCCGCCTCAACCCCCGTTCCCCCCGTCCCCACCGGCGCCGGCAACAGCTCCCACACCGCGCGCCGATGGGCCATCTCCGCCGCCTCGTCCCACGGATCGGGCGTCACCGGCACCCGCAGCCGACACACCGGCCCCGCACCCAACCGCGCGAACCCCGCCCCCGCCCCCGGCACCGCACCCAACGGCGGCGCCCACCCCAACACCCCCGACACCTGCTCCACCGTCAACGCCCCCAACGCCACCCGCGCCCCCACACACCCCAACACCCCACCGCCCAACGACGCCCACACCCCCACCTGCTCCGCCAACGCCACCGTCACCCCCGCCTCCCGCCCGTACCGCAGCGGAACGTCCAACCACCCCAGCGGGTCACCCGCACCCGCCGCCCACGCCCGATGCGCCAACACCACCGGCCGGTCCACCACCACCCACAACGGCCGCTCAGCGCGCCGCCCCTCGCCATCCAACAACAGCCGCCGTTCCGTCTCCCGCGCCACCCACGCCAGGCCCGCCACCGCCCCCTCCGGCGTCGACTCCACCCCCCACACCCCCACCCGCCCCGCGAAACACCCGAACCCGCCCGAGCCCCCACCGTCCACCAGCACCACATCCGCCCACCCCAACGCCTGCAACGCCACCGACCGCAGCAGACCCGTCCCCCCGGCCCCCGGCGACCCCACCGCCAACAGGTGCGGCTCACACGACCGCGCCCCCGTCCGCCACACCAGCGGCGCCACCTCCACCGCCCCCGACACCCCCACCGCCGGCACCGACCGGTCCGCCGTCGAGGCATCCGTGCACCCCAACACCACCTCACCCGGCCCCACCACGAAACGCTGCGCCACCACCCCCACCGGCCACGGCTCCACCGACGCCGCCTCCTCCCGCCCCTCCAGCCACCCCCGACCACCCCGCCGCACCCCACCCCCACGCCCTTCGGCCGAACAGCCAGCGCACCCCGCGCACCCGCCACCCGCACCGCCGCGACCGCCCCCACACCACCGCCCCGCCGACCAGGTCGGCGGCCCATCCCCCCACCCCAGAGCCAGAGCCACCCCCAACAACACCACCGTCGCGGCCACCCCCACCGCCGGCAGCCACACCGCCACCGCGCACAACGCCACCCCCGACCCCGCGACCGCCCCCACCACCGGAAGCCGCCGCCGCCCCCGCGCCCCCCACCACCACGCCGCCACCGCCAGCCGCGTCACCCCCCGCACCAGCGCCCACGGCACCCACCCCACCCACCCGGCCACGCCCCACGCCACCCTCGCCCGCACCCCACCCCCGACCCCGACGACCCGCACCACGCGCCGACTACAGCGCGATCCCGCCGAGCAGGTGCGCCAGCCGCGCCCCACCCTCGTGAATGCTCGGCGCCACCGACGTCCCCGCCAGATAGAAACCGAACAGGGCACACACCAGCGCGTGCGTCGGCTTGAGCCCGTCCTTGCGAAAGAACAGGACCACCACGGCACCCAGCAGGACGACTCCCGAGACAGACAGGACCATGAGCACTCCCCAGCGGCCGGCGGCGTTCTGCAAGCACTCTAAGCAGAGCAAAAGGCAAATATCGGTTGAAAAGGTCATATGGGCGAAAATCGGTGTCGAGCCGCGGAACTCACACCCCGTCAGCACCACCGCGACACCACGCCGCCACCCCACACCGCGCCACGGTGCGGGACCCGACCCAGACCTCGATAGGCTGACCCCTGTTCGAGGGCGAGGAGGAAGAAACCCGATGGCAGACAGCACTCAGCCGTTGTCCCCGCGCGCCAAGTTCGCCGTGACGGCGGGCAAGGCGGCGGCAGCCGTATCCCGAGCCGCCGGCCGAGGCAGCGGATCGGTCATCGGAGGCAAGGTCGCCCTCAAACTCGACCCCGAACTCCTCTCCCGCCTCGCCGGCCACCTCGACGTGGTCCTCGTCTCCGCCACCAACGGCAAGACCACCACCACCCGACTCATCGCCGAAGCCCTCCGCGCCGGCGGCCCCGTCGTCTCCAACGCCCTCGGCGCCAACATGCCCGCCGGCATCACCTCCGCCCTCTCCGGCGGAGCGGAAGCCCGCTACGGCGTCATCGAGGTCGACGAGAAATACCTCACCACCGTCGCCAACGACGTCCACCCCAAGATCGTCGCGCTCCTCAACCTCTCCCGCGACCAGCTCGACCGCGCCGCCGAGACCCGGATGCTCGCCGAACGCTGGCGCGAAGGCCTCCAGGACTCCAAGGCCATCGTCGTCGCCAACGCCGACGACCCCCTCGTCGTCTGGGCCGCCTCCTCCTCCGCCAACGTCGTCTGGGTCGCCGCCGGCCAGGAGTGGAAGGACGACGCCTGGTCCTGCCCCGCCTGCGGCGGCGTCATGCACCGCCCCGACGACACCAACTGGGCCTGCGGCGAATGCGGCTTCGGCCGCCCCGCCCCCACCTGGGTCCTCTCCAACGGACAGGTCATCGACCCCCACGGCTCCGCCTGGCCCATCCGCCTCCAACTCCCAGGACGCGCCAACCAGGCCAACGCCACCACCGCCACCGCCGTCGCCGCCACCTTCGGCGTCCACCCCCAGGTGGCCCTCCAACGCATGGAGTCCGTCACCGCCGTCGCCGGCCGTTACGACGTCGTGAGCTACCAGGGCCGCGACATCCGCCTCCTCCTCGCCAAGAACCCCGCCGGCTGGCTCGAAACGTTCTCCCTCATCGACCCCCCACCCGCCCCCGTCCTGCTCTCCGTCAACGCCCGCAGCGCCGACGGCACCGACACCTCCTGGCTCTGGGACGTCGACTACACCCGCCTCGCCGGCCACCCCATCGCCGTCATCGGCGACCGCCGCCTCGACCTCGCCGTCCGCCTGGAGGTCGCCGGCGTCGACTTCCGCGTCTTCGACACCCTCGACCAGGCCATCCCCCAGCTCCCCCCCGGCCGCATCGAGGCCATCGCCAACTACACCGCCTTCCAGGACCTCCGCCGCGTCGTCGGCAACTGAACCCCGAGACCCCCGAGACCCCCGGAAGACACGGAACCCGGAAGACACGGAAGACCGAGAGGAACGACAGCGTCCATGAGCACCTCAGGCCTCCGCCTGGTCTGGGTCTACCCCGACCTCCTGAGCACCTACGGCGACCAGGGCAACGTGCTCGTCGTCGAACGCCGAGCCCACCAACGCGGCCTGCGCGTCGAACGCCTCGACGTCCGCTCCGACCAGCCCCTCCCCACCTCCGGCGACATCTACCTCATCGGCGGCGGCGAAGACCGCCCCCAACGCCTCGCCGCCGAACGCCTCCTCCGCGACGGCGGCCTCACCCGCGCCGTCCAGAACGGCGCCATCGTCTTCTCCGTCTGCGCCGGCTACCAGATCATCGGCCACGAGTTCATCAACGACCTCGGCCACCGCCAGCAGGGCCTCGGCCTCCTCGACGTCGTCAGCGAACGCGGCCCCGGACAGCGCTGCGTCGGCGACGTCCTCGCCGACATCGACCCCCAACTCGGCCTCCCCCAACTCACCGGCTTCGAGAACCACCAGGGCATCACCCGCATCGGCCCCCAGGCCCGCCCCTTCGCCCAGGTCCGCCTCGGCAACGGAAACGGCACCGGCGACGGCACCGAAGGCGCCTGGATGGGCACCGTCTTCGGCACCTACATGCACGGCCCCGTCCTCGCCCGCAACCCCCAGATCGCCGACCTGCTCCTCAAACTCACCCTCGACGTCAACGCCCTCCCACCCGTCGACGACCGCTGGTACGAGGCCCTCCGCGCCGAACGCATCGCCGCCGCCACCGCCCCCGCCTGACCCACCCGGCCGGGGCCCCGAAGGACCCCGGCCACCACGCCCACCAGCCCGTTCCCTAGGCTGGCAGGCGCAACCGCGCAACAGCACAGCGCGCACAGCACAGGGAGTACACGATGGGCCACGGCGACCACGGCGGCCACAGCGAACTGCCGCCCCTCACACCGGGACGCGCACTCGAACTCGGCGGCGACCCCGTCTTCCTCGTCGGCTGCCTCCTCGCCCTGGCCCTCTACGGCTACGGCGTCGCCCGCCTCCGACGCCGAGGCGACACCTGGAGCGCCGGCCGCACCCTCGCGTTCGCCCTCGGCGTGCTCTCCATCGCCGCCGTCACCGCCACCCGCCTCAACGACTACGGCATGGTGCTCTTCAGCGCCCACATGGTGCAGCACATGGTGATCAGCATGGTCTCCCCGATCCTGCTGCTCCTCGGCGCCCCCGTCACCCTCCTCCTGCGCGCCCTGCCCGCCGCGGGCCGAGGCCGCACCGGACCCCGCGAGCTGCTCGTCACCCTCCTCCACAGCCGCTACGTCCGCGCCGTCACCAGCCCCCTGTTCACCATCCCGCTCTTCATCGCCAGCCTCTACGGCCTCTACTTCACCCCGCTGTTCGACACCCTCATGGACAGCCGCGTCGGCCACCTCGCGATGATGATCCACTTCCTCGCCGTCGGCCTCGCCTTCTTCTGGCCCATCATGGGCGTCGACCCAGGCCCCCGCCGCGCCGGCCACCTCATGCGGATGCTGGAACTCTTCGCCACCATGCCGTTCCACGCCTTCTTCGGCATCGCCCTCATGATGGCCAGCGAACCCCTCGTCGACTCCTACGCCGACATCCCCACCACCCTCGGCACCGACGCCCTCTCCGACCAGTCCGCCGCCGGCGGCATCGCCTGGGCCTTCAGCGAGATCCCCACCGTGATCGTGCTCCTCGCCCTCGTCGTCCAGTGGTACGTCGCCGAACAACGCACATCCCGCCGCCTCGACCGCGCCGCCGACCGCGACGGCGACGCCGAACTCGCCGCCTACAACACCTACCTCGCCCAGCTCGGCAACCGAGGCTGACCCCCACCCCACAAGCCGACCTGACAGCCGAACTCCCCACCGTCTAACCTACGTTGAGCCGACCGGCGCACCGACCACACGCGCGCCGGTCACACCACGCCGACACAGGGGGACACGGTGAGCAGCACCGGCACCGCATGGACACAACGCTTCCACCCGCGACCGGACGCACCCGTCCGCCTCGCCTGCCTCCCCCACGCCGGCGGCGCCGCCAGCTACTTCCACCCCGTCTCCGCCGCCCTCGCACCCGACATCGACGTCCTCGCCATCCAGTACCCGGGCCGGCAGAACCGCCGCACCGAACCACCCCTCACCACCATCGAGGACCTCGCCGACGGCGTCGCCGCCGCCATCCAACCCTTCACCGACCGGCCCCTGGCCCTCTTCGGCCACAGCCTGGGCGCCCTCGTCGCCTACGAGACCGCCCGCCGCCTCACCCAGGCAGGCACCCCGCCCCTCACCCTCATCGCCTCCGGCCGCCGCGCCCCCAGCCGCCACCGCGAAGAGAACGTCCACCAGCGCTCCGACGACGGCATCCTCGCCGAGATCCGCTCCCTCGGCGGCACCGACGCCCGCCTCCTCGACGACCCCGAGATCCAGGCCATGGTCCTGCCCGCCGTCCGCGCCGACTACCAGGCCGTCGAAACCTACCGCCACCCCGAGGGCCCCACCCTCACCAGCCCCGTCCTCGCCCTCGTCGGCGACAACGACCACCTCGCCACCCTCGACGAGGTCCGCGACTGGAAACGCCACACCACCGGCGCCTTCGACCTCACCACCTACCCCGGCGGCCACTTCTACCTCAACGACCACGCCCCCGCCGTCATCGCCGCCATCCGCGACCACCTCACCACCCTCACTCCCTGACCGCCCGCAGCGCATACATCAACGGCACCCCCGGCCGCCCCTCCGGAAACCCGTACAGCCCCGACGCGTCCCGCTCCAACGACGAGAACCGCCCGAACACCGTGCGCGGACGCTCCCGCAGAAACTCGATCCGCAGCCCCGCCGCCGCCACCGCCGACACCACCTCACCCAACGGATGCCGCCACTGCACCGACTCCGTGTGCCGCAACTCCGGCCCATCCGTATACGTGAACGGATAGTCCACCCGCTCGGGACCGATGTCGAAGTAGTCGGACACCACCCGCTCCCCAGCCTCATCCAACATGTCCGTCACCGGATGGAACTCCGCCAGATACAGAAAACCCCCCGGCCGCAACGAGTCCGCCACCACCTCCGCCCACCGGGACAGATCCGGCAGCCACACCAACGACCCCCCACCCGTGTACACCACATCGAACCGCTCCCCACCCAGCGCCGCCCGCGCCTCATACACATCAGACGCCACGAACCGCGCCCGCTCCGCCAACCCCAACTCCTCGGCCAACTCCCGCGCCACCCCCACCGCCGCCTCCGAGAGGTCCACCCCCGTCACCACCGCACCCCGCCGCGCCCACGCCAACGTGTCCTGCCCCATATGACACTGAAGGTGCAACAGCCGAAGCCCCGTCACATCCCCCACATCCGCCACCTCATCCGGCCGCAACGGGTCAGCACCCGCCCGAAACCCCGCCACGTCGTAGAACTCGCTCCCGACGTGCACCCGCACCCGGTCATCCCAGTTCGCACGGTTCAGCCGCAACCACTCCTGGTCATCCATGCGCCAGACCGTATCGCCCTCCAACAGGCTCCGCACCTCAATAAAACACCGAATTCCGCGTGATAGAATCTACCCTTTCCTGACGTTCGTTTCCCACACGATTCGGAAAACCGTGGCACCTGATATCAAACTCGATGTTCCCGTGGACGACACCATTCACCTGGAAGGAATTCCCGGGGTTGTCGAACGCCTCCTCCAGGAATGCCACGACATCGGAAAACCCCTCCTCGACTCCATTTCCCTCACCTACCCCGACTCCGTCGTCACCCACATCAAAGGCCCCCTGCGCCCCCTGATCGAACTCCGCCTCTACTCGGCCTTCTCCATCGTCCTCGGCCCCTGGGAACACGACGACCCCGACCACACAAGGACCGTCGACGCACTCCGCCACTCCCGAAGCCACGGCGTCCTCGGCCTCCTGGCCGGCGAAGAAGAATCCATCCGATTCCGCGTCGACGCCATGCCCAACAGGCCCGCCCTGCGTGACGCCCTCGAATCCCACCTCGGATGGCGAAACGACCCCCGCAACTGGCAGATCAACCTCGTCCGACGCGGAAAACTCCTCCTCGCCCAGGTCGGCGCCCTCTACTTCTCCCGCCGATTCCCCGAAATGCGCCGCATTCCCGCCTCGACCAACCCCGTGGTCGGCGCCCTCATGATCCGACTACTCAAACTACGCCCAGGAAACACCGTCTGGGACCCCTTCTGTGGCGCCGGCACCCTCCTCGTCGAGGCCGCACACACCGGACTTGACCTCACCCTGATCGGCTCCGACACATCCCCCGAAGCCCTCGCGGCGGCCCACGCCAACCACCCCCTGTTCCCCACCGGCACACTCCTACGCGCCGATGCCGCGTCCCTACCCGCCCGCCCCGGAACCGTCGACCGCGTCATGGCCAACCTCCCCTTCGGGAAACGCGTCGGCTCCCACGCGGCGAACAGGACGCTCTACCCCCGATTCCTCGCCGAACTGGCACGCGTCCTCACCCCGGACGGCCGCGCCGTGCTGCTGACGGAGGACAAGAGACTGCTGCGTGAATCAGTCGAGAGAACCCGCGACGTACGCGTCCTGAAAGAGGTCACCGTCTCCACCGGCGGCCTCCACCCGAACGCCTACACCATCGAACGCACCCGCACCGCCCGCCGCAAACAGAGAACATCCCGCACCCCTGCCACACCCTCACCGAACAACCGGTGAACCACCCACGCCCCGTGGGATGTTCCGGAACACGGTGGCCCAGTACCGGGTGCGCTCCAGATAGGCCGTGGGCGAATCCTCGCCCGTCGTCCCATAAGCCCCGTCATACGTCAGATAGTTGTGTCCGACCGGGGGAGTGGACGACGCGGGCTCGATCGTCGACCCCTCGTGCCACTCGTTGAACGACGTGATCGAGACCCAGTCCGGCGGCCCCCCGTTCTCGGGCGAGAGAACCGCCGACCAGATCGCGTCATAGGTCTCACCGTCGGCGCGATCGATGGTCTCCGTGGTGTTCCCTGGAACCGCCCGGTCGTCGACATAGCCGGGACCCACGGACGGCGCCCAGATCCGACCGTTGGCCCGGCACCACTCGGCGACACCGGCCCACCCCTCGAACTCCGTCAACACCGCGTAGGTGTAGAGACCCTGAAAGTCCACGACCCGCGAAACGTCCGTGGTCTGCGCCAGGACGATGTTCTCCTCGCCCACGGCGGCCAGCTCCGACCAGTCCTCGGTGAGCAGGCTGTTGAACACATAGAACGCGGGCCGGTCCCCATGGGCGGCGTCCCGATAGAACGCGGGATGGTCCCCGTACCGCTCGTTGATGTAGGCGACGTCCTCCACCGTCGAGAGGGCCGTCCGATCCTCGTACGGCTCCAGGTGCCAGGCCACGGCCACGCCGTGCTCCGCCGCCACGTCCAGGAGCAGCGGCACCCGCTGGTCCTCGTAACTTCCCTGCCCCCACCAGGTCGTGGCCACCACCCCGACGCCGGCCTGCCGCACCCACCGCATGTGCTGGGCGACGACCTCCTCGTCCCCGGCGTCATAGGCGCCGAGCAGCGGGTAGAAGTCCGCCCCCACCGACTCCGGCGGCTGGTTCCCACCCTGCTGCCAGTGTCGCCAACTCCCGTGCACCGAAGGGCTTCCATACCAGGGGTAGTAGAACAGGTGCACATCAGGCGAGCCAGGCGAGCCCTCGGGAGGCTGCTCCGCCGCGTTGGCGGGCCGGGCCGCCAACGCGGCGGCACCCAGCCCCACTCCGGCCGCCAGGAAGCGCCGCCGGTCAAGTGAGGGATTCGAGAGGGAGGTTGAGATCGAGGAGTTCGGCATCACGAGGTCACGTCCTTGCGCGTTGAAGGTGCGGAGGATCTCGCCGAGCACCCCAGACCCTAGGAGCCCTGCCGGATTCCGTCCATACTCCGCGCAAGAACTCAATATATCAACGGAAAGGAACGACATCCCACGCGGCCGGCCTGACCGGGAGTCCGTGCCGTGGCAAGCTCCCACCGCGTTCTGCCCCTTGGAACACGGATGCGAAATGTCGGTGGCCGTAGGGGAGTTGCGTCACGATCGCGCCAGGCGACCCCACGGTGCGCAGCACCCTCCGTGAGTGGCCGAACGGTGCGCACTGCCCGTCCTCGCTGGTGAGACGTTCGGAATCTGTGGTGGGGGCCAGTCACCTCGCTGCACCCGTGGCTGGTCCCGAACAGCCGGACGGCCCGCCCGTCTGTTTGGCTCGTCATTCGTTGGCGTCATCCTCTCCGGCGTGATCTGCGTGCCGCACCGCCGCTGGGCCAAGATGGGGATATGGAGACCATTCCTGTGGAAGATCGCATCTGGACACCCGAGGACCAGCTGCTGCCGGCCGATCTGGTGGAACGCGTCGTTGGGGTCCTGCGACGTGTGGGGCTGCCCGTGGCGCACGAGAACGGCGACGTGGGTGTTTTCCTGACTCGGGGTGATGGGTTGCCGATGAACGCAGCCGAACCGGCCGATCATGTCGGGATCTGTTGGCATGTCCCGCATGAGTTGTTCGACGCCATGGAGGAAGAGAGCACGGATGAACGGGGGCCGGCTACCCGCTTGTTGAACGCGGTGGATGACGGAATGGAGACCACCGTGGCGGCAGTTCTGACCGCCGCCGGAATGCGCGTTTCCCCCCACCCAGTAACCGAAATCTTGTCCGTGTGGGCTGACCCGGTGCGCGTGGGCTAACCCGGTGTGGGGGTTGATCCCGTGTGTGCGGGCTAACTGGGTGTGTTGAGCCGGCCTTTTGACGGTTGGAACGATAGCCGAGAACGGTAAACGATACCGATCCAGGAGTGGGTGACAGGCAGAGGCAGGGCGTCTGCCTGTCACCCACTTCTTTTGGGTTGGGGGTTGGGGGGTGCTTTGGTGTGGGGGATTAACTCTGGAATGACAAGGGGGAGTTGATGGGGTGTGGGGTGTGGGGTGGGTAGTTCGCAATTAGCTTTAGGTCTGTGTGAGTTGTTTTGTTTGTGTTGTGGTGTTTTGTATGGATTGTGCGGGGGTGCATGGACTCTGGATGTGGAGTGGTTTGGAAGTTCTTTGGTTGGTTTAGTCGGTTGGTTTGAGTGTCTTTTGGGTGTGAGTTAGGGTATTTGGTTACGGAGTAGCTGGGAGAGCCGTGAAGTGCTCTTGTTTTGGTGCGGAGTTGTTTTTCGACTGCGGAGCGGCTTGTTTTATCGCCACGGAGTGGCGTTTTTATTAGGCGCGGAGCGCCCTTTCTTGGATTGGATTTGTGGGGTGGGGCTTTTGTTTCGCGGAGCGCCATTTGTTTTGTGCCGCGGAGCGGCTGTGTTTTGGCCACGGAGTGGCTTGTTAGGCGCGGAGCGGCTTTGGCGGTTTGGCACGGAGTGGCTTGCTGTTAGGCGCGGAGCGCCGTCTTCTTTGGCCGCGGAGCG
>NZ_RFFJ01000015.1 GCF_003696235.1 Streptomyces triticirhizae
GTCCCGCCGCCGGCCCCGGGCGGCGGGGTCGGCCGGCGGGTCGGCGGCGGGCGGGGGCGGCTCGCCGGGCAGTGTGGGCAGGGAGTGCGGGCGGCCCGCGACGTCGGAGGGCAGCGAGGGAACGGTCGGGGTGCGCGCCCCTTCGGCCGGCCTCGTCCTGGCCGTCCAGGCCGCACCGTCCCACCAGCGCTCCCGCGCCGGCTCGCCCGCTGGTCGGCCCGGGTCCTGGTACCAGCCGGGCGGTGTGGTCTGGCTCACCCGCTGAACTTCTCACACCCGCGCCGTCGCGGCCAGTGGCCGCGCGATGACCCGTGATCACCGCTCCGTCACGACCAACGCCCGGCACGCGGCCGGGCGTTGAGCGGAACTGACGCATGGGGGGACACGGTGGAACGTGACCGGGCGGGCGGGACGCTCGGGCCGGGGCGGCCCGTTGGGGTGGCTCCCGCCGCGCCCCGAACTACCTGCCGGAGTTCGCGGGCTCCGGCTCGGGGATGGCCGCCGCCTCCTCGCTGGGGGTGTTCCGGCCGCCGGGCAGGATCTTGGCCAGCCAGTGCGAACGACCGGCGACCAGCGGCGCGAGCACGGCGAGGATCAGCACATAGCCGGCGATGAACGGCGACAGCCGCTCGTCGAGCCCGGCCGCGGCCGCCATGGTGGCCAGGATCAGCGCGAACTCGCCCCTGGCCAGCAGGGTGGTGGAGACGTTGGCGGTGGGCTCGGCGCCGAACCCGTAGATCCGCGCGGTGAACAGGCCGGCGCCCACGTTCATCACCACGGTGATCAGCACCGCGATCAGCACCGGCCAGATGACGGTCGGCAGGTCGCCGGGCGCGATGGAGAGCCCGAAGCCGAAGAAGAAGATCGCGGCGAAGGCGTCCCGCAGCGGGTGGACCAACTCCCTGATCCGCTCGCCGTTGGCGGTGTTGCCCAGGATCAGGCCGACCATGAAGGCGGCGATGGCGTCGGCGACCCCGAACTGCTCGGCGATCCCGGAGACCAGCACGGCGGCGCCCAGGAACGAGATGACCAGCAGCTCGTCGTCCTTGATGGCGAACAGCCGGCCGATGAGCTTGGTGCCCCAGCGGGCCGCGATGGCCAGCAGCAACAGGAAGCCGAACGCCTTGGCGATCTGCCAGGCGGTCTCGCCGGCGCTCTCGGAACCGGAGATCACCGGCTGGAGGGCGGCCAGATAGAGGGCGAGGAAGATGTCCTCGACCACGATGATGCCCAGGATGGGCTTGGTCTCCGGGTTACCGATGCGGCCGGCGTCCACCAGGATCTTGGTGACGATGGCGGAGGACGAGATGCCCAGCACACCGGCCAGCACCAGCGCCTCGGACGTGCCCCAGCCCAGCGCGAAGCCGAATCCCAGCCCGGCGCCGACGTTGAGCGCCAGATAGGTGCAGCCGGCCACGGCCATCTTCTTGCCGCCGGTCTTGAGGTCGTCCATGTGGAACTCAAGGCCGAGGTAGAACAGCAGCAGCACGAGGCCGAGCGCGGAGAGCATCTCCAGGTCGTGCGGGTCCTCCAGCAGAACGAAGCCGGGGGTGTTGGGGCCGAGCAGTATCCCGGCCAGGATGAAGAGCGGAATCGTGGGCAGGCCTATGCGGCCGCCGAGGCGGGCGAGGAACGCGGCGGCGACGAAGGCGCCGCCCATCGCGAGCAGGGTGTCAGCGTGTCCCATCCCGCATCAGCCCCGGGGGTCGAGCGACGGGGAAACGGACGGGAGAGCGGCGGGACCAGTGAGGGTGCCGGGTCGGGTGGGCGTCGGCAAGTGAGTGTCTCCTTCTCGGCGTCCGGACGGCTCGGCAAAGTGAGCGTCAAGAAATCGTTAATATTTAGCTTACCAAACGATTTCTGGGCCACCAGGGGGCGTGGCGAAATTGTCGGTGGTGTGCGGCATGATCCGTCCTGTGACCACACGTCTGATGCTGCTCGACACCGCCTCGCTGTACTTCCGCGCCTATCACGGCGTGCCCGACTCCGTTCGCGCCCCCGACGGCACCCCGGTCAACGCGGTGCGCGGCCTGCTGGACTTCATCGCCAGGCTGGTCAGGGACCACCGGCCCGACGCGTTGGTGGCCTGCGTGGACGAGGACTGGCGCCCCGCCTGGCGGGTGGCGCTGATCCCCACCTACAAGGCCCACCGGGTGGCCGACGAGGTGCCCGGGGGCACCGACGTCGAGGAGGTGCCGGACACCCTCAGCCCTCAGGTGCCGGTGATCGAGGCCGTGCTCGACGCGGTGGGCATCCTCCGCGTCGGCGCCCCCGAGCACGAGGCCGACGACGTGATCGGCACGCTCAGCCACCGCGCCACCGGGCCCGTTGACATCGTCACGGGGGACCGCGACCTCTTCCAACTGATCGACGACTCCAGGGGTGTTCGGGTTCTCTACCCGGTCCGTGGCATGGCGAACCTGGCGGCGTTCGACGAGGCCGCGCTGCGGGAGAAGTACGGCGTGGACGGCCCCGGCTACGCGGAGCTGGCGCTGCTGCGCGGCGACCCGAGCGACGGGCTCCCCGGGGTGCCGGGGATCGGCGAGAAGACGGCGGCCAAGCTGCTGGCCAGGTTCGGCGACCTGGCCGGCCTGGTGGCCGCGCTGGACGACCCGACCTCGGGGCTGACGCCGGCGCAGCACCGCCGGCTGCGCGAGGCGGCGGACTATCTGGCCGTCGCGCCGCGCGTGGTGCGGGTGGTCACGGACCTCCCGCTGCCCGAACGGGACGCGACGCTGCCGGCCGCGCCCCGGGACCCGGAGGCGCTGGCCGCGCTCGACGAACGCTGGGGCCTGGGCGGCTCCCTCTCCCGCCTGGTCGCGGCGCTGGCTTCCTGAGCCGGCCCGCTGGGCGGGCCGGCACCCCCCGGCCGCCGGCCGGGGACGCGCATCGGCTGCGCCGGGCACGCGGCGCCCAGGCCGGGCCGGGCCACCGCCCGGCAGTGGCAACAGCCGCACCTCCGACGGCAGTTCATGATCAGCAGACCGAGCCTCACGCCGCCCCCATGTCAACGACCCAGCCCCGAACGGGTCAGCGGCATCCGGTCCGTCCGGGCCCCGGCCGCCGGGCGTGAGCCCGCACCGCCCACTCCCCCAACCCACCGCACCCGTTCGACAACCACCCGTCGCTGACAACACCCGCCCCGCACCGTCCCGACCGGCCAGGCCGCCACCCGCGCCGCCCGTTCACCAACAGCCCCCGGCGCACCGCCCGCTCACCGCCACCGCCCGTCAACCCCGACCGGCCGCCCGGCCGCAGGCCCCGCCGCCCCGCCGCGCGGGCCCCCAGGGCCCCGCCGGCCCTGGGCCCGACCCGGCCCGGGCAGGGCTCAGCCCAGGGAGCTGTACGCCACCACGCCCCGCAGGAGTTGGTCGACGGCCTGGCGCGCGGTCCTGCCCACGCCGCTGCCCTCGGGGGCGGCGGCGGACAGCTGGCCCAGCACGTCGATGACCTGCTTGCACCAGCGGACGAAGTCCCCGGCCGGCATCTCCGCGTCGCGCAGCACCGCGTCCAGGCCCTGGCCCTGCGCCCAGCGGTAGACGGGCCAGGCGAAGCCGAGGTCGGGTTCGCGTTGCCCGACGCCGGTCACGGTGCTGATCCGGTGCCGTTCCTCCAACGCGTCCAGCCGCCCCCAGATCCGCACCATCTCGCCCAGCGCCTGCCGGGTCCGCCCGTCGGGCACGTCCGGCGCGGGCGCGTCGTCGGCGGAGCGCGCCTCGTAGACCAGCGCGGAGACACACGCGGCCAGCTCCGCCGGGTTGAGGCCCTCCCAGACGCCGTCCCGCAGGCACTCGCTGGCCAGCAGGTCCAACTCGCCGTAGAGCCGCGCCAGTCGGCGGCCGTGTTCGGTGACCTCGTCGCCGCGCAGGTAGTCCAGCTCGGTCAGCAGCGCGGCGACCTGGTCGAAGGTCCTGGCGATGGTGTTGGTGCGGCCCGCGATCCGGCGTTCGAGCTGCCGGGTGTCGCGGCGCAGCCGGTGGTAGCGCTCGGCCCACCGCGCGTGGTCCTCGCGGGACTCGCAGCCGTGGCAGGGGTGCGCCCTGATCTCGCGGCGCAGGCGCGCGATCTCCTGGTCGTCGGCGGCCTGGGCGCGTTCCTTCCGGTGCCGACGCGGCTCGACGTGCCCCGCCTTGGTGCGCAGCGCGGAGGCCAGGTCGCGGCGGGACTGCGGGCTGCGCTGGTTGAACGACCTGGGGATGCGCATCCGGCCGAGCGCCTCGACCGGCACCGGGAAGTCCATCGCGCCCAGCCGCTTGACCTGCCGCTGAACGGTGAGGACCAGCGGACGCGGCCCGTCGTGGTGGTCGAAGCCCCGGTGTCCGCCGCTGCGCCCGTCGGGCATCCCCGGGTCGAGGACCAGCGCCAGGCCGGCGAACTTGCCGGTGGGCACGTGGATGATGTCGCCGGGCCGCAGCTTCTCCAACGCGTCGGAGGCGGCCGCCCTGCGCTGGGCGACGCCCTGCCGGGCCAGCTCGGTCTCGCGTTCCTTGAGCTTCTGCCGGAGCCCCGCGTACTCCTCGAAGTCGCCCAGATGGCAGGTCATCGCCTCCCGGTAGCCCTCAAGGCCGGTCTCGTTGCGCTGCACCTGGCGGGAGATCCCCACCACCGAGCGGTCGGCCTGGAACTGCGCGAACGAGGTCTCCAGCAGCTCCCGCGAGCGGTGCCGGCCGAACTGGGCGACCAGGTTGACGGCCATGTTGTAGGAGGGCTTGAACGAGGAGCGCAACGGATAGGTGCGCGCCCCCGCGAGCCCCGCGAGCGCCCCCGGGTCCATGCCGCGCTGCCACAGCACCACGGCGTGCCCCTCGACGTCGATCCCGCGCCGCCCGGCGCGGCCGGTGAGCTGGGTGTACTCGCCGGGGGTGATGTCGGCGTGCTGCTCGCCGTTCCACTTGACCAGCTTCTCCAACACCACCGAGCGCGCCGGCATGTTGATGCCGAGGGCCAGGGTCTCGGTGGCGAAGACGGCCTTGACGAGGCCCTCGACGAACAGCTCCTCGACGATCTCCTTGAAGCGGGGCAGCATCCCCGCGTGGTGCGCGGCGATGCCCCGTTCCAGGCCCTCAAGCCACTCGAAGTAGCCCAGCACATGGAGGTCCTCGTCGGGGATGGCGGAGGTGCGGCGCTCGACGATCTCCCGCACGCGGGCGCGCGCCGGCGCGTCGTTGAGGCGCAGCCCGGCGGCGAGGCACTGCTGGACGGCCGCCTCGCAGCCGGCGCGGCTGAAGATGAACGTGATGGCCGGCAGCAGCCCCTCGGCGTCGAGCCGGTCGATGACCTCGACGCGGCTGGGCGTGTAGAGCCGGTTCCGCTGGCGCTTCTCGCGCTCCCGCTCGGCGGCCCTGCGCCGGTCCCGGACGTTGCGGTTGCGCTCCCGCGCGCCCCAGGAGCGGGTGTTCTCAAGCCGCGCCATCCGCAGCAGGTCGGGGTTGACCTCCCGCTTGCTGTCGGACTCGGCGAACAGGTCGTAGAGCCGGCGCCCGGCCAGCACGTGCTGCCACAGCGGCACCGGCCGGTGCTCGGAGACGATCACCCGGGTGTCGCCGCGCACGGTGTCCAGCCAGTCGCCGAACTCCTCGGCGTTGGAGACCGTGGCCGACAGCGAGACCAGCGAGACGGACTCGGGGAGGTGGATGATCACCTCCTCCCACACGGCGCCCCTGAACCGGTCGGAGAGGTAGTGCACCTCGTCCATCACGACATAGCCGAGGTTGGTCAGGGCGGTGGAGTTGGCGTAGAGCATGTTCCGCAGCACCTCGGTGGTCATCACGACCACCGGGGCGTCGGAGTTGACGCTGTTGTCGCCGGTCAGCAGGCCGACCCTGTCCTCGCCGTAGCGGCGCAGCAGGTCGGCGTACTTCTGGTTGGAGAGGGCCTTGATCGGCGTGGTGTAGAAGCACTTCCGGCCCTGGCTGAGCGCCAGGTGGACGGCGAACTCGCCCACGATCGTCTTGCCCGAGCCGGTCGGCGCCGCGACCAGCACGCCATGCCCGGCCTCCAGGGCCTGACACGCCTCGATCTGGAAGTCGTCCAGGGCGAAGTCGTAGAGATCACGGAACGGGGCGAGAGCGGTCCGCTCGTCCGCAGCCCGACGCCGTGACTCGGCGTACCGCTCGGCGGGAGACATGTGCTCGGTCATCGTCTCCCGAGCCTACCGGCCCACCGGTCCGCTCTTCCTGGCGATCTCTCCCGGGGCCGGTGGCGCTCAGGCCGGCTCGGGCGTCAGCACCCGCACCGCGCGCGGAACGCACTCGGCCACCAGCGGCAGCGGCCCCAGCGCCTCGCCGTCGGCGTAGCCGGTGACGCCGGGCGACGCCAGCTCCACGCGGCGGGCCCGGTGGGTGGTGACGACGGGGTGGCTCAGGTGCGTTCCCCGGTAGACGCGGGGGAAGACCCGCAGCAGGGTGGAACGGCGGCAGGGGCCGACGACGGTGACGTCCAGCAGCCCGTCGTCCAGGTCGGCGTCGGCGCAGATCCGCATCCCGCCGCCGTAGGAGGGGCCGTTGCCGACGGCGACGAGGGTGGCCTCCAGCTCGCGCCAGGGCCCGTCGTCCAGCCGCAGGCGGTAGGGCAGCGGGCGCAGGGCGGCCAGCTCGGCAACCATCGCGAGGTCGTAGCGGAGCCCGCCGCGTGGCCAACGCATCCCGTTGGCGCGGTCGTTGACGCGGGAGTCGAAGCCGGTGGCCAGCACGCTGCCGAACCAGGTCGCGCCGACCCGCCCCAGGTCGACGGCGCGCGGCTGCCCGCGCTTGAGCGCCTCGGCGATCACGAGGGCGGCGGCCCTCGGGTCGCGCAGCGGCAGCCCGAGGGCGCGGGCGATGTCGTTGCCGGTGCCGACGGCGACCAGCCCCAGCGGGGTGGCGGTGCCGGCGACGGCGCGCAGCGCGAGGGAGGACATCCCGTCGCCGCCGAGGGCGACCAGGGCCCCGGTGCCGGCGGCGACCGCCGCGTGGGCGCGGGCCAGCGCGTCGTCCGCGTCGAGGCCGACCAGCACCCGGACGGCGATCCCGGCCTCGCGCAGCACCCGGGCCACGGGCTCGGCGGCGCGCCGCCCGTTCCCCCGCCCGGCCACCGGATTGATCAGCAGGGTGACCTCACCGCTCATCCAGCGGTCTTCCCACGGCTCATGTCACGTCGTCGTCATACCCGTTGACGGGGCGGTCGTCGTCGAGCCTCTCGGCGGGGCCGACGGGCTCGGGCGTCAGGTCCAGCTCGGACGCCTCGTCGTCGGCCAGCTCGGCGTCGGCGTTCCGCCTGCGCCGGCGGCGGTCGTTGAGCATCGCGATGCCGCAGGCCAGGAAGTAGAGGCCGGTGACCGGGATCTGGAGCGCGATCATCGACATCAGGTCGGTGGGCGTGATGGCGGCGGCGAAGATCGCGATGCCCATCACCATCCAGCGCCACCAGCTGATCATCCGCTTGCCGGAGACCACGCCGCCCAGGTTCAACAGGACGAGCAGCAGCGGGAGTTCGAAGGAGATGCCGAACGCGAGGGCCAGCCGGACGGTGATGTCGAGGACCTCCTCGACGCTCACGAAGTTCTGCGCGTCGTCGGCGCTGAAGCTCAGCAGCACGGGGATCGCCCGGGGCAGCAGCCAGTAGGCGAAGTAGGTGCCGGTGAGGAACAGCGGAACGCCGACCGCGACCACGGCCCGGCTGTACTTCTTCTCGTTGCGGTGCAGCCCGGGCGCGATGAACGCCCAGAGCTGGTAGAGCCAGACCGGCGAGGCCCCGATGAGGCCCACCAGCAGGGACACCCGCAGATAGGTGGCGAACGGCGCGGTCAGGCCGTTCTGCGCCAGCACGGCGCAGCGCTTCTCCTCGGCCTGAAGGCTCCCTCGCTCACACATCGGCACCGGATCGGTGAGGAAATCCATGATGTCCTTGGCGAAGAACGCCGCCACGATCGCCACGATCACGACCGAGAGCGCCGCGATCCCCAGCCGGTTGCGCAACTCACGAAGATGCTCGGTGAGCGGCATCCGCCCTTCGGGGTCCTTCGGCGGTTTACGCGCGGTCTTGAGCACCCCACGTCCTCATCTCGTAGGGCGGCCGGTGTCCCACCCGGCCGCCTGCCCTCACTGCACGGTCACGGTGAACGTCGAGGCGTCAGCCCCTGGCCTCGCCCCTGGGCTCGTCCACGGGCCGGGCGGCGGTCGCCTCGCCGGGGGTGGGCTCGATGCTGCGCGGGGCGACGACCGGTTCGGCGTCGTCGGCCGGCTTGTTGTTCTCCGCCTTCATGGCGGCCGTCTCACTCTTCATGATCCGCATCGACTTGCCCAGCGCCCTGGCGGTGTCCGGCAGGCGCTTGGAGCCAAAGACCACAACGACGACGAGGAAGACGATGAGAAGGTGCATAGGGGAGATAGCGCCCATGATGTGTCTTCTCTCTCTTCGGGTCTCTCTTCGAGATTTGGGATCTGACGCTGGCGGGTGATGGAGGAATCGCGACCACCAGCCACACGATCAGCAATCTTAACGCCCGGGGGTAAACACAAAGCAATGCTTGGGCGTCGCTCTATTCTTCCCGGATCTCACTTCCGACACCCGGGGAGATCTCCCGGCGCACCCGGCCCGACCTGGCCGCGAGCGGGGCGGCGGCGCGTTCCAGCTCGTCGGCGGCGCGGCCGAGCCGCTCCGTTCCCTCGGCGACGGCCCGGGAGAAACGGGCCACCTCGATCCCCACCCGCACCGCGAGAACCCCGAGCACGGCGACCCCGGTGAAGGTCAGAAGAACGAGCGCCATCGGCCAGAACACGTGCTATCCCAACTCCTCGTAGCCGCGCAGCGCGGCCCTGGCCGCCTCGCGCGCGCTGTCCGCCAGCTCCGGGGGCGCGACGATCCGCCCGTCGCCCCCGAGCCGGAGCGCGAGCCGGCGCAGCGTGGTGGGGTCGGGGGTGCGCAACGTGATGCGCAACCCGCCGTCCGGCAGCTCCTCGGCCTCGTCGTGCGCGTAGTACTCGGCGACCCACCGGCCGCCGGGGCCGACCTCGATCACCACCTCCGGGTCGGTCGGCGCCGGCTGCACCAGGCCCTCGCTCAGGTCGCGCGGCTCGATCGGCGGCGGGTCGGCCGGCACGTCCAGCAGCTCGATGCTGGCCACCCGGTCCAGCCGGAAGGTGCGCCGGGCCTCGGTGCGGTGGCACCACGCCTCGACATAGGTGTGGCCGACGGCGAAGAGCCGGATCGGGTCGATCTCCCGGTCGGTCAACTCGTCCCGGCCCGGCGAGTAGTAGCGGATGCGCAGCCGCCGACGCTCGGCGATGGCCCGGTCCACCTCGGCGAAGACGCCGCCCTCCGACTCGAAGGTGACCGACACCCGCGAGCTGGCCCTGGCGCTCTCCCCCGCCGCCGCCTCCAGCTTGGCGGTCAGCCGCAGCAGCGCGTCCCGGTCGCCCTCCCGCAGCCCTGGCATGGTGGCCACGGCGCGCGCCGCGACCAGCAGCGCGGTCGCCTCGTCGGCGGCGAGCCGCAGCGGCTGCCCGGTGGTGGAGCCGGTGGCCTCGGCGTTGTACCACCAGATGTGCTCGCCGTCGGTGTCGATGTCCAGCAGGTCGCCGCCCCGGAAGCTGGTGCCGCACATCGGCAGCACGCTCAGGTCCGAGATCAGCTCGTCCTGGCTCACGCCGAAGGCGCGCGCCACCTCGTCGACCCTGGCCCCCGGCCGCTCCCGCAGATAGGTCACCAGCGACAGCAGCCGCCTGGTGCGGTCAATGGCGGTGGTCGCCATGTCGTCATCTCCCCCTCCTGCCCTTCCCCGGCCCGAGTCGCGGGCCGTGCCTTCGCCCCGTCGTCAGCCCTTGGCGACGGCGCGCAGCCGCTCCATCACGTCGGCCCGCAGCTCGGCCGGCTCCAGCACCAGCACGTCCGGCCCGAACTCGGCCAGCCAGGCGTCGAGTCCGTGCCCGTAGGGGATCTCCAGCTCGTCCCACTCCACGCCCCGGCTGATGAACCGCGTCGCGCGGGCGCGCAGCGGGTAGCCCGCGCCGGCGCGCAGCCTGATCCGGGCCTGCGCGGTGGCGTGCTCCCCGGCGAACGCGGCCACGCCCTCGCGCACCGCCACCTGGTCGGGGACCTCGGCGGTGAACTCCCCGGACCGCGACCTGACCCGCCCGACGATCCGGGAGAGCCGGAAGACCCGCTGCGCCCGCCGCTCCCGGTCCCAGCCGGCCAGATACCAGTTGCCGTGCCAGCACTCCAACGCCCAGGGCTCGACGTGCCGGGCCCGCGGGGTCGCCGCGTTGGACTTGCGGTAGTCGAAGGTCACCAGCCGGCGGTCCCGGCAGGCGATCATCAGCGGCTCGAACGCCGCCTCCCCGGCCGGCACCCTCGGCTCGATGGCGCTGTAGCGGTCCTGCTCTGCCTCGACCATGGGGACGCCGGCGGCGCGCAGCTTCTGGAGCGCGCCGCTGGCCGCGCCGGCGAGCCTGGCCTGCTGCCAGACCTTGGCGACCAGGCCCAGCGCGGCGGCCTCGGCCGCGTCCAGGGTGACCGGGGGTAGCCGGTTGAGGTCGCGGCGGGCCAGATAGCCCACCTCGCCGTCCAGGCTCTCCACGGTCTCGATCACCATGCCCAGCTCGCGCAGGTCGTCCTTGTCCCGCTCGAAGGTGCGGTTGAACGCGTCCTCCGAGGTCACCTCGATATACGCCTCGATGGAGGTGCGCAGCTCACGCTTGCTCAACGGGCGGGCGGTGTTCAGCAGGCACAGGGCCAGGTTCATCAGCCGCTCGGCCTTGGCGATGGCCATCGCACCGCCACCCCCTTCCGTTTGTCCGTTTCGTTCCCGCCGGCGCGCGGCGGTCGCCCCAACCTCCCCCGGACACAGGGGCGTTCGGCGCCACAACGCGTGGGCCCACCCCCGCGACGGGGATGGGCCCACGGTACCGCCTGCGTCGATCAGGCCGAGACCAGGTCGCAGACGAAGATCAACGTCTCGCCCGGCTTGATGCGTCCGCCGGCCCCGGCGTCGCCGTAGGCCAGGTGCGGCGGGATGGTCAGCTGCCGGCGGCCGCCGACCCGCATCCCCTGCACGCCCCGGTCCCAGCCGGTGATGACCTGACCGGCGCCGAGCTGGAACCGCAGGGGCTGACCCCGGTTCCAGCTGGCGTCGAACTCCTCACCGGTGCTGAAGGCCACGCCCACATAGTGGACGGAGACCTGGGCACCGGCCTCGGCGACCGGTCCGTCCCCCACCCAGAGGTCCTTGATCTCCAGGTCGGCCGGCGGCTCGCCTCCCGGGAAGTCAACCTCGGGCTTCTCGTTCTTCACCGAAAACCACTCCTACGAAGGATCGTCGCATCGCGTCGGTTGTCGACGCGCGAGGCGCCTGGGCTCGAAGAGCCCTCAGGCGGCGCCGATGATGTCGACCACGAAGACCAGGGTCGAGCCGGCCGGAATGCCGCCGTTCTCCTGGTCTCCATAGGCCATGTCGGGCGGGATCACCAGCAGGACCCGGTCGCCGACGTGCTTGCCCACCAGGCCCTGGTCCCAGCCGGGGACCACGGAGCCGGTGCCGATCTGGAAGGCTGAGGCCGACTCGCGCTCCCAGGAGGAGTCGAAGACCTCGCCGTCGGCCCAGGTCACGCCCGTGTACTGGACGACCAGGGCCTGCCCGTTGGTGACCTCGGGTCCGTCGCCCTCGACGAGCAGCTGCTGCTGGAGCTCCTCCGGCGGGTCCTCGCCCTCGGGGACGGTGATCTGCGGGCCCTCGTCGCCCATCTCCACGGCCGGGAGGCCGTCCTCGGTCTCGGCCTGCTCGCCCTCGACGGACCCGGCCGGGTCCACGCTGGCGGCGGCGACGATGTCGAAGACCCAGACGACGCCGTCGTCCTCCTGGAGCCCGACCTGCTGGGCGGCCGGCCCGAGCAGCTCGCCCGCCTGGCCCTCGACCTGCACCCGGCTCCCCACCTGCTGCCCGACCAGCGGCGCGGTGACCGTCTGCGGCAGCGAGGACTCCACGTTGGCCTGGGCGATCACCTGCGGCTTGGCGCCGTCCTCGGACTGCTGGGTGGGCTCGCCCTCGGTGGTGCGCCAGGTGTTGACCAGCTCGGCGTCCTGCGCCACGGCCGTGGCCACCACGTCCATCCGCAGGTAGTCGCCCTCGGCGACCTCGGCGCCTTCGCCCTCCCTGAGCACCTCGACGACGGTCTCCTCGGCGACCGAGGCGTCGGCGTCGATCTTGATCTCGGGCTGCTCTCCGGGCTCACCCGAGACGGTCGCCACCGGACCGTCGCCGTTGCCCTCGTCGTCGCCCGATTCGGAGCCGCAGGCGGCGGTCAGGAAGAACGCCGGCACGGCCAGCGCCGCGACGATGCGGTGCGCTCGTTGTGTGGGGATCATGAGTCCAACTCGCGGTAGGAACGGCCGGGGCGGGACCCCGCTGGTCCCGCCCACCCTACGACCTCCGGCACGCTCCGCGTGTCGCTCACATGCCGGCGATGAGCTTCTCCACCCGCTCGTCGACGGACCGGAACGGGTCCTTGCACAGGACCGTCCGCTGGGCCTGGTCGTTGAGCTTCAGATGGACCCAGTCCACCGTGAAGTCCCGCCGCTGCTCCTGCGCCCGGCGGATGAAGTCCCCGCGCAGCCTGGCCCTGGTGGTCTGCGGGGGAACGGACTTGCCCTGGAAGATCTTCAGGTCGTTGCAGATCCGCTCCGCCTGGCCCCTGCGCTCCAGCAGGTAGTACAGGCCACGGCGGCGGTGGATGTCGTGGTAGGCGAGGTCTATCTGCGCCACCCTGGGGTGCGACATGGTCAGGTTGTGCTTGGCCCGGTACCGCTCGATCAGCTGGTACTTCATGACCCAGTCGATCTCGGTGTTGATCTTGTCCAGCTGCTCGCCGCGGATCGCCTCCAGCGTCCGCCCCCACAGCTCCAGGATCCTCTCGGTGAGCCCGGACCGCATCCCCCGGCGCTCGCAGAAGTCCAACGCCTTGTCGAAGTACTCCTGTTGGATCTCCAGCGCGGACGCCTCCCGGCCGGTGGCCAGGCGGACCTTGCGCTGGCCCGTGGTGTCGTGGCTGACCTCGCGGATGGCCCGGATCGGGTTCTCCAGGGTGAGGTCGCGCATCACCGTGCCCGCCTCGATCATCCGCAGCACCAGGTCGGTCGCGCCCACCTTGAGCAGCATGGTGGTCTCGGACATGTTCGAGTCGCCGACGATCACATGGAGGCGGCGGTACCGCTCGGCGTCCGCGTGCGGCTCGTCCCTGGTGTTGATGATCGGCCGGGAGCGGGTGGTGGCCGAGCTGACCCCCTCCCAGATGTGCTCGGCGCGCTGGCTGACGCAGAACACCGCGCCCCTGGGCGTCTGGAGCACCTTGCCCGCGCCGCAGATCAGCTGCCGGGTGACGAGGAACGGGATCAGCACGTCGGCCAGCCGGGAGAACTCCCCGTGCCGGGCGACCAGGTAGTTCTCGTGGCAGCCGTAGGAGTTGCCGGCGGAGTCGGTGTTGTTCTTGAAGAGGTAGACGTCGCCGGCGATGCCCTCCTCGTGCAGCCGCCGCTCGGCGTCGACGAGCAGTCCTTCGAGAATCCGCTCGCCCGCCTTGTCGTGGGTGATCAACTCGGTGACGTTGTCACACTCCGGAGTGGCGTACTCCGGGTGCGAGCCGACGTCCAGATACAGCCGGGCACCGTTGCGCAGAAAGACGTTGCTGCTGCGGCCCCATGACACGACGCGGCGGAAGAGGTACCTGGCCACCTCGTCCGGGGACAGCCGTCGCTGGCCACGGAACGTGCAGGTGACGCCGTACTCGTTCTCCAGCCCGAAAATGCGGCGATCCATGAGTGAACATTACGCCTGATGCCCGCTTCTGAAACCGGGTTCGAGCGCGGCGTTTCGATCATTTCGCGATTCCGCCGAGGGCGCGGACTCGCCCCTGGGAGCTGCGAGAACGCGGCGGGTGGCGAGCAGCACCAGCACCCCGAGCCAGCCCGAGACGCCGGCGACCAGGAAGCCGGCGGCCTCCTGCCCCCACTCGACGACCGGGCCGGCGACCGCCGTACCGACGGCCGCGCCCACCCCGAAGGTGGTCACCAGCCAGGAGAACGCCTCGGTCACGGTGCCGCGCGGCGCGTGCCGGTCGATGACCACGAACGCGCAGGCCAGCGCGGGCGCCAGAAAGACCCCGCAGACCCCGGCGAGCAGCGTCATCAGCGCCACGGACGCCGGCACCAGGGCCAGCGGGAGATAGCCGGCGGCCAGCGCGGTCACCAGCACCAGCAGCCGCGACTCGGCCGGCCCGGCCCAGGGCCTGGCGCCGTAGCACAGACCGCCGACCAGCGCGCCGACGCCCAGCGCGGAGAGCAGATAGCTGGCGACCAACTCGTCGCCGCGCGCGTCCGCGTAGGCCACGGCGGCCACCGAGATCGCGCCCAGCGCCATCCCTACGCACAGGAAGCAGCCCAGCAGCGCGCGCAGCCCGCCGGAGCGCAGCGCGCCCAGCCAGTGCGCCTCGCGCCGCTCGCCACGCCAGGCCCGGGACGGCTCGGAGACCACCACGGTGAGCGCGCCGAGCAGGCCGACCACGTTGATCACCAGCAGGGCAGCGCCCTCCGACCAGGCGGCGACCAGCAGCATCACCACCAGCGGGCCGCCGGCGAACATCACCTCCTGGGCGACGGCGTCCAACGCGTAGGCCCTGCGCACCCGTTCGGGCACGCCCAGCACGCTCGACCACAGCGCGCGCAGCGCGCCCTCCAGCGGCGGGGTGGTGAGCCCGGCCAGCAGCACCAGGGCCGCGGCCAGCGGCACGGAGCCGGTGCCGACCAGCGCCAGCGTGGCCATGGCCAGCGCGGAGACCAGCGCGGCGGGGAACATCAGGCGCTGCCCGCGACGGTCGACCAGTCGGCCCAGGAGCGGCTGGCCGACGGCGGTGGCCAGGCCGTGCACGGCGGCCAGCGCGCCGGCGAGCGAGTAGCCGCCGCCCTCGGCCCGGGTGAAGAGCACGATCGCCAACGGGGCGGTGCCGTGCGGGAGTCGGCCCACCAGCGTGCCGGTCAGCAGGCGCAGCACATGGGGGGAGCGCAGCAGCTCCCCGTAGCCGGCGGCCATGGGTTCACCCTTCGTCAGTGTTACGTATAACGGCCTCCGATTCTACGTACGATGGCCCGATCCGGAAGGCCGAGAACCGGCCTCTCGCCCGTGACCCGCTCCCGAGGAGGGCCCGTGGCCCAGGCGCGACCGCCGACCAGCCGCGACGTGGCCGAGCGCGCCGGCGTCTCCCAGGCGTCGGTCTCGCTGGTGCTGCGCGACCGCTGGCGCGGCCGGGTCTCCCCCGCCCGCGCCGAGGCAGTGCGGGCCGCCGCGCGGGAGCTGGGCTACCGGCCGAACCTGGCGGCCCGCAATCTGCGCCTGGGCCGCGCGCGCACCGCGCTGGTGGTGGTGCCGGCGCTGACCAACGACTTCTTCGGGCGGGTGCACGCGGGCGCCGCGGGGGTGGCGGCCGAGAACGGGCTGCACCTGGTGCTCTACCCCTCGCCCGAGGGGGTGGGCCCGGCGCCCGACCCGTTCGCCTCGGCGGCCGCGACCCTGGACGGGGTGCTGGCCTCGTCGATGGCGGCCGAGGCGCTGAGCGCGCTCAGCGCTGCGGGGCTGCCGCTGGTGATGCTGGACAGCGAGCCGGGCCGGACCCCTGCGGCGACCACGGTCAACCCGGACATCGCGGCCGGGATGCGCCAGGTCGCCGACCACCTGCGGGAGTTGGGGCACCGCAGGATCGCCCATATCGCTGCCGACGTCGACTCCTGGACCTTCGCCGTGCGGGCCGCGACGCTGGCCGAGCGGCTGCGCTCGTCGGGCGCCCCGGCGCCACGCACCGAACGGGCCGAGCTGAGCGTGGTCGGCGGGCTGCTCGCCGCCGAACGGGCCCTGGCCGCCACGCCCCGTCCCACCGCGCTGGTCTGCGACGACGACGTGCTGGCCGCCGGGGCGTGCAAGGCGGTGCGGCGGCTGGGGCTGCGGGTGCCGGAGGACGTGTCGGTGACCGGCTTCGACGATCTGGCGCTGGCCACCACGGTGGAGCCGGAGTTGACCACGGTCAGCCTGCCGGCCGAGGAACTGGGGGCGGCCGGGATGCGGGCGCTGCTGGCCGTGCTGGAGGATGCCCGGGAGGGCTCGCGGGAGAGGTCCGGTCAGCCGGACACGGTGCTTCCGGTGCGCCTGGTCCGGCGCCGGGGTCACTTCTCGCCGTTCTTCTTCGGGGAGTCGCTGGAGTCGCCTGAGCCGTTGGACTCGTCGGAGCCCTCGGACCCGGCCGCCGGGGCACCGTCGCCGCCGTCCGCCTCCAGCAGGCTGGCGAGCTGGCGCTGCAACACCCGCTTGAACTTGCGCTGTTGCGGCCGCTTGCGGTCCAGGACCGCGACCTCCAGCTGCTCGCTGGTGATCTCCCGCTCGGTGCCGCCGCTCTCCCGGGCCAGCGAGGCCACGGCCAGCCGCAGCGCCTCGCCCAGGCTCATGTCGTCCCGGTGCCGCTGGCTGAGGTAGCTTCCGATCTGGTCCGAGTTCCCGCCGACGGCGACCGAGCCGTGCTCGTCGATGATCGAACCGTCGTGGGGCAGCCGGTAGATCTCGTCCTCGGCCGGGGTGGCCCCGACCTCGGCGACCAGCAACTCGACCTCGTAGGGCTTCTCCACCGTGGCCGAGAAGATCGTGCCCAGCGTCTGGGCGTACAGGTTGGCCAGGCCGCGAGCCGTCACGTCCTGCCGGTCGTAGGTGTAGCCGCGCAGGTCGGCGTAGCGGGTGCCGCCGATGCGCAGGCTCTCGTACTCGTTGTACTTGCCGGTCGCGGCGAACGCGATCCGGTCGTAGATCTCGCTCACCTTGTGCAGCGCGCGCGAGGGGTTCTCGGCGACAAACACGATGCCGTCGGCGTACTGGAGCACCACCAGGCTCCGGCCGCGCGCGATGCCCTTGCGGGCGTACTCGGCGCGGTCGGCCATGGCCTGCTGGGGTGAGACATAGAACGGCGTGGACACCGGAGTTGTCCCTTCACATCTGGTCGGTCACAGCGAAATGGTCGGCATCGCGGGCTGGGCCCGGCGCTAGACGACGGGCGCCTGCGGGCCGTTGGGCCGCCCCAGGCGCGCGTCGTGGACGGCCCTGGCGACCTCGGACGCCTCGTCCTCGGTCAGGCGGCGGATGCCGTCCTCGGTGATCACCATGACGATGGGGTAGATCCGGCGCACCAGGTCCGGGCCGCCGGTCGCCGAGTCGTCGTCGGCGGCGTCGAAGAGGGCCTGCACCACGACGGTCACGACCTGCTCCTCCGTCAGGTCCGCGTGGTGGAGCTTCTTCAACGAGCCACGGGCGAAGACCGATCCGGAGCCGACGGAGGCGAAGCCCGTCTCCTCCGTGCGGCCGCCGGCCACGTCGTAGGAGAAGATCCGGCCCCGGCCCCGGTCCAGGTCGTACCCCGCGAAGAGCGGGACGACGGCCAGGCCCTGCATGGCCATGCCCAGGTTCCCCCGGATCATCGTGGCGAGGCGGTTGGCCTTGCCCTCCAGCGAGAGCACCTCGCCCTCGACCTTCTCGAAGTGCTCCAACTCCAGCTGGAAGAGCTTCACCAGCTCCACGGCGATGCCCGCCGTGCCGGCGATGCCGACCGCCGAGTACTCGTCGGCCGGGAAGACCTTCTCCATGTCCTTGGTGGCGATGACATTGCCCATGGTGGCGCGGCGGTCGCCGGCCAGCACCACCCCGTCGGCGAAGCTGGCGGCCACGATGGTGGTGCCGTGCACCGCCTCCACCGGGCCCTCGATCGGGGGCAGCGACCGGCCGGGCAGCCGCTCGGGCGCGTGCTCGGAGAGGAAGTCCAGAAACGAGGACGACCCCGGCCGCAGGAAGGCCGCCGGGAGTCGCCCCTGGTCGTGGGAGTTGGCTGCCACAGGTTTCCTTCCAGATAGGCGAAACGGTCCGCTGCTCCGGGCCAGCGGTGGGCCGGGCAGAGGCAGCGTACGTCACGGACCCTACCCGTCACATGGACATGATCCACATGCGTCGGAAGCGATACCCGGCAGCCGCCTGCCTACTGGCCGCCCTTCTGAACGAAGCTGCGCACGAAGTCCTCGGCGTTCGACTCCAACACCTCGTCGATCTCGTCCAGGACCGAGTCCACATCGTCCGTCAGGGCCTCCTGACGCTCCTTGAGATCCTCGGAGACCTCGGCGTCCTGCGCCTGCTCCTCGGTCTCCTCGCTGGTACGCGACGCCCTCTGCTGGCCGCCGCCGGTGTCCTTGGTCGCCATCTCCCTCACCCCATGCTCAGCTGTGACGTGACAAGATCAGACCCTACTAGCCGGGGCTGACATCGGCTTCTCGGAGCGGATGCGTCCGGAACCCACCCTGATCATTCCCTGATCGGGGGCGAGTCAGCCGCCGGAGAGCGCCCTGACGAGATCCTCGGCCGTCTCGGAGCGCTCAAGCAACCCCTCCACGTGCTCCCGGGTCCCGCGCAGCGGGTCCATGGTCGGCACCCGTTGGAGCGAGTCGCGCCCGGGCAGGTCGAAGATCACCGAGTCCCAGGAGGCGGCGGCCACATGCTCCGCGTACCGCTCCAGGCAACGGCCCCTGAAGTACGCCCTGGTGTCCTCGGGCGGCCGCCGCCGCGCGCGGGTCACCTCGTCCTCGTCGAGCAGGGTCCGCATCCGGCCGCGCGCCACCAGCCGGTTGTAGAGGCCCTTGTCGGGCCGCACGTCCGCGTACTGGAGGTCGACCAGGTGCAGCCTGGCCGCCTCCCAGCCCAGCCCGTCCCGCCGCCGGTAGCCCTCCATCAGCTCCCGCTTGGCCACCCAGTCCAGCTGGTTGGCCAGGCTCATCGGGTCGCTCTCCAGCCGGGTCAGCACGTCCTCCCAGCGCGTCAGCACGTCCACGGTCTGCTCGTCGGCGTCCGCGCCCCAGCGCTCCTCGACGTACTTGCGGGCCAGTTCGTAGAACTCCATCTGGAGCTGCGTGGCGGTCAGTCGCCGGCCGCTGCGCAGCGTCACCAGCTCCTTGAGCGAGGGGTCGTGGCTGACCCGGTGCAGGGTGCGCACCGGCTGGTCCACGGCGAGGTCGACGGCGATGAAGCCGTCCTCGATCATGGACAGCACCAGCGCGGTGGTGCCCAGCTTCAGATAGGTGGAGATCTCCGAGAGGTTGGCGTCGCCGATGATCACGTGGAGGCGGCGGTAGCGCTCGGCGTCCGCGTGCGGCTCGTCCCTGGTGTTGATGATGGGGCGCTTGAGGGTGGTCTCCAGGCCCACCTCGACCTCGAAGTAGTCGGCGCGCTGGCTGATCTGGAAGCCGTGCTCCCCGCCGTCCTGCCCGAGGCCGACCCGGCCGGCGCCGCAGACCACCTGGCGGGAGACGAAGAACGGCGTCAGGTGCCGCACGATCTCGGAGAACGGGGTCTCCCGCTTCATCAGGTAGTTCTCGTGGGTGCCGTAGGAGGCGCCCTTGTTGTCCGTGTTGTTCTTGTAGAGCAGGATCGGCTGGGCGCCCGGCACCTCGCCGGCGCGCTGGGCCGCCTCGGCCATGATCCGCTCCCCCGCCTTGTCCCAGAGCACCGCGTCCAGCGGGTTGGTGGTCTCGGGGGCGCTGTACTCGGGGTGCGCGTGGTCGACGTAGAGCCGGGCGCCGTTGGTGAGGATGACGTTGGCCAGGCCGATGTCCTCGTCGGTGAGCTGGCTGGCGTCGGCGTTGTCCCTGGCCAGGTCGAAGCCCCTGGCGTCGCGGAGCGGGTTCTCCTCCTCGAAGTCCCAACGGGCTCTTCTGGCGCGGTGCATGGCCGCCGCGTAGGCGTTGACGACCTGGGAGGAGCTGAGCATGGCGTTGGCGTTGGGGTGGCCAGGGACGGAGACGCCGTACTCGGTCTCGATGCCCATCACTCGCCGTACGGTCATGCGGCCCTCCTTGCCTCGCGGTGTCCTCGGGACCCGGTCGCTGCCTAGCAGCCTAGGCGACACGGGGTGCGGTGAGGAGATCACCGCGAGTTTCCCTGGACGGTCTGGGAACGCGTCCGGCTGCGGGCCACGCCTCGCGTGCCCCGCAGCCGGACGTCGTCGCTCGCTGCTTAAGAACGGTCCTACAGGTGAAGGTCCTACAGGTACTGGCCGGTGTTGGCCACCGTGTCGATGGAACGGCCGGTGTCGCCGCCCTGCTTGCCGGTGACCAGCGTGCGGATGAAGACGATCCGCTCGCCCTTCTTGCCGGAGATCCGGGCCCAGTCGTCCGGGTTGGTGGTGTTGGGCAGGTCCTCGTTCTCCTTGAACTCGTCGACGCACGCCGAGATCAGGTGGGAGACGCGGATGCCCTTCTGCTGGTGGTCGAGGAAGTCCTTGATCGCCATCTTCTTGGCCCGGTCCACGATGTTCTGGATCATGGCGCCGGAGTTGAAGTCCTTGAAGTACAGGACCTCCTTGTCACCGTTGGCGTAGGTGACCTCCAGGAAGCGGTTCTCCTCGGTCTCCGCGTACATCTGCTCCACGACGGTCTGGATCATGCCGTCGATGGCGGCCTCCGCGTTGCCCTGGTGCTCGCCGAGGTCGTCGTCGTGCAGCGGCAGGCGCGGGGTGAGGTACTTGGAGAAGATGTCGCGGGCGGCCTCGGCGTCGGGGCGCTCGATCTTGATCTTCACGTCGAGGCGTCCCGGGCGCAGGATCGCCGGGTCGATCATGTCCTCGCGGTTGGAGGCGCCGATCACGATGACGTTCTCCAGCCCCTCCACGCCGTCGATCTCGGAGAGCAGCTGGGGAACGATGGTGTTCTCCACGTCCGAGCTGACGCCCGAGCCACGGGTGCGGAAGAGGGAGTCCATCTCGTCGAAGAAGACGATGACGGGCGTGCCCTCGCTGGCCTTCTCCCTGGCCCGCTGGAAGACCAGGCGGATGTGGCGCTCGGTCTCGCCCACGTACTTGTTGAGCAGCTCGGGGCCCTTGATGTTGAGGAAGAAGCTCTTCCCCGCCGGCTTGCCGGTGACCTCGGCGACCTTCTTGGCGAGGGAGTTGGCCACGGCCTTGGCGATGAGCGTCTTGCCGCAGCCGGGCGGGCCGTAGAGCAGCACGCCCTTGGGCGGGCGCAGCTCGTGCTCGCGGAACAGGTCCGGGTAGAGGTACGGCAGCTCGACCGCGTCCCTGATCAGCTCGATCTGGCCGCCGAGGCCGCCGATCCGGGTGTAGTCGATGTCCGGGACCTCTTCGAGGACCAGCTCCTCGACCTCGCTCTTGGGCACCACCTCGAAGACGTAGCCGGAGCGCGGCTCCAGCAGCAGCGCGTCCCCGGCCCGCAGGGTCGAGGCCATCAGCGGCTCGGCGAGCTTGACGACGCGCTCCTCGTCGGTGTGGCCGACCACCAGCGCGCGCTCGCCGTCCTCCAGGACCTCCTTGAGGGTGACGATGTCGCCGGCGTTCTCGAACTCCATCGCGGCGACGATGTTCAGCGCCTCGTTGAGCATGACCTCCTGGCCACGCCGCAGCTCGGCGAGTTCGAGTCCGGGGCTGACGTTGACCCGGAGCTTGCGGCCGCCGGTGAAGATGTCGGCGGTGCCGTCCTCGTTGGCGGCCAGGAAGACCCCGAAGCCCGAGGGCGGCTGGGCGAGCCTGTCTACCTCCTCCTTGAGCGCGACGATCTGGTCACGCGCCTCCCGAAGGGTGCTCGCGAGCCGTTCGTTCTGCGCGGACACGCCGGCCAGATTCGTCTGTAGCTCAACGATCCGCTCTTCGAGAATCCGAGTGTGCCGCGGCGAATCGGCCAGCTTGCGGCGCAGGACGGTGATCTCCTGCTCAAGGTCGGCGATCTGGCGGGCCTGGTCGTCGGAACCTCGCCCGGACCGGATGCCGCGGTTGCTGTCGTCGTTCTGGGATACCACGGTCCTCACCTCCTCCAAGGGGAGCTGGACGCTTCCAGACCCTACCTGGACCGGTGCAGTTCGAAACCCCTAGATCACAAAGACGGTCGGGGCGTGTCCGATCTTCACCCTTGCGCACTCCCTCACGCCAGGGGGATACCCACCCCACGCCGTCAGGAAGCGGCCGGTTGTATCGTCGGTGGTGGTCAACACCCGTCGGGGACAGCCGCTTTTGCCGTTCCCGCGCCGCACGGGCCGCCACGAGCGGGCAAGGAGCGACAGCCGGATGAGCACGCGGAACGAGGCTCCCGAGGCCGAGGAGCTGGAGGTCTGGATCGACCAGGACCTCTGCACCGGGGACGGGATCTGCGCCCAGTACGCGCCCGAGGTGTTCGAGTTGGACATCGACGGGCTGGCCTATGTGAAGCCGCCGGTCGCGCCGGGTGAGGAGGCCGAGTTGCTGACCGAGCCGGGGGCCAGGGCGGTCGTTCCGCTGCCGCTGCTGCGCGAGGTGTCCGACTCGGTCAAGGACTGTCCGGGGCAGTGCATCCATGTGCGGCGGGCCTCGGACGGCGTCGAGGTGCTGGGGCCGGACGCGGACTGAGGCGGGGCCCGTTCCCCGGCGGGGCGTCAGACGCTGTTGGGGGCCCGGTCGGCGATCAGTTCCAGCCGGCCGTCGCGCCACTCCCAGCGCACGTCGCGCTGGAGGTCGGGGCAGCAGCGGCGGACGTCGGGCGAGGAGTAGCCGACCAGCCGGGCGGAGAAGCCGGTGCCCTCGGCGGTCAGACCGTCCACGGTCATCTGCTCGGCGGGGTCGACCAGGGTGGCGGTGACCTCGGGGGCGGCGTCCGTTCCCGCCGCGTGGGTGAGCAGGTACATGCCGTTGGGCGGGGAGCCTGAGCCGGCGTCGCAGCGCACCACGGCGACGGTCTCGCCCCGGCCGTCGGCGTCGAGGTCCACCTCGGCCTGGTCGGTGACCAGCACGTCGAACGGGCCGCAGTCCAGCGGGTAGTCGGCGGCGGTGGCGTCGGGGCCGGCCGTGGCGACCGCGCCGCCCGAGGTGGCGCCGGCGCCGGTCGGCTGGACGAGGGCGGCGACCCCGGTCACGGCGGCCACGCCGACGGCGGTGACCAGCCAGTGCCGGGGGCGGGCGTGGGTGTGCGGAAGGCCGTCGGTCGTGGCGCCCTGGGGCGCTGCCGATTGCTGCACGCGGGGTCTCCTGGGGGCGGGAGGGGGCGTCGGCTGAGGCTCGCCGGCAGACCGGCATGGTGCCATATCTCACATCGGCCGGGAACGGCGGGGTCCCTCTCGCCCCGCGCCCCTCACCGTTCCCACCCGTTCCTTCGCCTCCCGCGCGCGTCCGCGTCAACCCCGTGACGGGCGGCGGGAGTTCGGCGTGGGGTTCAGCCGGTGGCCGAGCCCGGGCCGGTGTAGTCCGAGCCGTAGGCGCCCGGGGCCGGGCGGCGGCGGCGCAGCGGCGGGGTGACGCCGTCGGCGAGCCGGCGGGCGGTGAGCAGGAAGCCGGTGTGGCCGATCATCCGGTGGTCGGGGCGCACCGCGAGGCCCTCGACGTGCCAGGTGCGGACCATCGTCTCCCAGGCGGTCGGCTCGTTGAAGCTGCCGTGCTCCCTGATCGTCTCGACGGTGCGCGCGAGTTGGGTGGTGGTGGCGACGTAGGCGCACACGATGCCGCCGGGCACCAGGGCCTTGGCGACCGGGTCCAGGCACTCCCAGGGCGCGAGCATGTCCAGGATGACGCGGTCCACCTCGGTGTCGGAGAGGTGGTCCTGGAGGTCCCCGACGGTCAACTCCCAGGCGGGGTGCGGAGTTCCGAAGTACCGGGTGACGTTCTCGCGCGCGATCTCGGCGAAGTCGGCGCGGCGCTCGTAGGAGTGCAGCATCCCCTGGTCGCCGATGGCCCGCAGCAGGAACGTGGAGAGCGACCCCGAGCCGACGCCGGCCTCGACGACGCGGGCGCCGGGGAAGATGTCGGCCATCGCCAGGATCTGCCCCGCGTCCTTGGGGTAGACCACGGCGGCCCCACGGGGCATGGACAGGACATAGTCGGGGAGCAGTGGGCGCAGCGCCAGATAGGCGACGTTTCCCGTGGTGCGGACCACGGTCCCCTCGGGGGCGCCGATCAGCTCGTCGTGCGGGAAGGCTCCCTTGTGGGTGTGGAAGCTCTTGCCCGCCTCAAGCGTGAACGTGTAGTGGCGTCCCTTGGGGTCGGTCAGCTGTACCTGGTCCCCGACCTCGAAGGGCCCGCGACGGCGGGCGGCACCGGTCGGTTCGGACATGGCGGCCAGCCTAGTCCAGGCGCCCCGCCGGCCCGTAATCGAGGCGGGGCAGGCGGCGGGCGGGCGGTCAGCCGGCGGGGCGGGGCGCGGCGGCCGGGCGGCGGCGTTCCATGGCCAGCAGGGCCTCGTCGACGTCGCGGTAGGACAGGACGCCGTACACCTCGCCGTTCTCCTCGACGACCAGGTACTCGCTGGCCGGGGTGGCGTCGAGGTGGTCCAGCAGCGCCTCGCCGGTGAGGTCGGCCGGCACCCGCGTCCCCTCGGTCAGCTCCTCGGCCAGGGCGACCACCGGCACCCAGGGCCTGCGGTCGTCGGGGACGCCGGCGATGCCCGCCTCCCGCACCAGCGCGAGCGGGGCGCCGTCGTCGTCGACCACGATGAGGGCCTTGGCGCCGACCTCGTTGGCGCGGCGCAGCGCCTCGGCGAGGGAGGTCTCGCCGGGCACGGGGATGGCGCGGCGGGTCAGCGCGCGGGCGGTGAGCGAGGGGAGTTGGGCGTTGCGCCTGGCCTGGCTCAGGCCCCGCCCAGCGGCCAGCCAGATGATCGCGGCCAGCACGGCGGCGAGCAGGGCGTCGAGCAGCGGCTGGAGGCCGCCGAACGCGCCACGGTCGTCGGCGGCCAGGTGGGTCGCGGTGGGAAACCCGACGAGCACCACCAGCGCCAGCGCCCGCCCGGTCCAGGCGGTGACGACGGTGCCGCGCAGCACGTCGCCGGTGCGCCACCAGATGACGGCGCGCAGCATCCGGCCGCCGTCCAGAGGCAGTCCCGGCAGCAGGTTGAAGACGGCGACGATCAGGTTGGAGATCATCAGCGCGGCGACCAACACGCCGGGCACGGTGCCGGGTTCGACGGCCAGCATGGCGAGGGCGAACACCCCGGCCAGGACGAGGGAGAGCAACGGCCCCGAGCCGACGACCACCAGGTCCCTGCGGGGCGTGGTCGACCGGTCGTCGATCTCCGAGGCGCCGCCGATGAACTGGATCAACACCCGGTGCACGGGCAGGCCCAGGCGGAGCGCGGCGTAGGTGTGGGCCAACTCGTGGACCAGCACGGAGCCGTAGAAGGCGACGGCGAAGAAGAGCGCCACCAGGTAGCGTTCCGGGCCCAGTTCGGGCAGCGCGCGGTCGAGTTGGTGGCCGAGGAGCAGGGTGATCAGCGCGGCGACCAGGAACCAGCTGGGGGTCACATAGATGGGCACGCCCCGGACGCGGCCCACCCGGAGGGCGCCGCGCGGGCGGCGCGGGTCCCGGGCGTCCCGGTTCTCCGGGACCTCCCGGCCCTCCGGGGCGTCCCGGCCCTCCGGGGCGTCCCGGTTCTCCGGGTCCCCCGGGCTCTCCGGGTCGGGTGACCGGTCGGTCGTGGTCTCTGCCACCTGATCCCCTCGTCGCCTCGCGGCCTCGCGCCTCGCCTCCGGGACGCGGTCCGATGGTCCCGCACCGTGAGCGTGGAGTCGATGGTATGGGCTGAGTGTCAGTGACGCGCCGTAGGGTACGCCGCATGACTCGCTCCACCGCGGCGCCACCGCGCTCCCTCTCCCCCTCCCGGGCCGCCGACTTCCAACAGTGCCCGCTGCTCTACCGGTTCCGCGTCATCGACCGGCTGCCCGAGGAGCCGAACGAGGCGGCCACCAGGGGCACGGTGGTGCACGCGGTGTTGGAGCGGGTCTTCGACGCGCCGGCGGCCGAGCGGAGCGTGCCGGGGGCGCGGGCGTTGGTGGCGCCGGAGTGGCGCCGACTGCTGGAGCGGCGGCCGGAGTTGGCGCGGCTGTTCCGGGCGGGCGGCGCGGCAGCGGAGGACGCGGAGGACGCGGGGGCGGCCGAGGGGGCCGCCGGGGCCGAGGAGGGGGCTGACGGGGCGTCGGCGGGCGAGCCGGAGCTGGACCAGGAGCGGCTGGCGGCGTTCCTGGCGGAGGCCGAACGGCTGGTGGAGCGGTGGTTCACGCTGGAGGACCCGACGCGCCTTGAGCCGGCGGAGCGGGAGTTGTGGGTCGAGACCACGTTGGAGTCCGGGCTGCGGCTGCGCGGGGTGATCGACCGGGTGGACGTGGCGCCCGGCGGGGACATCAGGATCGTCGACTACAAGACGGGCAAGGCGCCGCCGGCGGAGTTCGCGGCCGGCGCGCTCTTCCAGATGAAGTTCTACGCGCTGGTGCTGTGGCGGCTGCGGGGAGTGGTGCCGCGCCGGCTCCAGTTGGTGTATCTGGGCAGCGGCGAGGTGCTCACCTACGACCCGGACGAGGCCGATCTGCGGGGCGTGGAGCGGAAGGTGCTGGCGCTGTGGGAGGCGATCCAGCGCGCCACGGAGTCGGGCGACTGGCGGCCCAGGCGTGGGCGGCTGTGCGGCTGGTGTGACCACCGGGCGCGCTGCCCGGAGTTCGGGGGCACTCCCCCGCCGTACCCGTTGCACATCCAGACGGCGTTGCCGCTGCCGGCACAGGCCGGCGGCGAGACGGGCGAGGAGCGGGGCGCCGGGCCGGCGCGGGAGGACGCCCGGACGCCCGTGGCTGAGCCGGGTGCGCCAGAATGATCGTGCCCGGCCGCACCGATGTGACCGACCTCCCCGACCGAAGGGCGCTTCGATGCCGATCCGCGTTCTGCTGGTGGACGACCAGCCCCTGCTGCGCACCGGTTTCCGGATGATCCTGGAGGCCGAGCCGGACCTGGCCGTGGTGGGCGAGGCGGGCGACGGCCTCCAGGCGTTGGAGCAGGTGCGGACGCTCCAGCCCGACGTGGTGCTGATGGACATCCGGATGCCCCGGATGGACGGCGTCGAGGCGACGCGGCAGATCACCGGGCCGGCGAAGGACGGTCCGGTGAAGGTCCTGGTGCTGACCACCTTCGACCTGGACGAGTACGTGGTGGAGGCGCTGCGCGCCGGGGCCAGCGGCTTCCTGCTGAAGGACGCGCCGGCCGCCGAGCTGGTGCAGGCGATCCGGGTGGTCGCCAACGGCGAGGCGATGCTGGCGCCCAGCGTCACCCGCCGGCTGCTGGACATGTACGCATCCAAGCTGCCCTCCGGCGAGGAGCCCGTTCCCGACGCGCTGGGCACCCTCACCGAGCGGGAGGTGGAGGTGCTCAAGCTGGTGGCCCGTGGCCTGTCCAACGCGGAGATCGCCGCCGACCTCTTCGTCAGCGAGACCACGGTGAAGACCCATGTGGGCCATGTGCTCACCAAGTTGGAGCTGCGGGACCGGGTGCAGGCGGCGGTCTTCGCCTACGAGAGCGGGCTGGTCCGCCCCGGCAGCTGAGCGCGGCCGGGGCGGACCCGTCCGTCAGGCGCGGGCCGTCTCCGGCGGTCAGACCTCGGCCATCTCCAGCTCCCAGAAGCGGAAGACCGTGGAGGGGTCGAGCGTCCACTGGAGGCCGTTGATGTTCTCGTTGGCGACCGCGTACTGCCGGCCCTGCCAGATCGGGATCATCGGGACCTCCTCGGCCACGATGTCCTGTACGGCGCTGAAGGCCTCGGCGGAGTCGGCCCGGTCGGCCTCCCTGCGGGTGGCGGGCAGCAGCTCCTCGGTGATCCGTTCCGAGACATAGCCGTTGGCGAGGACGTTGTCGGGGCCGAAGAACGGGTCGGTGAAGTTCTCCGGGTCCGGGAAGTCCGGCACCCAGCCCCGGACGAACGCCCCGTAGGCGCCGTCGGCGACGCCCTGGGCGAACTCGTCGGCGTCCACGCTGCGCACGCTGGCGTCGAAGAGCCCGCTCGCGTTGAGCTGGTCGGCCAGGTGCTCGAACGCGGCGACCGTGTCGGGGCCGAAGCGGACCGGGGTGGCCCACAGGGTCAGCTCGACGGGCTCGGTGATGCCGGCCTCGCGGAGCGTCTCCTCGGCGGCCTCGGGGTCGCCGGTGCCGCCGTAGCGGTCGAAGAACGCGGTGTTGTGGCCGGTGATGCCGGCCGGCACGACCGAGTAGAGCGGCTCGGCGGTGCGCTGGTAGACGTCGCGCACGAGCGCCTCGCGGTCGATGAGCTGGGCCACCGCGCGGCGGACGGCCGGGTCGCCGGTGACCGGGTCGTCGAGGTTGAAGACGAGGTACTGGGCCTCGGCGCTGGTGCCGTCGACGACCTTCAACTCGCCGTCGCCGCTGCGGTCGGCGGTGTGCAGGGTGGCGATGTCCTCGGCCGCGAGCCCCCGGTAGGCCACGTCCACCTCGCCGCCGCGCACGGCGTCGTCGAGGGCCTGCTGGTCGCCGTGGAAGAGCCGCATGGTGACGCCGGAGTTCTTGACCTCGGCCGGCCCCTGGTAGTCCGGGTTGACCTCGAAGACGGCCTCGTCCTCGCCGTAGCTGGCCAGCGTGTACACGCCGGAGCCGTCGGCCTCGCCGTCGGTGCGCAGTTCGTCCGCCGGGTACGCGCGGTGGTCGACGATGGACCCGGCGCCGGAGGCGATCTTCTGCGGGAAGGTGGCGTCCGGCTCGCTGAGGTGGAAGGTGACCGTCCGGTCGTCCGGCGCCTCGATCTGGTCGATCGTGGAGAGCATCACGGCCGGCCCGTCGGGGTCGTCGATGCGGAGCGTCCGGTCGAAGGAGAACTTGACGTCCTTCGAGGTGAGCGCGTTGCCGTTGCTGAACGTCAGCCCGTCCCTCAGCGTGCAGGTGTAGCGCTGGCTGGCCCGGTCGGTGAAGCCGCACTCCTCGGCGGCCTCCGGCTGGGGCTCGGTGCCGCCGGGCGGGAAGCTGAGCAGCGACTGGAACACGTTGTTGAAGACCAGCCAGGAGCCGGGGTCGTAGCCGGAGGCCGGATCGACGGCGAGCACCTCGTCCGTCATGCCCAGGGTGATGCGCTCGCCCCGGCCGGCCCCCTCTTCTTCGGTCAGTCCACAGCCGGCCAGCAGGGCCACGGCCATCGAGAGGGCGATGATGAGTGTGGGGTACGCCCTCCCCAAGCGGGTCTTCACGTGGTCGGTCCTTCGGTCGCGAGCCTGTCTCGACGAGCCCAACCGACCTTAGCGGGCGCGGGAGTCCCGCAACACGGGAACGGCGTGAGATGGATCACGAACAGGATTCGGCCATCCCGCCGCCGGCCGGGCCGGGCGTGGGCCTGGGCGGCGGGCCGGTGACGAGGCCGCGCAGGAAGGCCAGGTCGACGGACTCCAGGGAGTCGACGACGGTCCGCCCGGCGGCCGGCGGGATCGCCGCCACCGAGGGGACGGCCAGCACCCGGCAGCCGGCGGCCTCGGCGGAGGCGACGCCGGTCGCGGTGTCCTCGACGGCCACGCAGTGCGCTGGCTCGGCGCCGAGGCGCAGCGCGGCGGTGAGGTAGGGGTCGGGGTGCGGCTTGGTCCTGGCCAGTTCGTCGCCGGCGACGGTGGTGGCGAAGAACTCGGCGCCCAGGGAGCGCAGCGTCCGGTCGATGACCTCGCGGTGCGAGGCGGAGACCAGGGCGGTGGGCACCCGGTGGGCGGCCAGCTCGGTCAGCAGCCGGCGGGCGCCCGGCATCAGGGGCACGCCCTGGTCGAGGCGGCGCAGGAAGGCCGCGTTGAGCAGGTCGCGCACCTCGTCGAGGGTGATGTCGGCGCCGGTGACCTCGATCAGATAGCCGGCGGAGCGGGTCATCGGGCCGCCGACGACCACCTCGCGGTGTTCCTCGGCCAGCACGTGGCCCAGGGCTCCGAAGACCTCGACCTCGGCGTCCCACCAGAAGTCCTCAGTGTCCACGAGGGTGCCGTCCATGTCGAGCAGCACCGCGCGCGGCACGGAACCGACGGGTCGGGGGGTGTCCAGGGCGGGAGTGGAACTCGTCATCCGCACGCCTCCGTAGCGACCGCAGGGAGAGGACTGGCCGGCCGCCCAGGGGCGACCGGCCAGCACCGGACCGATCAGTCTACGTCGGACGTGGGAACCGTTCCGAGCCGAACGGCTGACCTCACCCGGTCGGCGCAGTGAAGCGCCACTGAACGCGACCGGGGTCCCGTCGTGCGGTACCGGGCGTTCGTCGCCGGGCCCTCGTTCACCTGGCGTTGAAGTAGTTGGCCTCCGGGTGGTGAACGACGATGGCGTCGGTGGACTGCTCCGGGTCGAGCTGGAACTCCTCGGAGAGGGTCACGCCGATCCGCGCGGAGTCCAGCAGCTCGGCGATCTTGGCGCGATCCTCCAGGTCGGGGCAGGCCGGATAGCCGAGCGAGTAGCGGCAGCCCTGGTACTCGGTGCGGAACATGCCGGACAGCTCGGTGGGGTCGGCCTGGGCGATGCCCAGCTCGGACCTGACCCTGGAGTGCCAGTACTCGGCCAGCGCCTCGGCCAACTGCACGGACAGGCCGTGGAGTTCGAGGTAGTCGCGGTAGGCGTCGGCGGCGAACAGCTCGGCGGTCGCCTCGCTGACCCTGGGCCCGATGGTGACGGTCTGGAGCGCGACGACGTCGGTCTCGCCGCTCTCCGCCGGGCGGAAGAAGTCGGCCAGGCACAGCCGCCTCCCCCGGCGCTGCCGGGGGAAGGTGAAGCGGGTCCGCTCGGCGCCGTCCTCGTCGAGGATCACCAGGTCGTCGCCCTCGGCGCGGCAGGGGAAGTAGCCGTAGACGACGGCGGCCTGGAGCAGGTTGTCGGTGTGCAGCCGGTCCAGCCAGCCGCGCAGCCGGGGGCGGCCCTCGGTCTCCACCAGCTCGGCGTAGTCGGGCCCGTCCTCGCCCCTGGCGGCCTTGAGGCCCCACTGGCCCTTGAAGAGGGCGTCCTCGTCGAGCCACTCCGCGTACTCCTTGAGCGGGATGCCCTTGACGACCCGGGTGCCCAGGAACGGCGGGGTCGGCAGCGGCACGTCGGTCGCGGTGGCGGAACGGGCGGGGGCCTCGTCGGTCGGCTCGGCGGCGGCGGGGGTCTCGCGCCGGGCGACGCGGCGTTGCTTCAGCTCGGGCAGGGTCGCGCCGGGCACGCCGCGCTTGACGGCGACCAGCGCGTCCATCAGCCGCAGCCCCTCGAAGGCATCCCTGGCGTAGCGGACCTCGCCCTCGTAGATCTCGTGGAGGTCCTGCTCCACATAGGCGCGGGTGAGGGCGGCGCCGCCCAGGATGACGGGGTAGCCGGAGGCGAGGCCGCGCCGGTTCAGCTCCTCCAGGTTCTCCTTCATGATCACGGTGGACTTCACCAGCAGCCCGGACATGCCGATCACGTCGGCCTTGTGCTCCTCGGCGGCGTCCAGGATGGCCGAAACCGGCTGCTTGATGCCGAGGTTGACCACGTTGTAGCCGTTGTTGGTCAGGATGATGTCGACGAGGTTCTTGCCGATGTCGTGGACGTCGCCGCGCACGGTGGCCAGCACGATGGTGCCCTTGCCCTCGTCGTCCGACTTCTCCATGTGCGGCTCCAGGTGGGCCACCGCGTTCTTCATGACCTCGGCGGACTGGAGCACGAAGGGCAGCTGCATCTGCCCGGAGCCGAAGAGTTCGCCGACGACCTTCATGCCCTCCAGCAGCGTGTCGTTGACGATCTCCAGGGCCGGCCGCTCGGCCAGCGCCTCGTCGAGGTCGGCCTCCAGGCCGTTGCGCTCGCCGTCGATGATCCGGCGGCGGAGTCGTTCCTCCAGCGGGAGGGCGGCCAGCTCCTCGGCCTTGCCGGCCTTGATGGTCTTGGTGTCCACGCCCTCGAAGAGGGTGAGGAAGTGCTGGAGCGGGTCGTAGCCCTCGCGCCTGCGGTCGAAGATCAGGTCCCGGGCGACCTCGACGTGCTCCTCGTCGATCCGGGCGATCGGCAGGATCTTGGCGGCGTGCACGATCGCGGAGTCCAGGCCGGCCTTGACGCACTCGTCGAGGAAGACGGAGTTGAGGACGAGGCGGGCGGCCGGGTTGAGGCCGAAGCTGATGTTCGACAGGCCCAGCGTGGTACCGACGTCGGGGTGGCGGCGCTTCAACTCCCTGATGGCCTCGATGGTGTTGACGCCGTCCTTGCGGGACTCCTCCTGCCCGGTGCAGATGGTGAACGTCAGGAAGTCGATCAGGATGTCGGATGGCCGGAAGCCCCAGTTGTCGGTGAGGTCGGCGATCAGCCGCTCGGCGACGGCGAGTTTGTGCTCGGGGGTGCGGGCCTGGCCCTCCTCGTCGATGGTGAGGGCCATCAGCGCGGCGCCGTGCTCGGCGGCCAGCCGGGCGACGCGGGCGAACCGGGAGTCGGGGCCGTCGCCGTCCTCGTAGTTGACCGAGTTGATCACCACGCGCCCGCCGAGGTGCTCCAACCCGGCCTCCAGCACGGCCGGTTCGGTGGAGTCCAGCACGATGGGCAGGGTGGAGGCGGTGGCCAGCCGGCCGGCGATCTCGCTCATGTCGGCGGCGCCGTCCCGGCCCACGTAGTCCACGCACAGGTCCAACAGGTGCGCGCCCTCGCGGATCTGCTCGCGCGCCAGCTCCACGCAGTCGTCCCAGCGGCCCTCCAGCATGGCCTCGCGGAACTTCTTGGAGCCGTTGGCGTTGGTGCGCTCGCCGATCGCGAGATAGGCGGTGTCCTGGCGGAACGGAACGCTCTGGTACAGCGAGGAGGCGCCGGGCTCGGGCTGCGGCTCGCGGGCGGGCGGGGTGGCGCCGCGCACCCGCTCCACCACGTGGCGCAGGTGCTCGGGCGTGGTGCCGCAGCAGCCGCCGACCAGGGAGAGGCCGAACTCGGCCACGAACTCCTCGTGCGCGTCGGCGAGTTGCTCGGGGGTCAGCGGATAGTGGGCGCCGTCCTTGCCGAGCACGGGCAGGCCCGCGTTGGGCATACAGGACAGCGGAAGCCGGCTGTGCCGGGCCAGGTGGCGCAGGTGCTCGCTCATCTCGGCGGGGCCGGTGGCGCAGTTGAGGCCGATCATGTCGATGCCCAGGGGCTCCAGCGCGGTCAGCGCGGCGCCGATCTCCGAGCCGAGCAGCATGGTCCCGGTGGTCTCGACGGTCACCTGCACCAGCAGCGGCAGGTCGACGCCGAGCGCGGCCAGCGCGCGACGGGCGCCCAGCGTGGCGGCCTTGGTCTGGAGCAGGTCCTGGCTGGTCTCGACGAGCAGCGCGTCGGCCCCGCCGGCGATCAGGCCCTCGGCGTTCTGCTGGTAGGCGTCGCGCAGCGGCCGGTAGCTGGTGTGGCCGAGGGTGGGCAGCTTGGTGCCGGGGCCCATCGAGCCCAGCACCCAGCGGACGCGGCCGTCCTCGGCGGCGAAGGCGTCGGCCACCTCCCTGGCCACCCGGGCGCCCGCCTCGGACAGCTCGTGGACCCGCTCGGGGATGTCGTACTCCCCGAGGGCGGCGAGGTTGGCGCCGAAGGTGTTGGTCTCCACGCAGTCGATGCCGGTGGCCAGGTACTCGCGGTGGACGTTGGCCACGATGTCGGGGCGGGTGACGTTGAGGACCTCGTTGCACCCCTCCAACTGCTGGAAGTCCTCCAGCGAGGGGTCCTGCGCCTGGAGCATCGTGCCCATTCCTCCGTCGGCGACCACGACGCGGCTGGCGAGGGCGTCTCGCAGGGCCTGGGCGCGCTGCGCCTGGCTGGTGGTGGGCAGGCTGGCAAGGGCCATGGGCTTCTCTCCCAGAGGTGCGACGGCTGTCGGCTATGCGCCTCCGCTCACGGTGACGCACCCCAGCAGCCTAACCGGGTGGCCGCGCCAGAGAGCGGAACTTTCCGGGAATCGGACCGCCGTAAACTCATTCCTGGCCTGGGGGTATCGACATCCCCCACTGGAGTTCGACAATGTCGAACGGAAGATGTTTCGCGGGGCGGGACGCAGGGAGGCGGCCTCATGGCTCGGACCATCCAGTCACTGGAACGCGCGGCCGCGGTGCTGCGCCTGCTCGCCGGCGGCGAGCGGCGGCTGGGTCTGTCCGACATCGCCTCGGCCATAGGGCTGGCCAAGGCCACCACGCACGGGCTGCTGCGCACGCTCCAGCAGGAGGGCTTCGTCGAGCAGGACGAGATCTCCGGGAAGTACCAGCTGGGCGCCGAGCTGCTGCGCCTGGGCAACAGCTACCTCGACGTCCACGAGCTGCGCGCCAGGGCGCTGGTGTGGACGGACGACCTGGCCAGGTCCAGCGGGGAGAGCACCTATCTGGGCGTGCTCCACCAGCGCGGGGTGCTGATCGTCCACCACGTCTTCCGGCCCGACGACAGCCGCCAGGTGCTGGAGGTGGGGGCGATGCAGCCGCTGCACAGCACGGCACTGGGGAAGGTGCTGGCGGCGTTCGACCCGGTGGCGCACAACGAGGCGATGGACTCGGACTTCGCCGCGATCACCCCGCTGACGGTCACGGACCCGGCCGCCTTCGACCGGGAGTTGGAGGCGGTGCGGGCGCGCGGCTGGGCGAGTGACGTCGGGGAGACCTGGGACGGCGTCGCCTCGGTCGCGGCCCCGATCGTGGACCGCCGCCGGATGCCGGTGGGCGCGGTGGGCATCACGGGCGCCGTGGAGCGGGTGCTCGACGGCGAGGCGCCCCGACCCCGGCTGGTGGCGGCGGTGCGGGACTGCGCCCGGGCCGTGTCGCGGGACCTCGGAGCCGGGCGCTTCTAGGACAATCCAGACACCGGAGAGGTATCTGGCGCCTACCCACTTGACGGAGCCCTCCCCGGGGAGAACACTGCCGTTCGTTGGTCGATAATGTCGAACACTGGACGGATGTCGCCCAGGAATCCCCTGGACGAAGGACAAAGGAGTCACGGGTGTCCAGCTCCGATATCTTCTTCGGCGAGGTGCTCGGCACCGCCGTACTGATCGTGCTCGGTGGTGGCGTCGTCGCCGGCACCGTTCTCAAGAAGTCGAAATCGTTCGAGGCCGGCTGGGTCGTGGTGACCCTCGGCTGGGGTATGGCGGTGCTCACCGGCGCCTACGCCTCCACCCAGCTCTCCGGCGCGCACATCAACCCGGCGGTGACGCTGGGCATCGCCATCGACACCGGCGAGTGGAGCGACGTTCCCACCTATGTCGCCGGGCAGATGCTGGGCGCGATGCTCGGCGCCGTGCTCGTCTGGCTCGCCTACTACGGACACTTCCAGGCGCATCTGCTGGACCGCGAGGAGGTCAGCGGCTCGGCCACGCCGGGCCCGCGCGCCTTCGACGAGAGCAACGAGCGGAAGGCCGAGCGGCGCGCGACCGAGCCGGGCGAGCCGGGTCCTGTGCTGGGCGTCTTCGCCACCGCGCCGGAGATCCGCAACACGGTGCAGAACCTGGCCACCGAGATCATCGCGACGGCCGTGCTGGTGATCGGCGTGCTGACCATCGGCGTCAACGACGACCTGGCGCTCTCCGGCACGGGTCCGCTGATGGTGGCCCTGATCGTGCTCGGGATCGGCCTCTCGCTCGGTGGGCCGACGGGCTACGCGATCAACCCGGCCCGTGACCTCGGGCCCCGCATCGTCCACGCGCTCCTCCCCCTGCCCAACAAGGGCGGCTCCGACTGGGGCTACTCCTGGATTCCCGTCGTCGGACCGCTGATCGGCGCCACGATCGCGGCCGTCGTCTTCAATCTCCTCTTCTGACCGATCCACCCGGCGCCCCGCGACCGGAACGGGTACCCGCGACCAGCACGACCGCAACGCCACGACCAGGAGTCGCCAACCATGACCGACGCTCAGGACCCCGCACTCACCACCGAGGCGCGCGAGTACATCGCCGCGATCGACCAGGGCACCACCTCCAGCCGCTGCATCGTCTTCGACCGCGACGGGCGCATCGTCTCCGTCGAACAGAAGGAGCACGAGCAGATCTTTCCCAAACCGGGCTGGGTGGAACACGACGCCAGGGAGATCTGGGCCAACGTCCAGGAGGTCGTGGCCGGCGCGCTGGCCAAGGCCGAGATCACCAGGGAGCACGTCAAGGCGATCGGCATCACCAACCAGCGCGAGACCACCCTGCTGTGGGACCGCACCACGGGCGAGCCGGTCCACAACGCCATCGTCTGGCAGGACACCCGCACCGACGCGCTCTGTCGCGAGCTGGGGCGCAACGTCGGCCAGGACCGCTTCCGCCGGGAGACCGGGCTGCCGCTGTCCTCCTACTTCGCCGGGCCCAAGATCCGGTGGCTGTTGGACAACGTGGAGGGGCTGCGGGAGCGCGCCGAGCGCGGCGAGATCCTCTTCGGGACGATGGACTCGTGGGTGATCTGGAACCTGACCGGCGGCCCCGACGGCGGGGCGCATGTCACGGACGTCACCAACGCCTCCCGCACGATGCTGATGAACCTGCGCACGCTGCGCTGGGAGGAGCGCATCTGTGACTCGATCGGCGTACCGATGGAGGTTCTTCCGGAGATCCGTTCCTCCTCCGAGGTCTACGGCCACGCCAAGGGCGGCGTGCTGGACGGCGTGCCGGTCGCCTCGGCGCTGGGCGACCAGCAGGCGGCGCTCTTCGGGCAGACCTGTTTCTCGGTGGGCGAGGCCAAGTCGACCTACGGCACCGGAACGTTCCTGCTGATGAACACCGGCAACCAGGCCATCAACTCCTATGCCGGCCTGGTCACCACGGTGGGCTACCGGATCGGCGACCAGCAGCCGGTCTACGCGCTGGAGGGGTCCATCGCGATCACCGGCGCGCTGGTGCAGTGGATGCGCGACCAGATGGGCCTGATCCACAGCGCGGCCGAGATCGAGACGCTGGCCCGTTCGGTGGACGACAACGGCGGCGCCTACTTCGTGCCGGCGTTCTCCGGGCTGTTCGCGCCCTACTGGCGGGCCGACGCGCGGGGCGTCATCGCCGGTCTGACCCGCTATGTCACCAAGGCCCACATCGCAAGGGCGGTCCTGGAGGCCACGGCCTGGCAGACCAGGGAGATCGTCGACGCCATGAAGAAGGACTCCGGCGTCGAGCTGACCTCCCTGAAGGTGGACGGCGGGATGACGTCCAATAATCTACTCATGCAGAACATCTCGGATTTTCTGGACGCGCCCGTGGTGCGGCCGATGGTCTCCGAGACGACCTGTCTCGGCGCCGCCTACGCCGCCGGGCTCGCCGTCGGCTTCTGGTCCAACATCGAGGACCTGCGGGCCAACTGGCGACGCGCGGCCGAGTGGACGCCCGAGATGGACCCGGCCGAGCGCGACCGGGAGTACCAGTTCTGGCTCAAGGCCGTGCAGCGGACCATGGGCTGGCTCGACGAGGAAGGCTGACATCAGATGAACACCCCGCACCCGACAGCCGAACCGGCCGCGATAGCCCGCGCCGAACGGCGCGCCGAGACCCGACAGCGGCTCGCCGAGGCTACCTATGACCTGCTGGTCATCGGGGGCGGCATCCTGGGTACCTCGGTCACCTGGCACGCCGCCCAGTCGGGTCTGCGGGTGGCGATGGTGGACGCCGGCGACTTCGCCGGCGCCACCTCGTCCGCGTCCTCCAAGCTGGTGCACGGCGGCCTGCGCTACCTCCAGACCGGCGCCGTGCGCCTGGTGGCCGAGAACCACCACGAGCGGCGGGTGTTGGCGAAGGACGTCGCGCCGCACCTGGTCAACCCGCTCACCTTCTATCTCCCGGTCTACGAGGGTGGCCCGCACGGCGCGGCGAAGCTCGGCGCCGGGGTCTTCGCCTACTCGGCGCTCTCCGCCTTCGGCGACGGCGTCGGCCGGGTCGTCTCGCCGAGGAAGGCGGCGGCCACCGTGCCCGCGCTGCGCACCGAGGGCCTGAAGGCCGTCGCGGTCTACGGCGACCACCAGATGAACGACGCCCGCGTCGCGGTGATGACGGTCCGCGCCGCCGCCGAGGCCGGCGCGACGGTGCTCAACCACGCCGAGGTCACCGGGCTGCGCAAGACGGCGGGCCGGGTCACCGGCGCCGAGCTGCGGGACCGGCTGGACGGCTCGGAGTTCGGGGTGAACGCCCGGCTGATGCTCAACGCGACCGGCCCGTGGGTGGACCGGCTGCGGCTGATGGAGGACCCGGGCGCCGAGCCCAGCGTGCGGCTCTCCAAGGGCGTGCACCTGGTGATGCGGCGGGTCGCGCCCTGGCCGGTGGCGCTGGCCACCCCGGTGGACAAGTACCGGATCACGTTCGCCCTGCCCTGGGAGGACCAGCTGCTGCTGGGCACCACCGACGAGACCTACGAGGGCGACCCGGGCGAGGTCGCGCCGACCGAGGCGGACATCGCGCAGATCCTCGACGAGGCCGGGCACTCGGTGCGCGACGAGCAGCTGGACCGGGACCTGATGACCTACGCCTTCGCCGGGCTGCGGGTGCTGCCCGGCGGCCCGGGCGGGGTCGCCAAGGCCAAGCGGGAGACGGTGGTCACCGAGGGCGCCGGCGGGATGCTGTCGGTGGCGGGCGGCAAGTGGACGACCTACCGGCACATCGGACGCACCGTGCTGCGCAAGCTGGCCAAGCTGCCGGGCGGCCCGCTGGGCGCGGAGATGGAGCCGGTCTCCGACCTGGTGCGGCGGGTGCCGCTGCCGGGCGTGGCGGCGCCCAACGCGGTGGCCCACCGGCTGCTGGCCGACCCCGAGCTGGGCGAGCTGCTCGGCCCGGCGACGGCGGCCCATCTGGCCGGTCACTACGGCTCGTTGGCGCTGGACGTCGCGGAACTGGCGCGCCAGGACCCGGCCCTGGGCGAGCGGGTGCATCCGGACAGCCCGGAGATCATGGCGCAGCTCGTCTACGCCAGGGACCGCGAGTGGGCCGAGACCACCGACGACGTGCTGCGTCGGCGCACCACGCTGACCATCAGGGGCCTGGACACGCCCGAGGTGCGGGAGAAGGTCGAGCGGGTGCTGGGCACGGGCGTTTAGACCATCTTCCCTTCATACCGCGTCAACACGACGGCGAGAGACTGAACCGCGTTGCGACCTGAAGGAGTTGTCGCCCGTGCGGTTCAGTCTCTCGCCGTCGTCACCGGCGTCGTCACCGTCGTTGTTCCCCACCGCCCGTCGCCGGCCGGCCGTGCCGGCGGCGCTGCTGTGTGGCGTGCTGCTGGTCTCCGGCTGTTCCTCGGCCGCCTCGTCCTCCGGCTCCGGGCAGGGCGGCGGGGAGCCGGTCTCGGGCGGGGAGTTGACCTTCGCCCTGGCCTCCGCGCCGACCTGTGCCGACCCACAGCAGGCCGGCACCAACGACACGATCTATCCGGCCAGGCAGCTGGTGGACTCGCTCACCGACCAGGACCCCGAGACCGGGGAGATCGTGCCCTGGCTGGCGGAGTCCTGGGAGGTCAACGAGGACGCCACGGTCTACACGTTCACGCTGCGCGAGGGCGTGACGTTCAGCGACGGGGCGCCCGTCGACGCCGAGGCGCTGCGGCGGAACCTGGACGGCATCCAGGAGCTGGGCCCCAGGGCGCCGCTGGCGCTCAGCTATCTGACGGGCTACCAGAGCACCGAGGTGCTGGACGAGTTGACGGCCGAGGTCACCTTCGAGCGGCCCAACGCCCAGTTCCTCCAGGCCACTTCGACTCCGGCGCTGGGCCTGCTGTCGCCGGCCACGCTGGAGGACGACCCCGCCGACCGGTGCGTGACGGTGGTGGGCTCGGGCCCGTTCACGCTGGAGGAGTACCGCCTCAACAGCTTCGTGCGGCAGGTCCGCAGGGAGGACTACGCCTGGGGCTCCTCGCTGTGGGACGAGCCGGAGGGACCGGCGCGGCTTGATCGGCTGACGTTCGAGGTGATCCCCGAGTCGGGGGTGCGCACCGGAGGGCTGTCCTCGCAGCAGGTGGACGCGATCGGCGGCGTGGCCCCACAGGACGAGGCCACCCTGGAGGCGTCGGGCCTGACGCTGGAGCGCCGCGCCAACCCGGGACTGCCGTTCTCCCTCTTCCCGCAGCTGGAGCGGCCCATCCCGGCCGACCCCCGGGTGCGGCAGGCCGTCTCGCTGGCCATCGACCGGCAGGAGGTCGTGGACACCGTGCTGTCGGAGTCCTACCGGCCGGCGACCAGCTCGCTGGCCTCGACCACCGACCTGTACGCCGACCAGTCCGACCTGCTGGCCCACGACCCGGCCGCCGCCGAGGCGCTGTTGGAGGAGGCCGGCTGGGAGGAGGGGCCCGACGGCATCCGGGAGCGGGACGGGCAGCCGTTGCACCTGGACATCGTGTGGGGCGCCAACTTCGGCCCGAACCAACCCTCGTTGGAGCTGATCCAGCAGCAGCTGCGGGAGGTCGGCATCGACGTCACGCTGCGGACGGTCACCATCGCGGAGTACAACGCCGTCCGCGAGGAGGGCGACTACGACTACGCCTGGTCCAACACCACGCGCACCGACCCCGACATCCTGCGGGCCGCGTTCTCCGCCGAGTTGGCCAACCTCTCCCGGGTGGACGACCCCGACCTGGAGGCGCTGCTGAACGAGCAGAACGCCTCCGTCGACCCCGAGGTGCGCGGGCCGCTGGTGGAGCGGCTCCAGCGGGAGCTTCTGGAGAAGGGCTATCTGGTGCCGGTCTTCGAGCTGACCACGGTGCTGGGTCTGGACGGGGACGTCCACGACCTGGACTTCGAGGCCAGTTCGCGGCTCCAGTTCCACGACACGTGGCGCGGCTGAGCGGCGGCCCGGGATGGGACGCTATGTGGCGCGCCGACTGCTCCAGGCGGTGCTGGTGCTGTGGGCGGCCTACACGCTCTCCTTCGCGGTGCTCTATCTGCTGCCCGGCGACCCGGTGGAGATCATGGCAGCCGGCGGCGGGGAGGTCACCGAGGTCACCGAGGAGCAACTGGACGCGGTGCGCGCCGAGTACGGGCTGGACGCGCCGCTGGCCGAGCAGTACCTCGACCGGCTGGGCGCGGCGCTCACCGGCGACCTGGGCACCTCGGTGCAGACCGGGGAACGGGTCTCCGCCATGGTCGCGGAACAGCTGCCGGCGACGCTCCAACTGACGTGCGCGGGCGGGGCGTTGGCGCTGCTGCTCGGCTCGGCGGTGGCGTTGGCCGGCGCGCACACCCGACGGCCCTGGCTGCGGCAGCTGCTGCTGTCGCTGCCCTCGGTCGGCGCCTCGGCGCCCACCTTCTGGGTGGGGCTGCTGCTGATCCAACTCGTGTCGTTCCGCTGGGGGTTGCTGCCGGCGATCGGCGACCAGGGGTGGCGGAGCCTGGTGCTGCCGGCGTTGACGTTGGCGCTGCCGACCTCGGCGGTGCTGGCGCAGGTCTTCGCCAAGAGCCTGCGGGACGCGCTGCGCGAGCCCTATGTGGAGACGGCCCTGGCCAAGGGCGCCAGCCGGGCGCGGGTGACGCTGCGGCACGCGGCGCGCAACGCCTCGCTGCCGGCGTTCACGGTCTTCGGCGTGCTGGTGGGCAACCTGCTGGCCGGCTCGGTGGTGGTGGAGACGGTCTTCTCCCGCACGGGGGTTGGGCGGATCACGGCGACCTCGGTCACCGTGCAGGACATCCCGGTGGTGCAGGGGCTGGTGATGCTGGGCGCGGTGGCGTTCGTGCTGGCCAACCTGCTGGTCGACCTGGTCTACCCGCTGCTCGACCCCCGGGTGACCACGGGCGGGGCGGTGGCGCGATGACCTCGGAGACGCTGGAACGTTCGCCCGCCGCCGCGTGGCCCTCCCGGGCGCGGGCCGCGCTGCGCGCCCCGGGCCTGGTGCTGTCGGTGGTGCTGCTGGTGCTGGTGGGACTGGCCGCGCTGGCGCCGGGGCTGCTGACGGGCCAGGACCCGCTGACCGGGGTGCCGGCCGACAAGCTGCTGCCGCCCAGCCTCGAACACCCCTTCGGCACCGACCAGTTGGGCCGCGACCTGCTGTCCCGCACGGTGCACGGCACCGCGCCGACGCTGCGCGCCGCGCTGCTGGCCATCGCCATCGGCCTGGTCCCTGGCTCGCTGCTGGGCCTGCTGGCCGGCGCGGCGGGCGGCGTGGTCGACGACGTGCTGATGCGGGTCGCCGACGTGCTGCTGGCGATCCCCGGGCTGCTGCTGTCGCTGGCGTTGATCACCGCGCTCGGCTTCGGCACCACGCGGGTGGCCGTCGCCGTGGGCGCGGTGAGCATCGCGGGCTTCGCCCGGGTGATGCGCGCGCAGGTGCTCCGGGTGCGGGAGAGCGACTACGTGGAGGCCGCGCACGCCTCCGGCACCCGCTGGCCCGGCGTGCTGCTGCGCCATGTGCTGCCCGGGGCGTGGGGTCCGGTCGTGGTCTTCGCCGCCGTCGAGTTCGGCACGGTGGTGCTGGCCATCTCCTCGCTGAGCTTCCTCGGCTACGGGGCCGTGCCGCCTGAGCCGGAGTGGGGCTCGCTGGTCGCCGGCGGCCGGGACTACCTGGCCACCTCCTGGTGGCTGACCACGCTGCCGGGGCTCACCATCGCGCTGACCGTGCTGGCGGCGAACCGGATCGCCCGCGCGCTGGACCGGGGAACGGGGGAGGCGCTGTGACGGAACCTCAGGAACGCGACCCCGCACGGCCGTTGCTGTCGATCGCCGACCTGCGGGTGAGCTACCACACCCGGGGCGGGGTCGAGGAGGCGGTGCGCGGGGTGAGCCTGGACGTCGCGCCGGGCGAGGTGGTGGCGCTGGTCGGCGAGTCCGGCTCGGGCAAGAGCAGCACCGGGCACGCCGTGATGGGGCTGCTGCCGGCGGGCGGGGTGCGGGCGGCCGGCCGGATCGACTTCGACGGAACGGACCTGGCCCGGGCCGACGAGCGCCGGCTCCGTTCGCTGCGCGGCCGGGAGATCGGCCTGGTGCCGCAGGACCCGACCGTCTCCCTCAACCCGGTGCAACGGGTGGGCCGCCAGGTCGCCGAGGTGCTGCTGATCCACCGGCTCGCCGACCGGGCCGAGGCGCGGGAGCGGGCCGTGGCCCTGCTGGAGCGCGCCGGCGTGCCCGAACCTGCCGTGCGCGCCCGGCAGTTCCCCCACCAGCTCTCCGGCGGCCTGCGGCAGCGGGTGCTGATCGCCATCGCGCTGGCCGCCGACCCGCGCCTGGTGATCGCCGACGAGCCGACCAGCGCGCTGGACGTGACCGTGCAGCGGCACATCCTGGACCACCTGGAGGCGTTGACCCGTTCCACCGGCACCGCCGTGCTGCTGATCACCCACGACCTGGGCGTCGCGGCCGACCGGGCTCGGCGGATCGCGGTGATGTCGCAGGGCCGGATCGTGGAGGTCGGCCCGGCCGAGCGGGTGCTGGGCGACCCGCGACACCCGTACACCAAGGCCCTGTTGCGGTCGGCGCCCAGCCTGGACGGCGGCCCGGTCGCCGCCAGGGCGCCGGCCGCCGACCCGGAGCGGCCGCCGCTGGTGCGGGCCGAGGACCTGGTGAAGGTCTTCCCCGCGCCGCGCGGCAGCGGGGCACCGCCGACCCGGGCGGTCGCCGGGGTCAGCCTGGCGGTGCGCGCCGGCGAGACCCTCGCGCTGGTCGGCGAGTCGGGCTCGGGGAAGTCGACCACCGCGCGGATGCTGGTGCGGCTGACCGACCCCACCTCGGGCCGGGTCGTCTTCGACGGGCGGGACATCACCGCGCTGCGCGGCTCGGCGCTGCGCCGGCTGCGGCGCCGGGCGCAGATCGTCTACCAGAACCCGTACGCCTCGCTGAACCCCCGCTTCTCGGTGGGCGAGGTGATCGGGGAGCCGCTGCGGGCCTTCGGCGTCGGGCCGCGCCGGGTGCGCCAGGCCCGCGCCGCCGAGCTGCTGGAGCGCGTCGGCCTGCCCGCCCGCACCCTGCACCGGCGGCCGGCCGAGCTGTCCGGCGGGCAGCGGCAGCGCGTCGCCATCGCCAGGGCGCTGGCGCTGGAGCCCGACCTGGTGGTGTGCGACGAGCCGGTCTCCGCGCTGGACGTGACCTCCCAGGCCCAGATCCTGGACCTGCTGGCCACGCTCCAGGAGCAGCTGGGGCTCGCCTACCTGTTCATCTCGCACGACCTGGCTGTGGTGCGCCGGATCGCCCACCGGGTCGCGGTGATGCGCCGGGGCGAGGTGGTCGAGGAGGGGCCGGTCGGCCGGATCTTCGCCGAGCCCGCGCACCCCTACACCCGCGAGCTGCTCGCCGCCATCCCCGGCACCCGCGCCCGGCCCCGGCAGGGCCGCGATCCGAAGGAGGTGCCGACCGCATGAGGTTCTCCGTGCTGTCCCTGATCGGCTCGGCCCCGCACCCGTTGACCGGGGCGGTGACGCCGGCCGCCGAGCGGCTGGCCGACGTGGTCGAGGTGGCCGTCGCCGCCGAGCGGCTCGGCTTCGACGCGGTGGCCGTCGGCGAACGCCACGCCGGCGACTTCCTGTCGTCGAGCCCGGCGGTGGTGCTCGCCGCGATCGCCGCCCGCACCTCCCGGGTGCGGCTGCTGACCGGAGTAACCGTGCTCTCCGTCCTGGACCCGGTGCGGGTCGCCGAGGAGTACGCCACCCTCGACCAACTGGCCCACGGGCGCCTGGAGTTGGTGATCGGCAAGGGCTCGGAGGCCGGCCACTTCTCGCTCTACGGCCTGGCCGAGGAGCGGCAGTGGGACCTGCTGGCCGAGAAGTACGCGCTGCTGCGCCGGCTGTGGCGGGAGGAGAACGTCAGTTGGGCGGGTGAGTTCCGGCCACCGCTGCACGAGGTCACCACCGTGCCCCGCCCGTTCGACGGGCCGCCCCGCGTCTGGCACGGCTCGGCCACCAGCGAGAACTCCACGGAGCTGGCGGCCCGTTATGGCGACCCGCTCTTCACGGCCAACGCGATCCAGCCAAGGGAGGCGTACGTTCGGCTGGTTGACCACTACCGCGAGCGGTACGCGGCGTACGGCCACGACCCGGCCCTGGCGTTCCTGGGCGCTGGCTCGGGCGGGCTGTGTCTCGCGGACACCACGGAGCGCGCGATCGAGCGCTACGGCGCGCTCTACGAGGCCCGGGTGCGCCAGTCGTTCAAGCCGCACCTGGTGGGCCGGGCCGGCTACAACACGCCGTTCACCACCATCGAGGAGGCCGTGGAGAGCGGCCCGGCGCTGATCGGCAGCCCCCAGCGGGTGATCGACAAGATCCTGGACTTCCACGCCTCCTACCGCCATGACCTGCTGTCTCTCACCGTGGACGGGCTCGGCGCCGGGCGCTCCGAACAGATCGAGACGCTGCACCGGTTCGCCGAGGAGGTCGCCCCGGTGCTGCGCCGTGAGGCGCCCACCGCCCTGTGGGAGTGAACGGTTCACGGAGCCGTTCCGGCCCCCGTGCGAGCCCTTCGGCGACAAGCCTGCCCCGGGCAGGCGTACGAGGACGGCCGGCTGGGCACGGTCACGCCGTAGGCTGGGGCCGCACAGAAACTTGATGCAGCCGGGTCGGACAACACCGTCCCGTCCCGGCCGGGAGGAGGCGCTGGGTGATCGAGCTCGACGGAGTTCCCGAGCTGGTTGACCCGGTCATGGTGGCCGCGTTCGAAGGCTGGAACGATGCTGGTGACGCCGCCTCCGCAGCGGTGGCACACCTGGAACGGGAGTGGAAGGGCGAGGTGTTCGCGGCCCTGGACGCCGAGGACTACTACGACTTCCAGGTCAACCGTCCCCACATCTGGCTGGACGGCGGGGTGCGGCGCATCACCTGGCCCACGACCAGGCTCTCCGTGGTGAGGATCGGCTCCGATGACGGCCCGGTCAGACGGCGGGACCTGGTGCTGGTGCGGGGCATCGAACCGAGTATGCGCTGGCGCTCGTTCTGCAACGAGATCCTGGGCTTCGCCCACGAGTTGGGCGTGGAGATGGTGGTGGTGCTGGGCGCCCTGCTGGGTGACACCCCGCACACCCGTCCCGTTCCGGTCACCAGCGTCACCTCGGACGAGGACCTGGCCAGGACCCTGGACCTGGAGGAGTCGCGGTACGAGGGGCCGACCGGCATCGTCGGCATTCTCCAGGAGGCCTGCGGCCACGCCGGCGTCCCGGCGGTGACGCTCTGGGCGGCCGTGCCGCACTATGTGGCCCAACCGCCCAACCCCAAGGCGTCGTTGGCGTTGCTGCACGCGCTGGAGGACCTGCTGAACCTGGGCATCCCGCTGGGCGACCTGCCCGAGGACGCCCGCGCCTGGCAGATCGGCGTGGACCAACTCGCCGCCGAGGACAGCGAGGTGGCGGAGTATGTGAAGTCCCTTGAGGAGGCCAGGGACACGGCCGAACTGCCGGAGGCCTCGGGCGAGGCCATCGCCAAGGAGTTCGAACGGTATCTGCGGCGCCGGGACGGGCAGCCGCCGGGCGGCGGCGAGCAGGGCTCCTATCTGCGCGACCCGGGCAGCCACCGGCCGCGCCGGCCCCGCCCGCCCGAGGGCGAGCCCGGCCCGCAGGACGGGGGCGGCAAGGAGCCCGAGGAGTAGCGGCGCCGGGAGCCGAACGGCCTGTGCGACGCGCGTCAACTTCCTTGTATGAGCGGGAAGTTGCCGCGCGTCGCTGGTTCCTCGCCCGCCTGCGGCGGGCCTTCGGCCGCGCCTACAGGGCGACGCCCAGCAGCGCGTCCACGGCGCGGGAGACCACGCCCGGGGCGCCCGGGTCGTCGCCGCCGTCGCGGTCCTGGGCCTCGGCCCAGCGGTCGACGGCGCGCAGCGCGGCCGGCGCGTCCAGGTCGTTCGCCAGGGCGGCCCGCACCTCGGCCACCAGCGCGTCGGCGGGCGGGCCGTCGGGCCGGGAGACGGCGTGCCGCCAGCGGGCCAGCCGGGCCACGGCCGCGCCGAGCACGTCGTCGGTCCACTCCCAGTCGGCGCGGTAGTGGTGCGCCAGCAGAGCCAGCCTGATCGCGGCCGGGTCCCAGTGGTCCCTCCGCAGCTGGGAGACGAGCACGAGGTTGCCCTTGGACTTGGACATCTTCTCGCCCTCGTAGCCCACCATCCCGGCGTGCACATAGGCGTGCGCGTACGGGTGGGTCCCGGTGAGGACGCGGGCGTGCGAGGCGCCCATCTCGTGGTGCGGGAAGGCCAGGTCGGAGCCGCCGCCCTGGATGTCGAAGCCCATGCCCAGGTGGTCCAGCGCGATGGCGACGCACTCCACGTGCCAGCCGGGCCGGCCGGCACCGAGGCTGGCGCCGTCCCACGACGGCTCGCCCGGGCGGGCGGCCCGCCACAACAGCGGGTCCAACGGGTTCTTCTTGCCGGGGCGGTCCGGGTCGCCGCCGCGCTCGGCGGACAGCTCCCGCATCGTGGCGGCGTCCAGCCCGGCGACCGAGCCGAAGCGGGCGTCGGAGGCGACGGAGAAGTAGGTGTCGCCGTCCACGTCGTAGGCGGCGCCGGCCTCCCGGAGCCGTTCGATCAGCGGAACGATCCGGGGTATGGCCTCCACCGCGCCGACGTAGTGGTCGGGCGGCAGCATCCGCAGCGCGGTCATGTCCTCCCGGAACAGCGCGGTCTCGCGCTCGGCCAGCTCGGTCCACGGCTCCCCGGTGGCCTCGGCCCGCTCCAACAGCGGGTCGTCGACGTCGGTGACGTTCTGCACGTACTCGACCTGCCGCCCCGAGTCCAGCCAGATCCGCTGCACGAGGTCGAACGCGGTGTAGGTGGCCGCGTGGCCCATGTGCGTCGCGTCATAGGGGGTGATGCCGCAGACATAGAGCCGCGCGACGGGCCCGGGCGACAGCGTCACGGGCCGTCGCGCGGAGGTGTCGTGGATCGTCAGATCCGGGCCCTGACCGGGCAGAACGGGGACCTTCGAGGCAGGCCAGGCATACATGCCAACGAGCCTAACGTCACGGGCCGAGCCCCGTCCCGGCGGGAGCCCTCCGGGGGCGGGCCCCCGGCCGTCGTCGCTCCGCCGAGGGCCCGGCCGGCGCCGTCAGAGCCGGTCGGGCCGTTACTGTACGGGCGCGGCGTGTCGCGCGGCGCCCTCACGCGCGGCGGCGTTCACGCGCGGCGCCCTCACGCGCGGCGCAGGCAGCTGAGAAGGAGATCCCGTGTCCTCGCCCTACGGCCCCGAACACTCCCGAGGGCCCGAGGAGGGCTGAGGGCCCCGAGGGGCCGCCGCCCGGAGGGCAAGGATCAGGGGCGGGGCAGACGCGGGTCAGATCAGGGGCCAGGGGATCGCGGGCCACTCGCCGCCGGGGAGGGGGTGGGTGCCGGTGGCGAGCAGGTCGGCGACCCGTTCGCGGAGGGCCTCGCACTCCTCCTCGGTCAGCAGCTCGGCGAGGCGCTTCGCCAGCGGGCGCCCGTCGGCCAGTTCCGCGCTCAGCCCGGCCAGGGCAGCGCGGACGTCCGTCGGCAACGGCTCGCCGCCCCAACCCCACAGCAGCGTCCGCAACTTGTTCTCCACATGGAAGCTGACCCCGTGGTCGATGGCGTGCAGCCGGCCGTCGTCCAGGGGCAGCAGGTGGCCGCCCTTGCGGTCGGCGTTGTTGATCACCGCGTCCAGGGTCGCCAGCCGGCGCAGCCGCGCGTCGTCCGCGTGCACCAGCAGCGCCGTGCGGCCCTCCGCGACCTCGGCGAAGCCGACGGCCTTCCAGCCGGGCCCGGGCTCCTCCCCCTCGACCAGGGCCAACAGCCGCTCGGGGCCCCGGCCGAAGTCGGCCGCGTCCGGCGTGGGCCCCACCCACAGCTGGCACATCCCGACGCCCAGCGGCCCCTCGCGCAGCACCGTCGGCGGCACCAGGTCCCAGCCCAGCGCGCGGCAGACCTCGTACGCGGCGACCTCGCGCTCGGCGAGGGTGCCGTCGGGGAAGTCCCACAGCGGGCGTTCGCCCGACACCGGCTTGTACACGCAGTGCAGGGTGCGGCCGGCCCGCTCGACGGTGGCGTAGAGGACCGCGTTGGAGGCGTCGGTGACCTGCCCCAGGATCGTCAACTCGCCCTCGGCGAGGACCTCACACGTGCTCACGCCCGGCTGCGACGGTATCCGTTCTGGCGCGGACATACGTGTCCCTCCGGGTCGAGCGGCAGGCTGCACAGCGGGCAGGGCGGACGGCCGGCGTTGACGACCTCCAGGGCGCGTTTGGCGAAGGCGCGCGCCATGGTGCCGCTCAGCCGGACCCGCAACATGGGCGGGCCGTTCTCGTCGTCGCGCAGCAGCCGCTCCTCGGCCTCGGCGAACTCCTCCTCGGAGTCCGCCTCCAGCTCAACCAGCGCCTGCGCCTCGACGATCATGCGCTCGGCCTCGCCGTCCCAGGCCAGGGCCATGGTGCCGACCCGGAACTCCTCGTCCACGGGCGAGGCCAGCGGCGCGGTGTCGGTCAGTTCGGAGGGGGCGACGGCCGGGACCGAGGTGTTGCCTCCCGAGCGCCGGACGACCTCGTCCAGCAGCTCGTCGATGCGCTCGGCGAGCGCTTCCACCTGCGCCTTCTCCAACGCGACGCTGGTGGTACGGCCGGCCGCCGACGCCTGTAGGAAGAACGTGCGGCGGCCAGGCAACCCGACGGTCCCGGCGACAAAGCGTTCGGGAGGGTCGTAGAGGAAGACCTGACGGGACACGTACTGCTCCGGGGGATCGATTGCTGGGACACGTGCACCCTACTGCGCTTCGCGATCACCGTGCCCCGGGACCGTCCGTGGCCGGCCACCGGGCGGGGCCCTCGTCGTTCCCTAGGCGCCGCCGCCCACCGGGGACTCGGTGGTCTCGGCGACGTCCCGGGCGGCGGCCTCGGTCTGCGGCACGAACTCGCCCAGGTCTCCGGTGTCCCCGAAGCGCAGCAGCATCGGGGGCTCGGTGTAGCGGATCGCGGTCACCGAGGCGGGGTGCGGCAACAGCCGTTGGAACAGGTCGAGATGCATCCCCAGCGCGTCGGCGACCACGGCCTTGATGTTGTCACCATGGGTGCACATCAGCCAGACCGCGTCGGCGCCGTGTTCCTCGGCGACCCGGGCGTCCCACTCGCGGACGGCCGCCACCACGCGGTGCTGGACGTCGCGCAGCGCCTCGCCCTCGGGGAAGACCACGGCGGACGGCTGGACGCGGACGGTGCGCATCAGCTCGGTCTCGGCCAGCTCCTTGAGCGGCCGGTTGGTCCACCGGCCGTAGTCGCACTCGGTGACCCGCTCGTCGGCGTGGACCGGCAGCTCGGGGCGCGCCTCGCGCAGCGGGGCGACGGTGCGCGCGCAGCGGAGCAGGGGGCTGTGCACGACGAGGGCCAGCGGCACCCCGGCCAGCCGTCCGGGCAGCGCCCGCGCCTGCTCCCGGCCGTAGTCGTCGAGGTCGACGCCGGGGGTGCGGCCGGCGAGCAGCCCCGAGGAGTTGGCGGTGGTCCGGCCGTGCCGGAGCAGCAGTAGCGTGGGCATGGCGCCCAGGGTAGAGCAGCGGGGTGGCGTGGCCACGCGGGCTCCGAGGGCGCTGTCCCCCGTGCGGGGTGGGCTGTTGAACGCGTGGCCGCCCGTTCACCGGCGCGCGCCGGCCCCTCGCGCGCCGGCGCCTCAGGCGAGGCCCGCGCCCTCAGGCGAGGCCAGCGCGCTCCAGGGCGGCGACCCCGGCGCGCAGGCCGGCGAACCGCTCCTCACGGGTGAACCCGGCCGGGGCGAGCGAGAGGGTGGTGACTCCGGCGTCGGCGAAGGCCCGCATCCGGTCGGCGACCCGTTCCACCGGCCCGATCAGCGTGGTCGCGTCGATCAGCTCGCGCGGCACGGCGGCGGCCGCGCCGTCCCTGTCGCCGGCGAGATAGCGCTCCTGGATGGTGTCGGCGGCCTCGCCGAAGCCCATCCGGTGGGCCAGCCGGTGGTAGAAGTTCTGCTTGCGGCTGCCCATCCCGCCCACATAGAGCGCGGTGTACGGGCGGAAGTGGTCGGCCAGCGCGGTCAGATCGTCACCGATGGCCAGCGGAACGGTCGGCACCACATCGAAACCGTCCATCGTCTGACCGATCCGCTCCCGCCCGGCGCGCAGCGGCGCCAGCGTCGTCTCCTCGGCGTGCTCGGGCGAGAAGAAGATCAGCAGGGCGCCGTCGGCGATCTCCCCGGTCTGCTCCAGGTTCTTCGGGCCGATGGCGGCGATGTAGAGGGGAACGCGCTCGCGGATCGGGTGCACGGTCAGCTTGATGGGCTTGCCCGGCCCTTCGGGCAGCGGCAGCGTCCAGTGCGCGCCCTGGTGGGTCAGCCGCTCGCGGGACATCGCCTTGCGGACGATCTCCACATACTCGCGGGTGCGGGCCAGCGGCCTGTCGAAGCGGACCCCGTACCAGCCCTCGGAGACCTGCGGCCCCGAGACGCCCAGGCCCAGCCGGAACCGGCCGCCGGAGAGGCTGTCCAGGGTGGCCGCCGTCATCGCCGTCATCGCCGGGGTCCTGGCCGGGATCTGGAGGATCGCCGAGCCCACGTCGATGCGTTCGGTCTGGGCCGCGACCCAGGAGAGCACGGTCGGGGCGTCGGAACCGTACGCCTCGGCGGCCCAGCAGACCGCGTACCCGAGGCGGTCGGCCTCCTGGGCCACCGCCAGGTTGTCCGCGTCCATCCCGGCGCCCCAGTAGCCGAGGTTGATTCCGAGCCGCATGAGATCCCCTTCACCGCCGCCTACTCACCGGTAACGCACCGGTCCCCCGGACTGTAGCGCGTGCCCGCAAGTACCCTCAACGCCCATGGATCTCAGGCACCTCGGCCGTACCGGACTGCGCGTCTCCCGCCTCGGGCTCGGGACCCTCACCTGGGGCAGGGAGATCGACGAACGGAACGCGGCCGAGCTGCTGAAGACGTTCTGGGCCGCCGGCGGCACGCTGGTCGACACCGCCGACGTCTACGCCGACGGCGAGGCGGAACGGATGCTGGGCCGGCTGGTCGGCGGCTCGGTGCCGCGCGAGGACCTGGTGATCGCCACCAAGGCCGGCAGCGTGCCCGACCCGGACCGCCGCTTCGACACCTCGCGCGGTCACCTGCTGGCGGCGCTCGACGCCTCCCTGGCGCGGCTGCGCACCGACCACGTTGACCTGTGGCAGATCCACGCCTTCGACCCCGAGACGCCGCTCGACGAGACGCTCCAGGCGGTGGACGTGGCCATCGCCACCGGCCGGGCCCGTTACGCCGGGGTCTCCAACTTCTGCGGCTGGCAGCTGGCCAAGGCGGCGACCTGGCAGCTGGCGGCGCCGCTGGGCCGGACCCGGCTGGCCAGCACGCAGATGGAGTACTCGCTGCTGCAACGCGGGGTGGAACGGGAGGTGCTGCCGGCCGCGCTGGACCTGGGCGTCGGGCTGCTGCCGTCCTCGCCGCTGGGGCGCGGGGTGCTCACCGGCAAGTACCGGGAGGGCGCCAGGCCGGCCGACTCCCGGGGTGCCTCCGAGGTGTTGGCGGGCTTTGTCGCGCCCTATCTGGACGAGGCGGCCGGCCGGATCGTGGACGCGGTCGCCATAGCGGCCGACGGGCTCGCGGTGACGCCGGCCCAGGTGGCGCTCGCCTGGGTGCGGGACCGGCCGGGGGTGGCGGCGCCGCTGCTGGGGGCGCGGACGGCGCGGCAGTTGGAGGAGGCGTTGTCAGTGGAGGCGCTTAGTCTTCCCGATGAGATTCGCCGGGCCCTGGACGACGTCTCGGCGCCGGTGCACCACTACCCCGACCAGGACTGGAGTTCGCTGTGACCTCCGAGCACGCCACCCCCGCCGACGCGGCGGCGGAGCTGCGGGCCGCCGTGCGGGCCGTGGAGAGCGGTGAGCGCCCCGCCGCCTCGTTCTTCAACCGGCCCGAGCCGCCGAAGCCGCCGAAGCCGGCCCAGCGGGGCGGTCCCCGCCCGCCGGCGGCCGAGGCGGGGCCGGTGGCCGTGCCGGAGGGGCTGCCGGCGCTGTTGGCCGC
>NZ_RFFJ01000150.1 GCF_003696235.1 Streptomyces triticirhizae
CGCGCGGTCGGCCGGCGGGCCGGCGAGGCCGGCAGTGAGCCCGGCGAGCCGCCGCCCGGCCGGGTCGTCCGCCGCCGCGCGCAGCACATCCTCGCAGTCGGCGACGAGCCGCAGCACGTCGTCCCGGCCCAGCAGCGCGGTGTCGTACTCCACCAGCAGCGTCTCGGCCGCGTGGGACAGGTCGGCCTGGAGGAGGACGTCGTACCTGCCGCGGGTGCGCGGCACCGCCAGCCGCCTGGCGCACAGGCCGCCGAGGCGGTCGGGGCCGGTCAGGTTCGCCTCCGACACCACCGTCCTGACCAGCGGGCGCGCGACGCCCCGCCGCCCGGGGCCGGCCAGGCCGACGATCCGCTCGAACGGGACCTGACGGTGCTCGACGGCGTCCAACAGCCCGTCGCCCGCCGCCGCCAGCAGGTCGGCGAACCGGGTGTCGGGACCGGCGTCCAGCCGCACGGGCACCACGTTGACGAAGTGTCCGAACGTGTCCCTGAAGCGGCGCGTGCGGACGTCGACCGCCGTGCCCAGCACCACGTCCGGCTCCCCGTGCCAGACCGCGTGGACGGCGGCGAACGCGGCGAGCAGCACCGCGAACGGGCTGCGGCGGTGCGCGGCTGCCAGGGACCGCAGCCGCCGGGCCGACCGCGCGGCCAGCGGAAGCCGCAGCGTCTCGCCCCGGTCCAGGCGGTCCGTCCCGCCGCCACCGCCCAGGGCCACGGGGGTCGGGGCGCCGGCAAGCGCCTCGGCCCAGTGCCGCTCGGCGTCCCGGAACGCCTCCGTCGACCGGTGCTCGGCGTGCCAGCGGGCGTAGGCGTGCGCCCCCTCGTCGGCGCCCGCTCCGCCGGGTTCCGCCGGGGCCTCGCCGGCCGGCGCCGACAGTGCGCGGTCGAGTTCGGCCAGCAGCAGGTCGAGGGTGCGGCCGTCCGCCACCAGGTGGTGGGTGCCCACCAGCACCAGGGTGCGCGGCCCGGGCAGCGCGACGGTTCCGACCCGCAGCAGCGGCCCGGTCGGGAGCCGGTAGGGGCGCTCGGCGAACTCCCTTGCCAGCAGGCCGAGTTGTTTCTCCGTGGGGCGTGCGGGAGCGGTCAGCCGGGTGACGCGGAGGGGCCCGGCCTCGGCGTCGAGCAGCGCGACCGCGCCGTCGCCATCGGGCACCACCACCGTGCGCAGGGCGGGGTGCCGGGCGACGACGGTACGCAACGCCCCCTCAAGGCGGTCGGCCGGGAGGTCGCCGTCCAGCAGCAGGGCGGTCAGTTCGTGGTAGAGGGCCAGTTCCGGGTCGGCCTGCTCGCTCAGCCAGAGCTGCGTCTGGAGCGCGGAGAGCGGTGCCCGGGTCACCGGCGTCGCGGGGGGAGCGACAGTCACTGCGTCACCTTCGTTTCCGCCGGCGCCGCGGAATCGCTCCGCTCGACCCGGCCGTAGAGCACGCGCAACAGCGGCGCGGTGGCAAGGGTGGTCACCAGCGTCACCAGGACCAGCAGCGCGAACGCGGCCGGCGTGATGATCGCCATGTTCAGTCCCAGGCTCAGGACGACGAGTTCGGTCAGCCCTCGGCAGTTCATCAGCACGCCGAGGGCCAGCGAGTCCCTGCGCCCCCACCCGGACCAGCGGGCCGCGCCGACCGCGCCGACCACCTTGGTCAGCACGGCGGCGGCCAGCGCGAGCAGGAACCAGCCGACGGTGCGCCAGTCGGCGGCCAGCAGCCCGAAGGTGGTCTGGAGCCCGGTGTGCACGAAGAACAGCGGGAGCAGCACGGCACCGGCGAACCCCTCCACATGGGCCACCGACCGCTCGGTGCGCGCCGTGCCGCGCGGGGTGACCAGCCCGAAGAGGAACGCCCCGAAGACCGGGTGGACGCCGATGGCCTCGGTGGCGAACGCCGACAGCAGCAGACCCACGATCAACACCGGCAGCGCGGACGCGTCCCCGGCCGCCCCGACGCCGCCGGGCCGGGCGAGGAGACGGGCCAGCAGGGGCCGCACCAGCAGGAACAGCACGGCCGTGAAGGCCGCCGTGAGGGCGATGGTGCCCAGCCCCACGCCCACCGCGCCCAGCCCGCCGGCCCCGCCGCCGGCCGCCATCGCCACCACGACCGCCAGCAGGCACCAGGCCAGGGCGTCACCGAGCGCCGCGCAGGCGAGGGCGAACGCCCCGACCGGCGTGCGTTCCATCCGCCGGTCCCGCAGCACCCGGGCCAGTACCGGGAACGCGGTGATGCTCAGGGCCACGCCCAGGAACAGCGCGAAGGAGACGAACCCGGTGTGCTCCCCGGCGAACGTCCGGTACATCGGGAAGGCGAGCAGCACCCCGCCCACGAACGGCACCAGCAGGCCGGCGAGCGAGACCACCACCGTGGCGCCCCGGCTGCGGCGCAGGGCGGCCAGGTCGAGTTCGTAGCCGACCAGGAACATGAAGCAGACCAGGCCGAGTTGACCCAGCGACTCCAGCACGGGCAGCAGCTGCGCGGGGAAGAGCCAGGCGGCGGCTTGGGGCCACAGCGCCCCCAGCACCGACGGGCCCAGCGCGAGACCCGCGGCGATCTCCCCCATGACGGGCGGCTGCCCCAGCCGTGCCGCCAGCCGGCCCGCCACATGGCAGGCGCCCAGGATCAGGGGCAGGGCCACCAGCAGGCGCAGCACCAGGTCCGAGCCGTGACCGCCGCCGCCCGCCCCGGAGTCGGCCTGCGGCGAGGAGAACCACCGTTCCCCCGCCCACAGCAGCGGCACCAGCAGGGCCAGGGCGGCCACCAGCAGGACGCCGACCACGACCACGGGGCCGGGGCGCCGCCGGCGGTCCGGTTCCCCGGCGCGCGGCTCGTCCCGGTCCCGACGCCGACCTCGGAAGGTCTCGACCGTCGCGCTCATGACGGAACCACCCCGTCCCGTGGCCTCTTCGACGGGCCCACGGTCGCGACCTCCCGCGCGGGCCGGCTCACGACGCGCTCCCCACCGGGCCGACCGCCGCCCCGCCGCAGAGCCGGTCGACGACCGAGACGATCCGTTCGGCGTACGCGTCGACCAACGGGCTGTCCTCCTCGTACAGGTGGGTGGCCGGCAGCGCGATCCAGCTGTCCCACAGGGCCTCCGCGCGCGGACGCGGCGCGGCGGTCTCGCGCAGCACGCTCGGCCAGTGCACCCCCGGGTGGAGCGCCCAGCCGTCCGGCGGCCCCGAGGTGAACAGCGGCTCCCGGTGCAGCGGCGCGGTGGTGGGCGCGCGCACCGCCAGCCCGACGGCCCGCAGTTCGGCCACCAGCGCGTCACGCCGCCCGGCCAGCCGGCCGGTCAGGGCCAGGTGGAACCCGTAGCGGGCCCCCGGATCGCAGCCGTTTGCCGTGGGCAGCGGCGCCAGCTCGGGACGGGCGGCCAGGGCGGCCTCCAGGCGTCGGAAGTTGTCGGCCCTGGCGGCGACCAGCCGGTCCAACGCGTCGAGGTGCGACTGGGCCAGCACGCAGGCGACCGGACTCATCCGCAGGTTGCCGCCGAGCCCCGTCTCGACGAACGGCCGCAGCTCCCGGCTCCGCACGCTGGCCCTGGACCGCTGCCGGAACCCACTGAGCAGACAGGCCAGTTCGTGCAGCCGCCGGTGCCGCGTCGCCAGCACGCCGCCCATGCCGCCGGAGACCGTCTTCACCCCGCCCAGGCTGAACACCGAGACGTCGCCGAAGCCGCCCACGGGCCGGCCCCGGTAGGTGGAGCCGTGCGCGTGGGAGCAGTCCTCGACGAGGGACAGGCCGTGCGAGGCGGCCAGGGCGACCACCGGGTCCATGTCGACCGGGTGGCCCCACAGATGGGTGACGCACACCGCCCGGGTGCGGGGGGTGATGTGCCGCGCCAGGGTCTCGGCCGTGACGTTGCCCCGGTCGTCGCCCGCGTCGCACAGCACCGGCACGGCGCCGAGCAGCAGCAGCGGCGTCACGGTCGACAGGAACGTCAGGCTCGGCACCAGGACCTCGTCGCCGGGACCGATGCCCAGGGCGAAGTAGGCGGCGTAGAGCGCGCTGGTCCCGGAGTTGACCGCCAGGCAGTGCGGCTGGCCGGTGAGTCGACTCATCGACTCCTCCAACCGCCGCAGCTCCGGGCCGTGCCCGTAGTCGAAGGTGCGGCCCTCGGCGACCAGCCGCGCGACCCGTTCACGGGCCTGGTCCGAGTACACCGGCCACTCCGGCGGGTGGACGAGGGGGTGGGCGAAGGTCGCGCTCATGCCGCCACCGCCGCTCGGCGGGCGCGTTCACAGGCGTCGTCGACCTCGGCGAGCCAGCCGTCCAGCGAAGCGGACAGCCGCTCGGGGGCGCCCCTGAGCAGGCCGGAGGTGACGGGCAGGACCGCCCGGTCCAGCTGGTCGCCCGCCGCCGCCACCACCGAGGCGACGCTCCGGCCCTGGCGGCCAAGCCCGGGCAGGGAGACCAGCCCCGTCTCCGTGCGGGCCACCAGCTCCCGCGCCTCCGGTCCCGGTGCCCCGACGACCGCGCCCAGGTGATCCGTGCCGTGCGCGCGGTTCCAGCCCGCCACCTGCTCGGCGATCGTCCGGCTCACCGTGTCGCCGGTCCCGCCGACGGCGTGCTGCACCGTGCCGGCGGCGTGGTTGGATGTGCGGGCCATCAACAGGACGCCGCAGCCCCGGCGTCCCGCCTCGACGAGCGTCGGCTCCAACGAGTCCAGCCCCATCCAGGGCACCAGCGTGACCGCGTCGCCCCCGAGCACACTGTCCTCGCCGAGATACAGCTCGGGCAGGACCCGCGCCACGTCGGGCGCGTCGCACCGCTTGGCGTCCAGCACGACGAGGGCCCCGCCCGCACGGGCCCGGTCCACCACCGCGCGCAACAGCTCAAGGCCCGGCCCTCCGAAGCGTTCGAAGAACGGCGTCTGGATCTTCACCAGCGAGACCCGGTCGGCCACGGCGTCGACCACGGTGAACGAGTGGGTGCGGGCGGCGGCGAGGGTGTCCGGCAGGCCCCACCAGGCGAGACGCTCGGGAGACGGCCCGAGGCCGACGCCCAGCCGCGAGGTGCGCGCCGCCCGGGCACGCCAGCGTCCCAGGAAGCCGTCCGCCGCGCTGGGGACACGCGGGGCGCTCATCGCGGCCTCCGGGCGACGACGCGGGTCATCGCGTGCAGGTGCGGCTCCTCGCCGGGGTGTACGTCGTCCAGGTCGGTGTCGGTGGCGTGGGTGACGTCCCAGCCCGCGTACAGGTCCAGGTGCTCCTGGTGGCCCAGCAGCGTGGGCCGCTGGTCCCCCGCGTGCGGATAGGGCAGGCGGTCGTTGAACGCGCAGTACAGGTGTATCCCGCCGGGGGCGGTGGCCCGCCGCAGCCGGGCCATCACGTCGCGGACGCGCTCGGCTCCCGCCAGCCAGTGCGTCAGGCTGTAGACGACGACCACGTCGTAACGGCCGTCCGCCAGCGGGCGGTCCGTGACGTCGGCCTGCTCCCAGGTGACGCCGGGGACGGTGCCGAAGAGGGACACCGCGCGGGTCAGGGCCGTCGCCGAGACGTCCACGGCGTGGACCACCGCCCCGTGCCGGGCGAGGTGGACGGCGTTGCGGCCCTCGCCACAGCCCGCGTCCAGGGCGTTCAGGCCGGCGACGGACTGCCGGGCGCACAGGTCCCTGACCAGCGAGGTCGGGCGCTGGCCCCAGAAGCTGGGGGCCGGCGAGGCGTAGATCTCCTCGCAGCGGGTGGTGCCGTCGATCGTGGTCATGGGTGCGTTTCCCTTCCAGGGGATGCGCCACGGTGCGGTGCGGACAGCGCGTCCGCCACGACGCCGCCGAGGCCACGGATGAAGAAGTGCGGCCCGCCGAAACGCAGTTCCCGGAAACCGCCGGTGGTGTGCCGGGCCCAGGCCGCCACACCCTCCTGGGTCGTCAGCGGGTCGTCCACGCTCCACAGGGCGGTGATCCCGGTCGTCAACGGGGGTCTGGGGCGCCACCGGTAGCGTTCGCACAGGGTGAAGTCCGCGCGCGCGGTCGGCAGCATGGCGGCCAGCAGCTCGTACATCGGGCCGGCCGTGGGCAGTTCCATGAGGGCGGCCAGCTCCGCCAGCAACTCCCGGTCGTCGGCCTCCTCCAGCGGCCGTCCGGGCAGCGGGGTGTCGGGCGAGCACAGTCCCGACACCACCAGGTGGTCCGGCTCCGGCAGCCCCAGGTCGCGCAGGCCGCTGGCGATCTCGTAGCCGAGCATCGCCCCCATGCTGTGCCCGAAGACGGTGTAGGGCTGCCCGTCCACCAACTCGGCGCAGGCGGCGACGAGTCGCGGCAGGAACCGGTCGAGGTCGGTGCTCGCGGGCTCCCTGATGCGGTGGTCCCGGCCGGGCGGCGTGACGAAGCACAGCCGGGCCCACGGGGAGAACAACCGTTCCCACTCTCGGTAGAAGGCCCGCCCTCCGCCGGCGAACGGCGCCACGAGCACCAGCGGGGAACCCGGCGGGCCCTCGCAGACGCTCAGCCACCTCGCGCTCGCACGTCGGATGGTCACGGGGGCGTTCACCGGGTCGCCCCAGCCCCGGACTCGTCCTCGGGCCCGTTCCCCGGCCCGTTCTCGCGCGGTGAGACGGCCTGATGGGCGAGCGCGTCCTCCGGCGTGGCCAGCCGCGTCACCGGCGAGTTGAGCAGGGCCAGCAGCGAGAGGGGAACGATCAGGGCGCCCACCAGCATCGCCCCGCGCACCCCGATGGTCTCGCCGAGCAGCCCGGCGACGAGCGCGGCGACCGGCAGCACCCCGCCGGTGAGGAACAGCTCGGCGGAGACCGCGCGGCCCATCATGTCGTTGGGCGTCAGGCACTGGCGCAGCACGGCGGTGCAGATGCTCGCCACGACCACGCCGAAGAGCGTGGTGAAGAAGCTCAGCACGATCATCACCATCACCAGCGTCCCGGGCCCGGTGAACGCCACCGTGGCCAGCGGGCCGACGCCGGCGACCACGGCCGCGCGGACCAGGGTCCGTCCCAGGCCCAGCCGCCCGACGATTCTCGGCATCAGCAGGGCGCCGGCCAGGCCGCCGGCCGAGCCGATGGTCATGGCCAGACCGAGCTGCGCGGTGGACAGTCCGGCGGTGCGGGTTCCGTAGAGCAGGAACAACGTCAGGAAGATCTGGATGCCGAAGTTGAAGACCGCCGCCTCAAGGGTCAGGGCCCGCAGCGAGCGGTTGCGGAAGACGAGCCGCAGCCCCGACATCAGCTCCGTGCGGATGGGAGGCCGCTTCTCCGTCCTGGGAGCCGGCGGGTCGTCCGGCGTGCGCATCAGGCCCAGGGTCACGGCGGAGACCAGATAGCTGACCAGGTCGACGACGAGCGCCCCGGGGGCCTTCACCACGGAGACCAGGCCGCCGGCCAGGCCGGGGCCGCCGATCCGGGCCACGTTGAGGCTGGTCTCCAGCCGGCTGTTCGCCGCCGGCAGGTCGTCGGGGCGGACGACGCGGGGCAGCGCCGCCTGGTGTGCCAGGTCGAAGACGATGGCGAACGAGCCCAGGAGGAAGCCGAGCAGGCAGAGAGCGGCGATCGACAGCCCGTTGGTCCAGGCCAGCAGGATCACCACGCCGACGGTGCCGGCCCGCAGCAGGTTGGCCATCAACATGGCCCTGCGCCGCCGCATCCGGTCCACGGCGATCCCCGCGAGGAGGGTGACCGCGAGGGCCGGCAGGGTGCGTGCCGCGTTGATCAGGCCGAGGTCACCGGCCGAGGCGTTGAGGGTGAGGATCGCCAGCAGCGGGAACGCGACCTCGCTGATCTCCGTGCCGACCAGCGAGACGGTCTGCCCCGTCCACAGCAGGCGGAAGTCGCGGTTCTTGGCGAGCGGCGGGGGGCCGTCCGTCGCGGCGGCGTCCGGTGCTCCGGGCGTCGCCGCTGTCTCGGGTGAGGCGGTCATCGTTACTCCAGTTCCTACGCTTCGGGGAGTGCGGTAGGAGTCGTCGTCGGGGACGGGCCCCGGGGGTCGGGGGCGTGCGTGCTGGCAAGGTGCTCGGTGAGGAAGGCGGTGGCGACGGCGTAGCCGGTCTGCGTCGCCAGGGGGTGGTACCGGTCGGCGCGCAGGAAGTTCATGAACGCGTGGCCCGCCCCCTCGGCCAGGGCGACGCGCACGGGATGCGGCGCCCCGGCGGCCAGGAGCGCGAGCCGCTCCAGGTCGGCGGGCGACGGCTGGCTGTCCGCGCGCCCCCCGACCGCCAGCACGGGACAGCGCACCCGGTCCACCCGTTCACCCGGCGACCGGCCGGGCCCCCACGGCTGGAAGAGACGGCCGCCGTAGAACGAGACGGCCGCCGCGCAGAAGGCGGTGTCGACGGCGGCCAGCAGGGCGACCCGACCACCCATGCAGTGGCCGACGACCCCGGTGCGCAGGCCGCCGGCGTCGCGGTCGGCTGCGGCGTGACACCGCGTCAGGTCGCGCACCAGCGTCTCGTCCCGCAGGGTCGCCTTCCGTTCGGCCGGCGTCAGCTCCGGATCGGTGGCGCGGCTGAAGAGGTCGGGGACCTCGGCGAGGAACCCGGCCTCGGCCAGGGTCCGGCAGACCGAGCCGGTGAAGTCGTCCAGGCCGTCCCGGTGGTGGGCGACGATCACCCGGCCCAACGGGGCGCGAGCGCGGGGGCTCGCGACCAGGACCCGCAGCGGCGGGTCGGCCGCATCGCCGCTGACGGTCCGCCAGCCCAACGTCACGCCCCCGGGCGCGGCTCCCCCGCCGAGCGGCGTCAACCCGCCCTCGGGCGCCCGGGGTTCGGGGGCGGTCTCCGGCGGGGCCCCGGGCCGGACGCCGGCGTGGATCATGGCCCCTCCCCCGTTGCGGCGCCGCCGATCCGGGCGGCCAGGTGGGAGGAGAGCAGCCGGGGCGTCGGCCGCGTGTAGATGTCCCGCAGCCGGACGCGCAGACCGAGGTCCCCGCCGATGGCCTCGGCCAGGTCGGCGGCGGTCAACGAGTCCCCGCCGAGGTCGAAGAAGTCGCCGTCGGCCGGGCAGTCGGGCCTGCCCAGGGTCTCCCGCCACGCGCCGAGCACCGCCGTGAGCACCGGGTCGGGCCGATGCGCCTCGGGCGGCGTCGCCGGGGCGTCGCCCCCGGGAAGCGGCTCGGCACCGGCGGCACCGGCCAGCGCGGCGCGATCCACCTTCCCCGTCGCGGTGCGCGGCAGTTCGGACATGCGGTACCACACGGTGGGCACCGCGTGCGAGGGCAGGGCGGCACTCAGGGCGGACCTGACGTCCCCTCGGCGCAGCCCGGCCGCGCACACCAGATGGGCGGCGAGCCTGGCGTGCCCGCCGGGCCCCGGCTCGGGCACCACGACCGCGTCCACCACCCCCGGGCAGGTCAGCAACACCGCCTCCACCCCGGCCGGGTCGACGCGGTGGCCCCGGATCTTGGTCTGCCGGTCCACCCGGCCGTGATGCCGCAGCAGGCCGTCCGGGGCCAGGGAGCACAGGTCGCCGGTCCGGTAGGTCCGCCCGCCGGGCCGCTCGGCCCGGGGATCGGGCACGAACGCTACCGCCGTCCTGCCCGGCTCCGACAGGTAGCCGAGCGCGATCTCGGGCCCGGACACGGTCAGTTCGCCGACGGCCCCGGGGGGAGCCTCGGCCAGCTCGGGGGTGGTCACCCGGCCCGCGACGCCCGGCCAGGGCCGGCCGACGGGGGGCCGCTCGGCCCGCAGTCGGGGCGAGGCGGTGCGGGAGGTGACGCGGTCGGCCCACGGCACCAGCCCGCTGCTGATCCCGTTGGCCTCGGCCGACCCGAGGCTCACGGCCACCTCGAACGGCAGCGCCGGGTCCGCCCAGCGGCGCACCGCGTCGCTGCCGACGGTCACCAGGCGCAGGGCCACGCCCGCCGCCGGCCAGGGCAGGGCAAGCAGACGCTCGGCGAGGGGCATACTCACATAGGCCGTGGTGACGGCCTCGTCGAGCAGCCACCGCCTGGTCGCCTGGGCCGAGGCCGTGGTGCCCTCGGGCGGCACCACCACCGACGCACCCGTCGCCAGGTACGGCCACACCTCCCCGACCTGGGAGGAGGCCCCCGCCGGGGCCAGCCAGGCGGAGCGGTCCCGGGGCGTGATCCGGTGCGCCGCCCGGTGGGTCCAGGTGCTGTGGGCGACGGAGCCGTGGGTGACGCCCACCGGCTTGGGGGCGCCCGTCGACCCGGAGGTGAAGACGACGTAGGCGAGGGCGTCATCGTGGGGCACCGGACCCGGGCCGGCCACCGGCGCCGCCCCGGGCCCGGCCCGGTCGAGGGAGCCCGCGGCGACCCGCACCCGGGGAACGTCGAACGGGACGTCGTCCGCCGTCAGCACGGCGGCGGGCCGGCCTGCCGCCCGCAGCGCGGCGTCCAGCCGGGCTCCGGGCCAGGTCGGGTCCAACAGCAGCGCGTGGCCGCCGGTCCGCCAGACCGCGAGATAGGCGGCGACCAGCTCTCCGCCCTTTGGCAGCAGCACCGCCACCGCGTCGCCCCCGCGCACGCCCACCGCGCGCAGCCGACCCGCCAGGAGGGCGGCGGCCCGGTCCAGTTGGGCGTGCGTCCAGACCGCCCCACGGGTGTGGACGGCCGGGGCCGTAGGCGTGCGGGCCGCGACCTCGGCGAGCCGGTGCGCCACGGGCCCGGGCCCGGCGCACGGCTCGGCGGCCGTCTCCGTGGGCGTCTCAGTGGGCATCGCCGACCAACTCCCGCACCTCGTCGGCGATCAGCTCCCGCAGCGGCTGCCCGCACGCCCAGAACGCGCGGTGGTCGCCCGTCAGCGCGCGCAGCCGCACCGCGCCCAGCTGGTCCCAGCCGGCGTGCGCCTGTTCCCGGGGCACCACGGCGTCGTCGCTCCAGCCGAGCACGGTCACCGACAGGGGCAGCCCTTCGGAGGCGTCGAAGCGGTAGCCCCGCATGGCGCGCAGGTCGTCCATCAGCACGTCGCCGTAGACCTCGGCGAGTTCGGGGTCCAGCGGCATCGCGCGTCCGCTCATCATGGCCGTCACCTCGGCCACCGTGTCGATCAGGTGCAGCGGGCGCTGGTTGAGCGGCCCGTAGATGTCGCGGTGGGGCGCTCCCCACGAGGAGGCCAGCAGCCGCATCTGGGTGGCCGGCGTCCCCGACTCCCGCAGCAGCCGGGCGGTCTCCAGCGCGTAGGGGACCGCGCCGCAGTGCCCGACGAACAGCAGGGGACGGGGGCGCAGCCCGCGCAGGGCACGGGCCAGGCCCTCGGCGAACTCGTCGACGGAGACCGGGCAGCGCTCGCGGAACCTGCTCTCGTGCCCCGGGGGTTGTACCGGCAGGACCCGGGCCCCGCCGATGCCCACCGGCCAGGAGGAGAACGCCGAGGCGCCGAGACCGGCGTGCGGCAGGCAGACCGCGACCGGCTCGTACCGCGCGGGGATGCGCGTCAGCCAGGGGGTGCGCGGATCGGGCAGGGTGGCCGTCGCGGTGGTCATGTGCGGACCTCCAGAGGGAGCGAGGTGATGCCGTTGATGAAGTTGGAACGCAGGTGGCGGACCGGCCCGGCCGGACGCACCTCGGCGACCCGGTCCCTGATCCGGTTCAGGGCCAGCCGCAGCACCGTGCGGGCGGCGAGCGCCCCCACGCAGATGTGGGCCCCGACGCCGAAGGCGATGTGTGGGTTGGGGTGGCGTCCGGGGTCGAACTCGTCCGGTGCCGTGAAGACCCGCGCGTCGCGGTTGGCCGAGGCGACCCAGGCGCAGAGCAGGTCGCCCGGTTCGAGGTCGGTCCCGTGGAGCCGCACCGGCTCGGTCACCCGACGCATCAGGTGGTTGGTGGGGCTGGACCAGCGCAGGGCCTCCTCGACCACGCCGGCCGTGCGGTCGTCGCCGGCCAGCACGCGCTTGCCCAGGTCCTCGCGGACGGCCATGGCGTGCAGCAGCTGCGTCGCGACGTGGGGCGTGGTGGTGTTGGCCCCCATCAGGAAGCTGTAGCAGTTGAGCAGGATCTGGTCATCACTCAGCCGCCGGCCGTCGACCTCCACGGTCAGCAGCAGCGACACCAGGTCGTCCCCCGGCCGCCGGCGACGCTCGGCGACGACCTCCCGCAGGAAGCCGAAGAGTTCGACGTGCGCGAAGTGGAGCGTTCGGCGAACGTCCCCGTCGGCGTAGGCCGGGTCGCCCGGGGCCACCCCCGCCATGGCGGAGCGGGCGATGGTCGGCCACATTTCCTCCGGGACGCGGAGGACGGGCCCCGTCGCCGCCATGGCCAGGGCGAGAAGGTGCTCGGCGGCGTCGTGGGTGCCGGGCTCCAGCAGGGGCGCCACCATCCGGTCCACGTTGGCCTCGATGAGCCCGGCCATCCGGCGCAGGGCGTGCGTGGTCATCGCCCTGCTGGTCGGCACGCGCAGCGCCCGGTGGTGCGGCGGGTCGGTGAGGTTGATGGTGTGCCCGCCGGCCGGGTCGCCGTGCCGCACGTCGAGGATCGTGCCGTACTCCGAGCCGAACCGGCCCGTGTCGCGCAGCACCCGCACCACGTCGGCGAACGAGGTGACGGACCAGATCCGCACCCCGTCGGCCGTGTGTCCCTCGTGGGGGGCGGGCAGGTCGCGCATCAGCCGCCACAGGGCGTGGGGCGGGTCCGGCCGCCCCGGGGTGTCGTAGGACTCGGCGGCCAGGATGGAGTCGAACGACGGGGGCGTCCCGGCGCGAAGCTCAGTCTCCAGCAGGTCCATCGCTGTCTACCTCCATGGCCAGCGTCAGTCGCGTGATGCCGTTGATGAACGTCGAGGCCAGGTGGTCCACGGGCCCGAGGCGGTCGAACCTCCGCACGCGGCCGGCCAGTTCCTCCACGAGGACCCGCAGGGCCACCCGCGCGAAGTGCATTCCGACACAGATGTGCCGCCCCGCCCCGTAGCCCAGGTGCCCGCCGGTGCGGCCGGGCAGGAACGCGTCGCCGTCCGGCAGGTGCGCCCGGTCCCGGTTGGCCGCCGCCGCCCACAGGCAGACCCACTCGTCGGCCCGCATCCGGTGCCCGGCGACCTCGGTGTCGCGGGTGACGCGGCGCACCACGTGGTTGGTCGGGGTGACCCAGCGCACCGCCTCGTCCACCAGCGGGCCGGGTGCGGCCCGCCCGGCGCGCACCGCGTCCCACAGCTCGGGCCGGCGCGCGCACAGCAGCAGCAGGTGCGCGGCGACCTGAGGCGTCGTCACCCCGGCCCCGAGCACGATGCTGTAGATGTTGAGCAGCTGCTCGCGCTCGCTCAGCCGGCGGCCGTCCACCTCCAGTCGTCCCAGGGCCGTGACGATGTCCGCGCGCGGGTCGTCGCGGCGGGCCGCGACGGAGGCGCGGAAGGCGGCGAACAGGTGGTGGTGCGCGTCGCGCAGCACGATCTCGGGGGGATCGCCCTGAGCGATGCTGGGGTCCCTGGGCGCGACGCTCGCGGTCGTCCAGCGGGCCAACTCGTCCCAGTGCTCCGGCAGGATGCCGATGACCTCGCCGAAGGCGACGGCGGAGAGGCGTCGCAGGTCGCCGGTCACCTCGTGGACCCCGCCCGCCAGCCACGGCTCCACCAGCCGCCGCACCCGGGCGCGGATCGCGGGCTCGGCCGCGCGGGCGGCCGGGGCGGACAGCAGCCTGCCGACGGGCGCCCGCACGGCGGTGTGCCGGGGCGGGTCCATCAGCGTGATGGTCAGCCCGCCGGCGGGATCACCGCCGGTCGCCACCGAGTCCAGGATGGTGCCGTGCTCGGAGCTGAACGTCTCGTGGTCGCGCAGAACCTCGCGCACCTCCCGGCGTCCGGTCACACTCCAGTAGCCGGGGTGGCCGGCCTCGGCCGGGGTCCAGCTGACCGGCCCCTCCTCCTCGCGCAGCCGCGCCCACACCCCGTGCAGGGGCGTGTCCAGGTAGGTCAGGGGATCGGCAAGGGCCGTCACCGGGCAGCGGGCCAGCGTCGTTCCTTCGTCGTCGAGCCGCATGGTTCACCCCACTGCCCCTGGCCGCGGGGTCCGTCCTTCGGAGACCGCCGAGACCTCGGCGACCGTCGGGCCCCGGAAGAACTCCCGCGCGGAAACCTCGTGTCCGGCCTCACTCAGCAGCGCCAGCAGGTCGACGGTGCGCAGCGAGTCCCCGCCGAGCAGGAAGAAGTCGTCGGTGGCCCCCACCCGGTCCACGCCCAGGACGTCGGCGAACAGGTGCGCCACCCGGGTCTCCCGGCCCGGGGCGGGGGGCCGGTAGGGGCCCAGGTCCAGCGAGTCCCGCTCCACCCAGGACGTGTCGAGCGCGCTCCGGTCGAACTTCCCGTTGTGGTCCAGGGGCATCTCGTCGACGACTTTGATCACGCCGGGCAGCAGGTGTGGCGGGAGCCGGTCGCCGAGCCACTGGCGGACGGCGCCGGGGGTGAGGGTCTGCCCGGGAACCGGGGAGACGTACCCGACCAGGCGGCTGCCGCCCGCCGCGGCCACGGCCAGCGCGACGCCGGCCGCCACGGCCGGATGCTGGCTCAGGCACGCCTCGATCTCCCCGAGTTCGACGCGGAACCCGCGGATCTTCACCTGGCGGTCGGCGCGGCCGTGGAAGTCGAAGACGTCGCCGGCCCGCCGCCTCGCGAGGTCGCCGGTGCGGTAGAGCCGCCCGCCCACGCCCCGGGGATCGGGCACGAACCGCAGGGCGGTGCGGCCCGGGTCACCGTCGTAGCCACGGGCCAAACCCGCGCCGGACAGGCACAGTTCGCCGAGCCGGCCGTTCTCAAGCGGGGTGAGGTCGGGACCGAACACCCCCATGCCCGTGCCGCTCAACGGGGTGCCCAGCGGCACCGTCGGGCAGTCCGCCGCCGGGTCCACCCGGTGCAGGGAAGCGAAGACCGTGGTCTCGGTGGGGCCGTAGGCGGCGAACACCCGGGTGCGCCGGGCCATCGCCCGCACGTGCTGGGGCGAGAGCACGTCACCCCCGGTCAGCACGGTGCCGGCGGCGGCCAGCCCCTCGGGGTCGTGGTCGGCCATCGCGTGGAACAGGCCGGTCGTCAGGAACAGCCAGTCGGGTCGCCGCTCCCGCAGGAACGCGCCGAGCGAGGCGGCCGTGACCGGCCCCGGCGGAAGGATGTCCACGGTGGCACCCCGGCAGAGGGCCACCCAGATCTCGAACACCGAGGCGTCGAACGAGACCGGGGCGAGGTGCGCGACCCGCTCGCCGGGGGCGACCGCCAGCCGCTCGTCCAACCCGGCCAGGGCCAGCACGTCGGCGTGGGTCACGGCGACGCCCTTGGCCTGGCCGGTGGAGCCCGAGGTGAAGATGAGGTACATCAACTGTCCCCCGCACGCCGGCGGGGCGGGCGAGGCGCTGGCCGGCGCCGGCGCCACGACCGGCAGCACCGGCACGTCGGGGGCCGGCGTGCCGGCCG
>NZ_RFFJ01000151.1 GCF_003696235.1 Streptomyces triticirhizae
GCCAGCCCCGGCAGGCCGAGCCCGCTGCCCCGCCGGCCGCCGGCGGGCCGGCCCCGGCCGTCGTCCGTCACGCTGACGCACAGCGCGCCGGCCTCGCGCCGCACCCCGACCACGATGCGGGCGGCGTCCGGCGCGTGCCGGCGAACGTTGGTCAACCCCTCAAGCACCACCCGGTGGGCCAACGCCGAAAGCCGTTCCGGAGGCGCCGGATCGAACGCCGCCGGCTCCGCGTCCCAGACGACCTCGGCGGGGAGGCCGGCGCCGAAGCGCTCCACCAGCGCCGCCACATCGGCCAGCCCCGGCTCCGCCGCTTCGGGACCCGGATCGGTCCCGGCGCCGTCGTCGTGCAGCATCCGGACCGAGCGGTCCAGGGACGCGAGCGCGCGCTGGCCGGCCTCCTCGACGCGGCGCAGCGCGTCCAGCGCCACCGCCGGATCCGAGGCGCCCACCAGCCGGCCCGCCTGCGCCTGCACCAGCATCCCGCTCACCTCGTGCGCCACGAAGTCATGCAGATCGCGCGCCAGCGCCAGGCGCTGCTCGCGCCGCGCCGCCGCGACCGCCCGCAGCCGCCGGCGGTCCAGCAGGCTCAGATAGCGGCCGGCCGCCACGGCGGCGAGCCCGAGCATGGCCCAGGTCAGGCAGAGCGCCAGCAACTCGGCGGGCTCGGCCGGCGGTTCCATCCGCAGCCCGAGACGCAGCGGCAGCACGGTGACGGCCAGGGCCAGCGGCGCGCCGGCGAGCGCCCACCCGCCGGGCGGCGGGCGTCGGGCCACCAGGAGGAAGAGGGCGAGCAGGCCCACCGTCTCGGCGCACCACCACAGGGCCGCCTGGTTCGGCGCCGAACCCCCGTACGCCACGGTCGCGATCAGCGACAGCAGCGCGGCGGCGGCGCCGAGCGCGGCCAACCCGCCCTGGCGGAGCGCCGGCCGCCACGCCGGGGGCGGGGAGAGCGCGAGGCCCGCGGCGGCGAGCGCCAGCGCGCCCGGCGCCACGATCAGCCCGCCGACGGCCGACACGTCGACGCCGGCCCACGCCACCGCCAGGGCGACGATCGCAGGACCCACCCACGCGCCTCCCCGCCTTCCGCGCGCCCTCCGCATCCCAGGCATCCCCCGCATCCCCCATATCTCGTGCATCTCTCGCATTCGAACGCAGCCTAGGAGGTCGGGCGCGCCTCCCGCCTCCCCCGAACGGCAGAGACCTTCGCCGCGCGGCGGGCCTTCCTCTGGCCGAAGGGCCGATGCTCCGGACGCCCGGGCGGCGGCAGGCTACCGGACATGCACAACAACGACGAGACAGCCGCGACGACTTCGGACCCACGCCCGCCCCGAGCCACCCGAGCGCGCCGAGCCACCCGAGCGCGCCGGATCGCACCCTGGGCGGCGGGCGCCCTGCTGGTGGCCACGGCGGTCGCGGTCGGCGTCGGGGTGCGGGCCCACGGCGACCAGAACGCCGACGAGGGAGGTCGTCTGCTGGCCGACACGGACCGGGATGGCCGGGTCACCGAGCGGGACGCCTCGGAGAAGGACGTCTGGACGGACAGCAGGGGCGCGATCGTGCTGCCCAACGTGGACGACGACGCGGAGCGCTGCGGCCTCCCCCTCCCCGACGGGCAGCGGCTCCCCGACGAGGAGTTGGCCGCCTGTCACGACGGAGCCGACGAACAGGTGAACGGCGCCGCCGACGCCGAGGATCTGGCGCCGCTTCGGGTGACCCCGGCGCGCGGCCTCGGCGACCAAGCGCGCGCCACCGTGACCGTGGACGAGACCGCAGCTCCGCACACCCGGGTCTTCCTCCGTGGCCCCGACGGCGCGCACACCCCGCTGGCCGAGGACACCGAACTGACCGCGAGCCAGCTCAGGGAAGGCGTCGAACTGGCCGTCGAGGCAACGGACTTCGTCCGCGATCCGGAGCTGTGGAACGGCCTGGTCGACGTCACGCTGACCATCACCGACGGCGACTCCACCCGGACCGACCGGGTGCGGCTACGCGTCGCGCCGCTGCTCCTCACCCACGATCTGCTGCCCGTCGACCGGGTGGTGGTCAGCGACAACGGCACCACGCCGGAGCAGGCCGAACGCGAGGGCCACGACCCCGACGCGCCGGCCGAGCCGGTACACGAGGGTGAGGAGGTCTTCCGGGCGGAGCTGCGCGACGGCCTCGCCGCCGCCGGCGTGGACGACCGGCTGGTGAACTACCCGACCGGCGGCGACCACTGGATGCGGGACCAGTTCATCACCGGCTATGCGGTCGCACCGGGCCCGGACGGCGAGCAGCGCCGGATCAGCGTGCTGCTGCGGTCGGCCGATGTGATGCCGGAGGAGAGCAGTCAGGAGTTCCCGCTGCGCGACGCCGGCCGGCCGATCTTCTCCGTCTTCCGTGGCCCGGGCGTCGCGGGCGTCCAGGAGTACCGGGAGGACCGCGTCGGCGACGACGAACGGGCCCTGCTCTGGGGCTCGTTCAGTTCCACAGGAAACTTCCTCGTCGCCCCGCCGCACACCACGGAGCAGGGCGCCTACCCGACCGGCCGGGTGCTCTACGGCTCCGACGGCGCCGAAGCGGCGCCCGACGCCGAGTTCACGAGGCTGCTCGCGGCCCAGGGCGAACAGGACCCGCTCGCGGTGGACACCAGCTGGCTCGGGGTCGGGCACATAGACGAGTTCCTGTCGTTCGTGCCGGCGGACAACGAGCGGGGCTGGGCCGCGCTGGTCGCCGACCCGGAACTCGGCTGGGAGCTGCTCGACGAACTGGTGGACGCCGGCCTCGGCGACCAGCCCGTGGTGCGCGGCGTGGCCCCGGAGGACAACCCGCACCCCGAAGCCACCGTGGCCGAGGCCCGGCAACTGCCGGAGCTGCGCGAGGGCCAGCGGCTCGCCACCGAGGGGGTGAACGCCGCCATCGAGGTGCTCACCACCGAACTGGGGCTCACCGACGACGAGATCGTGCGGGTGCCGGCGCTCTTCCACCGCCTGGAGATCCCCGACTACCCGCGCCAGGACATCGTGGCCAACTACCTGCCGGCGATCGCCAACGGACTCCAGCCGGGCACCGACACCTATCTGTCGCCCCGGCCCCACGCGCCGGCCGACGCCGAGGGCCGCGACGTCTTCCAGCGCGCCACCGAGGAGGCGCTGGCCCCGCACGGCGTGGACGTCGCCTGGGTCGACGACTGGCAGTACGCACACGGGGTCGGAACGGTCGGCGGCAATGTGCACTGCGTGACCAACGCGTTCCGTCAGCTGCCCGACGATCTCGCCTGGTGGCGTTGATCAGGACGGGTACTCATTCGGCGGCGGGGCGGGGGAGTTGGCCGCGCGTCCGTACGTGCAGGTGACCGGCGAGGGGGAATGTGGGCGGTGCCGGGGACAGGAGGGAGGCGAACGCGTACCCACTCTTCTCCGCGACGCGGCACGATGCGGTGTTGTCCACCTGATGGAGGAGTTCGAGGCGCGTCAGCCCCGTGCCGGGGAGGGCGGTGAAGGCCCAGTCCGTCAGTGCCCGTAGCGCTCGGGGCGCCACTCCCCGGCCGCGCGCGTGCGCTGCGGTCCAGTAGCCGACCTCGGCGGACGAAGCGCCCGGCACGACGTTCTTGAGGACCACGTGCCCCGCCAACCCGCCGTCGGTGCCGGCGGTCCGGGATTCGACGACGGCGAACCCGAAGCGGTCGCCCCTGTCCCATCCCCGTCGCTCTTCCTGAATCCAACGGGCCGCGCCCGCTTCGTCGTTCACGGTCGCGCTCGTCCACCGGCGCAGGGCGTCGTCCCGATACAGTGCCACGAGGTCGGCGGCGTCCGCCGAGTCCCAGGGACGCAGTATGAGAGCGGGGGCCGACGGTGTGGCGGCTGCCTCAAGCAGAGCGTCGATCTTCTCCATCGGCCGAGCGTATGTGGTCGCGGCGGCCTTCGGCGCCGCGTGAAACTGTGGGAACTGTGGGGCGGGGCCGGGGGTTTGTCGCGTCACCGGGCCGCCCGTACCCGCAGAGCGGTGACGGACCAGTCGATCACCGGGGTGAGGCGTTCCGGTGCCGGCCAGTCGTTGATCAGCGCGAGCAGCCGGAGGTACCGGTCCCTGCGCGGATCGCTCGCGGCTTCCAGGCGGAGTAGCAGCCAGCGGCGCAGCTCGGCGTCGTCGGGTCGGCCGTGGGCGAGCGCGCAGCGGGCGGTGAGCGCGGCGATGACCGGATCGGCGTGCGGCGAGTCGGGGGCGATGCCGCGCGCCACGGCCGGCCCAGCGAGATCCCGGACCATGGCGAACATGTCCGGGCGGGGTGGCGTGGGAACGTCGCCGGGCCGGGCGGGCGCGTGGTCTTCGACCAGGCGTCGCTCACTGGCGCGGAAGTCCGGGTCCAGAGACAGCTCGGCCAGCTCCACCCACGCTCGGATCTGTTCGTCCGAGGGGCTGTCGGGGAGTTCGGGCGTCATGGAACGCCGAGCCGCGGCGAAGTGGGCGCGGAGGCGGGGGCCTTCGAAGACGCTGTTGAGGAAGTCGTCGATCAGGCGTCGACGTTCGGCTTCGGACAGGGCAGCCAGCTGGTGCATGAGTTTCAACTCCTCGGGGGTGGGTCCGCGGCTGGCGGCGGCGGTCAGAACGCCCCGTCGCAGACGCAGGATGCTGATCTGCGCGTCGAGTGCGGCGGCGTGTTCCGCGGCGACTTCGCTGAGCGTGAGTTTCTGGTCCACGACCTGCCGGATCAGGGGGAGGCCGAGTCCCAGTTCGCGCAGTGTTCGCACGAGGGCCAGGCGAGCGACGGTGTCCGGGGCGTAGAGCCGGTAGCCGGCGGGGGTGCGGCCGGCGGGCTCGACGATGCCCCGGTCGGAGTAGAACCGGATGGTCTTGACCGTCAGCCCGGTGCTCCGGGCCAGTTCGCCGATCGAGTAGAGGGCGCCGCCGTCCATGAGCCCACCTTCCTGTCTCCCCCTGCGGGAGACTCAAGTCTGCGCGCCCCGTCACCACGGCGGCCGGCCCGCCGGGCAGGTCGTAGACCCGCCCGGACCAGCCCTTGCCGCGCTGGGCGACGAGCGACCGCATGGCCCCCTCGGCGGCCACGGCCGCGTCGTCGCCGTACGGGAACGCGTTGGCCGTGACGAGAATGCTGGCCACGGACACCTCGTCGTCGACGAGGCGGAGGGTGCTCCGGCATAGACGGTGCCCAGTTTCGCGAGAGCCTGGGACACGGTGTGCGTTTCGTGAAGGGGAGTCTCGTGGAGGTATGCCTCCCCGGCGGTCGATCCCGGTGCCAGGCTCGTCACATGAGCGCGCGTAGCGTCGAACGACATCCCCACGGGCAACGAGAGAAAACCGCCCGGGACATCGAAGTACACGTGCGTCAGTTCTCCTCGGGAGTCGTTGGGTTCCGGTACGGAGGAGGTGGAGGTGGCGGGGGAACGTCGGGTGCCGACTGCTGGTGGAAGTCCTCGACGATCTGCCGTTTCACACGGGCTTCGCGCCGGACCATGGGGCCGACGGCGATGGCGAAGGTGAGGAGCAGGGCGGCGAGGCACCACAGGGTGATGCTGAGCGCGACGTTGTCCCGCACGTTCCAGGCCACCGAGGCGACCGCGAGGAAGAAGAAGCCGATCACAAAGCGAGCCGGCGCCGGGTTGTACCCCTCCGAGTGCTCCCAGGCATCCTTGGCCGCCGACATCTGGGCCGGGGAGACCGAGCCGATCCCCGCCCCGGCCCGCGCCTGACCGAGCGGGGTGGTGTCCCGCACGAACTTCAGGATGGCGCCGCGCGACCCGATCTCCCGGTGGATGATGCGGTAGCCACGCGCATAGGCGCCGTCGATGACCTCGTCGAGCAGGCGGATGTGAAGTCCGCCAAGATGCAGGTCCACCGTGTGGCGACCGTCGAACCTGGCGAGGATCTTATGAGCCGCCATGAGCGCTCACCAACCGTTCGGACGTGGCGGTCGGAGCTTGCCAGGCACTGTCGAAGCCCTCCATGAGTGCGGGACCAGCGGCCTGGTTCTCGCTGTCCGGCGTGGCCTGGGCCTGAGGCGTGTTCATGTTCTGGAAGGTGGACATGAGTGTGTCGATCAGACCGATACTCGAGAGCGCGTCAGCGGCGAACGACGTACCCATGTTCTCGATGAAGCCTCCCGCTCGAAAACCGGCACCGAACGGCGCGACGCCGAGCAGGTCCTGTGCGAAGGTCCGGGCGGGAACGTCCTCTCCGTCAAGCCTGGCCACCCCGTGCGCGGCTGAGGCGGCAAGCGCGAAACCCGCTGAGGCCACGCCCAGTTGGTCTGCGGCGCCGGCGTGTTCGGCGTAGCCGCCGCCTCGGGTGAGGCCGAGGTAGCGGCGGTCGTCGGGGGTGGTGCCGAGGACCTCGTTGCCGGGGGTGTGGGGGAAGGTGTCTCGAACGCTTGACCTTCGCGCGTCAGCTCGCTTGCGGGCTGCGCGCGCCCCCGTCGGCCGGCCGTCCGTCACGTGGCCGCCGGGCCGTTCCCAACAGGCCCCGCCCGCACGCCCGTTGGGGTTCTGCGACGGCTGGTTCACCCTGCGGCCACCTTGTTGATGCCCGGCGGTGGTCCTGGTTGAGGAAGCTTCACATCGTGAGACGGGTATGGGGGATCGCACTGGGAGTGCTGTTGCTGGCCGGCGTTGTCGTCGCGGTCGTCGTCGGGCGGGAGACCGGGGAGGGCGGGGGTGGAACGACCACGGTCAGCGGCGTGATCGGCTCGGAGAAGGCGGAGTTCTTCGCCGACCCCGACGTGGTGGCGGCCCTCGCCGACGAGGGGCTGACCGTGCGGGCCCAGTCCGTCGGCTCGTGGGCGATGGAGGGCGTGGACCTCGCGGACTACGACTTCGCGTTCCCCTCCAGCCAGGGCCCCGCCGACGCGTTGCGCCGCGACAACGGCGATGTGGGCGCCCCGCTGCGGCCGTTCTACTCGCCGCTGGTGGTGCTCGCCCACCGCCAGGCCGTCGAGGTGCTGGCCGCCAACGGCCTGGCGACGCTGGAGGCGGACCACCGCGGCCGGCTCTCCATGGCCGACTATCTCGCCGCGGTCGAAGAGGGCCGCACCTGGCAGGAGTTGGAGGGCGCCGAGGCGCGGGACGGGCTCAGCGGCGTGCTCTATGTCTCCAGCACCGACCCGCTCACCTCCAACTCCGGCGCGCTCTATCTGGCCGCCGCCTCCTTTGTCGCCAACGACGGGCAGGTCGTCGCCGACGACGCCGCCATCGAGCGCACCGCGCCGTTGCTCCACACCCTCGTGCGGGTCCAGGGCACCCAACAGTCCAGCTCCGACGGGCCGTTCCGCGACTTCGTCAGCGGCGTCGGCAACCCCCTGGTCCTCGCCTACGAGTCGCAGGTCGCCGCGCTGCTGATCGGCGGCGCCGAGGCGGGGGACGCCGGCCCCGGGGACGCCGGCCCCGGGGACGCCGACGCGGGCGTGGCCGGGGACATGGTGGTGCTCTACCCGGACACCACGGCCACCAGCGACCACACGCTGGTGCCGCTCACCGAGGGCGGCCAACGCCTCGGCGAGGTCCTGACCGAGAGCCCCGAACTGCGCCGCCTCGCCGTTCGGCACGGGTTCCGTCCGCAGGGCGCCACCACCGAGTTCACCGAGGCGACCGCCGAACACTCCGCCTATCTCAGGGAGGGACTCGACGGGGTGCGGCAGGCGCCCGTGCCCACCGCTGACGTGCTGCGCGCCATGGCCGCCCGCGCCAGGAGCTGACGCGGGCGCGTCGGAGCCGCGCCCTCCGCCCGGGGGCCGACCGGCACCAGCGTCGCGAGCACCGCGTCGCGGTCGCCGCCCCACCACCGTGCCGGATCTCAATGAGGGGGAACCATGACAGAGACCGAGAACCCACTGGTCCTCACGCCGCCCGAGCCCGTCGCCCCGGTCCGGGCGGAGCAGGTCTCGGGCCTGGTCCCGCTGGACGCGGAGACCCGTGAGGAGCTGGGCCGCCGCGCCGCCAGCTATGTCGACTCGCTGTCCGAACTGGACGCGCGGTCACCGGAGTTCTCCACCCGCGTCGGCGAGGTCACCTCGCTCGGCTCGGCCGAGATGCGCGCCGCCGCCCAGCAGTCCAACCGGATGCTCGACCGGAGCGTTCGCTCGCTCTCCCAGGGGGCGGGGGGCGACGCGGCCGACGCCCAGGGCCGGGTCTCCTCGTCGCTCGTGGACCTGCGCCGCACCGTGGAGGACCTCGACCCGCGCGAGTCCTCCACCGGCGGCGTGCGGCGGCTGCTCTCCCGGCTGCCGGGGGGAAACCGGTTCCGCGACCATCTCGCGCGGTACGCCACCGCCCAGGGCACGCTCCAGAAGATCGTGGCGACCCTTCGGGCCGGGCAGGACGAGCTGCGCCGCGACAGCGCCACCCTGCACACCGAGCGCGCCCGCCTCTGGGACACCATGGGCAAGCTCCAGGAGTACGCGGTCCTCACCGAGGCGCTGGACAGCGAACTGCAACGACGGGTTGACCGGTTGGAGGCCGTCGACCCCGAACAGGCCACGGCGCTGCGCGCCGACATCCTCTTCCCGGTCCGCCAGAAGCACCAGGACCTGCTGACCCAGCTCGCGGTGTGCGCCCAGGGCTATCTCGCGATGGACGTGGTGCGCCGCAACAACGAGGAGCTGATCAAGGGCGTCGACCGGGCCGCCACCACCACCGTCACCGCGCTGCGCATCGGCGTCATGCTCTCCGCCGCCCTGGAGAACCAGCGCAAGGTCGGCGAGCAGATCACCGCCCTGCGCGGCACCACCGAGGATCTCGTCCGCGCCAACGCCGAGATGCTGGCCACCCAGAGCGGCGAGATCCAGAAGATGGCCGCCGACCCGGCCGTCGGCGCCGAGACCCTGCGCGCCGCGTTCCAGCAGATCTACCGGACCCTCGACACCATCGACACCTACAAGGCGCAGGCCACCGAGGCCATGGCGGCCACCGCTCGCGCCCTGTCCGACGAGCTGAGCGTCGCCGGGGACCACCTGGAGCGCTCGCGCGCCGGGGACCGACGCGAGGAGGGCCTCGGATGAGGGCACGCGCACGGCTGGCCGCGTCGCTCGCCGCGCTCGCGCTGACCGTCGCGGCCTGCACGGGCGACTCGGGCGGCGACGACGGCGGGGGCGGCGGGAACGGCGACGGCGTCGAGGCCGCCGAGACGGTCAGGATTCTCGCGGGCAGCGAACTGGCCGACATGGAACCGCTGTTGGAACGCGCCGCCGAGGAGACCGGCGTCCGCGCCGAGATCACCAGCGTCGGCACCCTCGACGCCACCCGCCTGGTGCTGTCCGGCGAGGCCGACGGCGCCTACGACGCGGTGTGGCTGGCCACCAACGACTACCTCAGGCTGCACCCCGAGGCCGAGGAGCGCGTCCTCACCGAGACCTCGATCATGACCTCGCCCGTCGCCCTGGGCCTGCGCCCGGAGGCCCTCGCACGGCTCGGCTGGCAGCTCGACGAGATCACCTGGGCCCAGGTCCACGAGGCCGTGACGGCCGGCGGGCTGACCTTCGGCATGACGGACCCGACGCGTTCCAACTCCGGCTACAGCGCGCTGATCTCGGTGACCTCCGCGCTCTCCGGCGCCCAGTCCGCGCTCACCTCGGAGGATGTGACGGGCAGCGCCGACCGGCTGGTGGAGCTGTTCGCCGGGCAGCGGCTCACCTCCGGGTCGTCGGGCTGGCTCGCCGAGGCGTTCCAGGAGCGCGACGACGTCGACGCGTTGATCAACTACGAGTCCGTGCTGCTCGGCCTGGACCGCGACGGCGCCGCCGACCTGGCGGTGGTCCGCCCGCTGGACGGCGTGGTCACCGCCCGCTACCCGCTCACCACCCTGACCTCCGCCTCGCCCGAGGCGGCCGAGGCGCTGCGCCTGCTCGGCGGGTACCTGCGGAGCCCGGAGGCGCAGCGCGCCCTCACGGAGGAGACGTTGCGGCGCCCGGTCGCCACCGGGGTCGCGGCAGCCGAGGCGATTCCCGGCGGGCAGCGCCGCGAACTGCCCTACCCGGGCTCGCTCGACGTCGCCGACGCGCTCCTCGACGCCTACGACAGCGAGCTGCGCCGCCCCTCCCGCACGCTCTATGTGCTGGACACCTCGGGTTCGATGGACGGGGAGCGGCTGGCCGCGCTCCAGGACGCGCTGCGCCGCCTCACCGGCGCGGACGCCCCGGCGGGGCAGCGGTTCAGGGACCGGGAGCGGGTGACGCTGATGCCGTTCAACGACAACGTGGTCTCCGCCGAGACCTGGACCGTCGAGGCCGGGAGCCGTGAGGACGCTCTGGCCGGCATCCGTTCGGGCATCGACTCCCTGACCGCGCTGGGCGGCACCGCCCTCTACGCCAGCCTGATCGAGGCGTACGAACTGCTGGCCGACGAGGGCGCGCGGGACGCGTTCACCTCCATCGTGCTGATGACCGACGGTCAGAACATCGACGACGTGACCGCTACGACCTTCCAGGACTTCTACGTGGCGCTCGACGAGGAGTGGCGCCAAGTGCCGGTGTTCACCATCCTGTTCGGCGACTCCGATCCGGCCGAGCTTCAGCGGATCGCCGACCAGACCGGGGGGGCGCTGTTCGACGCGGTCAGCGGCCCGCTCGACGACGCGTTCCAGGAGATCCGTGGCTACCAGTAGCGGTCCTGCGGCCCGGGCCCTCGCCTACCTGGAGTCGCGGAAGAACCTGACGGGCTGCGTCTGCGGGCTGGTCGGCCTGGTGACGGTGTTCACCGGGCTGGCCGGCGCCTACTGGCCGGTCGTGGTCGCGGGTCTGTACGGGGCGGGCGCGCTGATCGCCCCGCCCGAGCGGGCCGCGCCGCCGCCGTTCGCGGGAACGGGTGGCCCCGGCACCGAACTGGACGCCGTCCGGGCCGACTTCGCCGTCCTGCGCGACCATGTCGCGGGCCTGGACGTGCCCGCCGAGGCCACCGTGCCCGCCGCCGAACTCGACGAGCTGCTGGCCGCGCTCCTCGAACCCGGCTGGGTGGCCGAGGAGGTCTCCGCCGACCCCGAGGCGGTACACATCCTGGGCCGCGCCGTGCGCACCGACATCCCGGAGGCGTTCGACGCCTACCAGCGCACCCGCTGGTGGGCCAGGTTCCAGCCGGGCAGCGACCCGGCCGGGCGGCATCTCGGGCGGCAACTGGAGCTGTTGCGAGGGGAGTTGGCAACGGTCGCCGAGCTGGTCCGGGATTCGCTGGAACGTCGCCAGCGGACCCACACGACCTATCTGGAGTCCAGGTCCGGCGACCGGGAGACGCCGCCCGAGGGCCTTGGCGACGGCCGCGCCCCGGGGTGAACCGGCGGCGCCCGGGAGCGCCGGAGCCGCCCGGGCGGCCGGCGGCCCGGGGCCGGCCGCTACGCGGCGATCCGGTGCAGGAAGAACTCCCTGACGTCCTCGGCGAACAGCTCCGGCACCTCCATCGCCGCGAAGTGGCCGCCCCGGTCGAACTCCGACCAGTGCCTGATGTCGTAGCGCCGCTCCGCCAGCGGTCGCACCGACCGGGTGATGTCGTGGGCGAACACCGCGACCCCGAACGGCACCCGGCACGGCTCCTGGGCGCCCCTCGGGGCGTCGCGGTGCAGCCGCGCCGATGAGGCGGCCGTCGCGGTCAGCCAGTACAGCGAGACATCGGTGAGCATCCGCTCGTCGCTGACCGGCGTTCCCGGGTCGGTCCACTGGGCGAAGCGCTCGGCGATCCAGGCGAGTTGGCCGACGGGCGAGTCGGTCAGCGCATAGCCGAGGGTCTGCGGGGTGAGGGCCTGGAGGGCCTGGTACGGCGGGCGGTTGGCCATCAGCTGTCTGACCCGGTCCAGCCGCGCCTCGTCCTCCTCGGAGAGCGCGACGTCGGCGTCCGGGTCGGGCCGGGTCGGCAGGTAGTTGACGTGCACCCCGGCGACGTGTTCGGGCGCGACCGCGCCGAGCGCCGTGGAGATGCCGGCGCCGAAGTCGCCGCCCTGGGCGCCGTAGCGCTCGTAGCCGAGGCGGCGCATCAGCTCGGCCCAGGCCCGCGCGATCCGGACGACGCCCCAGTCGCGCTCGTGGGTCGGCCCGGAGAAGCCGAACCCGGGGATGGACGGGATGACCAGGTGGAAGTCCCGGGACAGCGGCTCGACCACGTCGAGGAACTCCAGGAACGAGCCGGGCCAGCCGTGGGTGAGGACCAGCGCGAGCGCGTCCGGTCTGGGGGACCTGACATGGACGAAGTGGATGTTCTGGCCGTCGATCTCGGTGGTGAAGTGCGGCAACTCGTTGAGTCTGGCCTCGTGTTGGCGCCAGTCGTAGCCGGTGCGCCAGTACTCGGCCAGCTCCTTGAGCCGGGCCAGCGGAAAGCCGTAGTCCCGGCCGGCGTTGGCGACCTCGTTGGGCCAACGGGTGCGGGAGAGGCGGTCGTTGAGGTCGTCGAGGTCGGCCTGGGGGACGGCGACGCGGAACGCGTTGATCATTGGCGTGCCTAACGTTCGTGCGACTAACGTTTACGGCTCGAACGGTAGCATGAATCGTTGGTGGCCCGAATGGTTTGTTCGGTCGCGGCCAGGGGGCCTCGTCCTGCGCGTCGGCGCAGTCCCGTCCCCCGCCACGGCCCCTGGCGGGCGCGCCGGGCACGCGGCCGGTGGTCGTTCTCCGCCGCTATCGGGTGGTGGCGGCGCGGGCCTGGTGGGTGATCAGGCGCAGGGCGTCGGCCGAGGGGGCGTCGTCGGGGGTGTAGATCTCCAGCCGGTGGTCGGGGCTGTCCGGCTGGAGCCACACCTGGTAGGAGACGTGCGCCGCGCCGACCGTGGGGTGGCGCAGGCGCATCGCGCCGACGGTGCAGTCGGCGACCTCGCCGGCCGCCCACAGCGTGGCGAACGCGTCGCAGCGCATGGTGAGTTCGCCGATGAGCCGGGCCAGCCGGGCGTCGGTGGGGAAGCGCCCGGCGGTCAGCCGCAGGTAGGCGACGTGGGCGCGGGCGAGTTCGGCCCAGTTCTCGTACAGCTCGCGGGTGAGCGGGTCGAGGAAGAACATCCGGGGCATCGAGGGGCGGTCGCCCGGCCGTTGTGGCGCGTCGAACGGGACGTGCTCGGCGACCAGCGCGTGACCCGTGCGGTTCCAGGCGAGCACGTCGCCGCGCCGGCCCAGCACGACGGCCGGCGTCGCCTCGTCGAGGGAGGCGAGCAGCGCGAGAACGCGGGGGTGGGGCGTCTCCTCGGCCGGTTCGGCGAGGCCGGAACGGGCCGGCTGCCGGGCCAGGTTGTGCAGGTGCGTCCGTTCGATCTCGTCGAGCCGCAGCACCCGGGCCAGCGCGTCGAGGACCTGCTCGGAGGCGGCCTCCGCCAGCCCCTGTTCCAGCCGCGCGTAGTAGCCGGGGCTCACCCCCGCGAGCTGCGCCAGCTCCTCGCGGCGCAGCCCCGGCACCCGGCGCACCGTGCCATAGGTGCGCAGCCCGATCGCTTCCGGGGTGACCCGGTCGCGGCGGCTCTTGAGGAACATCGCGAGGCTCTCCACGGCGTCGAGCCTAGGTCGTGTCCGCGCGGGGTCGCCTGTACCTGGCGGGTGTACCCACGGCGGGGAGTGGCTGTGCCGCCGCGCCGGCCGCAACGTGGTCGGCATGTCCACACCGCACGCACAGCAGACAGCGAACGAACGGCGCGCACCGCACGCGTCCCGCGCCGCCGGGCGGCGGGCCTGGCTCGGGCTCCTGGTGGTCCTCGGGCCTGTGCTCCTGGTCTCCATGGACGGCGCGATCCTGTTCCTCGCGATGCCCCGGGTCAGCCAGGCGCTGACGCCAACGGCCGATCAGGCCCTATGGATTCTGGACATCTACGGGTTTGCCGTTGGCTCGCTGCTGATCGCCTTTGGCAGCATCGGCGACCGGTTCGGTCGGCTGCGGCTGCTGAGGGTGGGCGCGACGTTCTTCGGCATCGGCTCGGCGCTGGCGGCGTTCGCCCCCTCACCGGAACTCCTCATCGCGGCCCGCGCGTTGATGGGCGTCGCGGGCGCGACGCTGCTGCCGTCCGCGCTCGCGGTGCTGAGCGAACTCTTCGCCGACGCCCGGCAACGGGCCCGGGCCATCGGGATCTTCGCGGCCGCGTTCGCCGCCGGCTTCGCGATCGGACCGATCGTGGGCGGTCTCCTGCTGGAACGGTTCTGGTGGGGATCGGTCTTTCTGGTGAACCTGCCCGTGATCGCGCTGTTTCTGATCCTGGCGCCGATCCTCCTCGGCGAGGTGCGGGCGACCCGGCCCGGGCGGGTCGACGCGCCCAGCGTGGTCGCCTCGGCCGGCGGCCTGCTGCTGGTGATCCACGGCCTCAAGCACCTGGCGGCGGAGGGCGCCGCGCCCGCGCCGATCCTGTCGGCGGCGGCCGGGCTGGCGCTGCTCGGCTGGTTCGCCGCCCGTCAACGGCGGTTGGCGCACCCGCTGTTGGACCTCTCGCTCTTCCGCGACCGGGTGTTCACGTTCGCGATCATCAGCGGCCTGGTTCCGTTGGCCGCCTGGTCGGCCGCCGCCTATCTCGCGGGCGTCTACCTCCAGTCGGTCCTCGACCTGTCGGTGCTGCACGCGGCGCTGCTCGCGGTGCCCGGGGCGGTGGTGCTCACCGTGGTGTGCGTGGTCACCCCGTTCGCCGTCGATCGCTTCGGCAGACGGGCCGCGCTGCTGGCCTGCCACTTCCTCATCGCGGTCGGGCTGTTGCTCCTGCTGCCGGCCACGACGGGCGGCGGCGTCGGCTGGTATGTCGCGTCCACGATGGTGGCGGGCGTCGGCTACGGCATCTCGTTCGCCGTCGTCGCCGACACGGCCGTGGGCGCCGTTCCGCCGGAGCGCGCCGGCTCGGCGGGGGCGATCGCCGAGACCAGCAACGAGATCGGCAACGCGCTGGGCATCGCTCTGCTGGGTTCGCTCGCCGCGCTGGTCTTCCGGCTCCAGGGGCCGGAGTTGGCGCCGACGCTCGACGAGACGCCGCACCTGCCGGGGCTGGCGTCCGCCGTGGTCGAGGACGCGAGGTCGGCGTTCGTCGACGGCCTGCGGGTCGTCGCCCTCGCGGCCGGGCTGCTGCACGCGGTGCTCGGCGTGCTGGCCCTGCGGTGGCTGCCGAAGGCCGGCCGCGCCGGCCGGGCTGACCTGGACGACCGGGACGACCGCGACGGGTCCGACCGGCCCGCCGGGGAGGAGCCGGCGGGCCCGCCGGACCAGGAACGGGCGGACGTCGTCGCCTGAGGCGGAGGGCGCGGGGCGGCGTGGTGCGGGTCCGGCCCGGCCCCGCGCGGCTCAGATGCGGCCGCCGGTGAGCCGGGTCAGCGGGCCGGCGTGGGCGTGGGCCCTGG
>NZ_RFFJ01000152.1 GCF_003696235.1 Streptomyces triticirhizae
GGCTCCTCCGCCCAGGCCCGCGCCGCCGGCTCCGCCGGGCGCACGCGCCCCGCGCGCCGGCGCGAACGGTAGCGCGGCGGCACCACGCGCTCCGCCCACCCCGGCACCCGGGGCGTGAACCGGGGCAACAGCAGCGCCACCAGGCCCACCCCGGAGAGCACCACCACCAGCGGCACCACCCAGGCGTTGGCGCCCACCGAGTAGCCCACCGCGCCGAAGGCCACCAGCGCCGACCAGAAGTACATGATCAGCACCGCGCGGCTCTGCGAGTGCCCGATCTCCAGCAGCCGGTGGTGCAGGTGCCCCCGGTCGGCGGCGAACGGGGAACGCCCGTTCCAGGTGCGCCGGACGATCGCCAACACCAGGTCCAGGAACGGCAGCACGATGATCGTCAGCGGCAGCAGCAGCGGCATGTAGACGGGGACCATCTCGGTGACCGCGCTCCGCTCCGAGCCGGTGAACAGGCGCATCGCGTCCGGGTCGACCTGCCCGGTGACGGAGACCGCGCCGGCCGCCAGCACCAGGCCCAGCAGCATCGATCCCGAGTCGCCCATGAAGATCCTCGCGGGATGCACGTTGTGCGGCAGGAAGCCCAGGCACATCCCGATCAGCACGGCCGCGAACAGGGTCGCGGGGGCCGCCGACTCGATGCCGTAGCCGTACCAGATGCGGTACGCGTACAGGAAGAACGCGGAGGCCGCCACGCACACCATGCCGGCGGCCAGCCCGTCCAGGCCGTCCACGAAGTTGACCGCGTTGATGGTGATCACCACGATCGCCACCGTCAGCAGGGTGGACTGCATCGGGGTCAGCGCCACCATGCCGACGCCGGGCACCGGCAGCCACAGCACCGTCAGGCCCTGGAGCACCATCACCCCGGCGGCGACCATCTGGAGGCCCAGCTTGACCAGGGCGTCCACCCCGTACCGGTCGTCCAGCACGCCAACCAGCCAGATCAGCGCGGCCCCCGAGAGCAGCGCCCTGGGCTCGTCGGAGAGCCGGAACACCTGGCCCACGTTGGTGAGTTGGGAGGCGACCAGCAGCCCGGCGCAGAGTCCGCCGAACATCGCGATGCCGCCCAGCCTCGGCGTCGGCTCGCGGTGCACGTCCCTGGCCCTGATCGCGGTCATCGCGCCCCAGGCGATGGCGAACTTCCGCACCGGCCCGGAAAGCAGGTAGGTGACGGCCGCCGTGACACAGAGCGTCAGCAGGTATTCGCGCACAAGCTGCCCCAGAGGTCTCGCTGGACTACCGCGCAACACCCTCTCATGTCGCACGCCCATCAACCGCGCCCCGGAAGGCGGTTATCGGCCTCGTCCCAGGCTAGGTCGTGGCGCCCCAGGCCCTCCACGGAGAGGGGCGGGGCGTCGTCTCCCGGCCGTCAGACCGCCGCGTTCCCCATGTCCCGGCCGCGCGCCGGCACGCCGGTCAGCGCCGTGACCACCGGGTCGAGCGCCGTCCTGATCTCCTCCCCCACGCTGCGGAAGTACGGCAGCGGCGCGCCATAGGGGTCCTGCACCTCGTCCGCCTCCACGCTCGGCGCCAGCAGCCAGCCGCGCAGCGCCGCCGCCGCGCGGGCCAGCGCCCTGGCGCGGTCCACCAGCGCCTCGGGGGTGCCGGCCACCGGCAGGGTCGCCAGGTCGATGGCGCGCACCAGCCGCGTGAACTCCTTCAACGTGAACGTCCGCAGCCCGGCGGAGTGCCCCATCGAGATCACCTGCGCGCGGTGGTCCCGGGTCGCGGTGAGCACCAGGTCGGCCCTTATCACGTGCTCGTCGAGCAGCTCGCGCCCGAAGAACCCGCCCGGGTCCGCGCCGTACTCGGCCAGCAGCGCGGCGGCGTGCTCCTCCATGGGCGCGCCCTCGTGCCCCCAGGTGCCGGCCGACTCCACCACCACGCTGCTGGCGCCGTCGCCGAGCCGCTCGACCAGCGCCTGCCGGGTGAGACGTTCGGTGATCGGGGAACGGCACACGTTCCCCGTGCTGACGTGCAGGATGCGGAACACCGGCGTCTCCAGGGCCGGTTGGGCGAAGGCGTCGGGCGCGGCTATGCCCGGGTCGGGAGGGCCCTCAGCGGAGGCCGTCAATGCGCGGTCTCCAGATCGGGTACGACCTTGCGCAGCTCCTCCTCGCTCACCGCCCCGGCGCGCAGCAGCACCGGCACCTCTCCGGTGACGTCGACGATCGAGGACGGCACGCTGTCCGGCGTCGGGCCGCCGTCGAGGTAGACGGCCACCGAGTCGCCGAGCATCTCGCGGGCGGCGTCGCAGGTCTGCGGGGCGGGCTGGCCGGTGAGGTTGGCGCTGGAGACGGCCATCGGGCCGACGTCCTTGAGCAGTTCGATGGCGACCGGGTGCAGCGGCATCCGCACGGCGACCGTGCCCCGGGTCTCCCCCAGGTCCCAGGTGAGCGACGGCTGGTGGCGCGCGACCAGGGTCAGGGCGCCGGGCCAGAAGGCGTCCACCAACTCCCAGGCCAGCTCGGAGAAGTCCGTCACGAGCCCGTGCAGCGTGGTCGGCGAGCCGACCAGCACCGGCGAGGGCACGCCACGGCCCCGGCCCTTGGCGGCCAGCAGGTCCGCCACCGCGTCCGCGCTGAAGGCGTCGGCCCCGACGCCGTAGACCGTGTCGGTCGGCAGGACGACCAGGTCGCCCCGGCGCACGGCGGAGGCCGCCTCGCGCAGCCCGTGCCTGCGGTCGACCTCGTCCGCGCAGTCGTAACGCCGTGCCATCACAGTTGCTCCTCTCGCGATGCGCGACCGCCGGTCATCGGGCCACCCGCCGGGCGGTGGCGAACCGGGGGCGGTTGTTGAGGTCGGGGTGGTCGGCCGCGTCCGCCCATCCCCGGTCCTCGGTGAAGATCCACGGGACCTGGCCGCCCTGGGTGTCGGCGTGCTCGACGACCACCATCCCGCCGGGGCGCAGCAGCCGGTGCGCCGCCCGCTCCAGGCCACGGATGGTGTCGAGGCCGTCCTCGCCGGAGAACAGGGCGAGTTCGGGGTCGTGGTCCCGCGCCTCGGGCGCCACGTTCTCCCACTCGCCGAGCGGGATGTAGGGCGGGTTGGAGATCACCAGGTCGACCTGGCCGGACAGCTCCGGCAGCGCCTCGCGGGCGTCGCCGTGGTGCAGCACCACCCGGCTGCCCTCGACGTTGCGCTGCGCCCAGGCCAGCGCGCGCTCGTCCAGCTCCACGGCGTGCACCCGGGAACGGGGCACCTCCTGGGCCAGGGCGAGCGCGATCGCGCCGGAGCCGGTGCACAGGTCCACGATCAACGGCTCCGCCACGTCCATCGCACGGACCGCGTCTATCGCCCAGCCGACCACCGACTCGGTCTCCGGCCTGGGCACGAAGACGCCGGGCCCCACCTGGAGTTCGAGGTAACGGAAGAACGCGCGCCCGGTGATGTGCTGGAGCGGCTCCCTGGCCTCGCGGCGGGCCACCGCCTCCCAGTAGCGGGCGTCGAACTCGGCGTCGGGCACCGAGTGCAGCCGGGAACGCTCGGTGTCGTGCACATGTGCGGCCAGCTCCTCGGCGTCGAACCGGGGCGAGGGAACGCCCGCGTCGGCCAGCCGCTGGGTCGCCCTGGCCACCTCGGCCAGCAGCACGGAACGGGCCCCCTGCGCGGGCGCCGCGCCGGCCCCGGAACCGGAGAGACCGGAGGGACCAGCGGAACCGGAGGAACCCGAGGAAGAAGCAGCCGCAGTCACATCGCCCACCCTACGTTCACTGCGCGGCGGCCAGCTTGGCCGCCGAATCGGCGTCCACACACGCCTGGATCACCGCGTCCAGCTCGCCGTCGAGCACGCGGTCGAGGTTATACGCCTTGTAGCCCACCCGGTGGTCGGAGATCCGGTTCTCCGGGTAGTTGTAGGTCCGCACGCGTTCGGAGCGGTCCACCGTGCGCACCTGGCTGCGGCGCGCGTCCGACGCCTCCCGGTCGGCCTCCTCCTGCGCGGCGGCCAGCAGCCGCGCGCGCAGGATGCGCAGCGCCTGCTCCTTGTTCTGGAGCTGGCTCTTCTCGTTCTGGCAGGAGACCACGATGCCGGTGGGCAGGTGGGTGAGGCGGACGGCGGAGTCGGTGGTGTTCACGGACTGCCCGCCGGGCCCCGAGGAACGGTAGACGTCGACGCGCAGGTCGTTCTGGTTGATCTCCACCTCGACGTCCTCCGCCTCAGGCAGCACCAGCACGCCGGCGGCCGAGGTGTGGATGCGGCCCTGCGACTCGGTGGCCGGAACGCGCTGCACCCGGTGCACCCCGCCCTCGTACTTCAGGCGCGCCCACACGCCCTGGCCGGGCTCGACGCTGCCCCGGCTCTTGACCGCGACCGAAACGTCCTTGTAGCCGCCGAGGTCGGACTCGTTGCCGTCGATGATCTCGGTCTGCCAGCCGACCCGCTCCGCGTAGCGCAGGTACATCCGCAGCAGGTCGCCGGCGAACAGCGCGGACTCGTCGCCGCCCTCGCCGGCCTTGATCTCCAGGATGACGTCCTTGTCGTCGCTCGGGTCGCGGGGCACGAGCAGCAGCCGCAGCTCGTCGGTCAGCTCGTCCCTGCGGGCCGCCAGGCTCTTCACCTCGGCCGCGAACTCCGGGTCCTCGGCGGCCAGTTCACGTGCCGTCTCGATGTCGTCCCCGGTCCGCAGCCACTGCTGGTAGGCCCGCACGATCGGCGTCAGCTCGGCGTAGCGCCGGCCGTAGCGACGGACGGCGGCCTGGTCGGCGTGGACCGAGGGGTCGGCGAGCCGTCGTTCGAGGTCGGCGTGCTCGCCGATCAGTTCCTCGACGGCCTCGAACATGATGGGTCGCTCCTGGAGAAGAAGAGTGGCTGGAGAGGACGTGGGTGCCGGGGAACGCTGATCCGGAACGGTCATCCGGGGACGCGAAAGGCGCCGGTCCGGCCGCCGTGATGCGCGGCCGGCCGACGCCGACGGGGTCGCTACTTGCGGGCCGACCCGGCGTTCTTGCCGAAGCGCGCCTCGAACCTGGCAACCCGACCACCGGTGTCGAGGATCTTCTGCTTGCCGGTGTAGAAGGGGTGGCACTCCGAGCAGATGTCGGCGCGGATGCTGCCGCCGCCGACCGTGCTGCGGGTGGTGAACGACGCGCCACAGGTGCAGCTGACCTGGGTCTCGACGTACTCCGGGTGAATGTCGCGCTTCAAGGCTTCTCCTAGGGTTCGGGAGGGCCGCCGGGTCGGCGCGCGGGATGCGCTCCGTGAACCGGGACCGACGCTCCAGTCTGCCAGCACTGGCACGTGACGACCAAAACGGGGTCCCCCCGGCGGATATTCCCCCGGGGAACCGGGCCGACCGGGCCCCGGACGATCAGCCCTGGATGATGAGGTCGTCCCCGCCGCCCTCCTCGGCGGCCGAGTCCCTGACCGCCGAGCGCGGCACCGGACGGTCGTCCCGCAGCGCCGCCCACACCTGCTGGGACTGCTCACGCAGCGGCGCGACCCGGTTCGGGTCCTCCGGGTCGTACCCGACGGGCAACGTCACCATCTGGATCGCGTCCGGCTTCACGTCCCTGAGGGTGCGCGCCAGGCTCACCAGCTTGGAGACCGAGGCCAGGTCCGAGTCCGTGGTCAACGCGGAGGTCGCGGTGTCGGCGAGGTCGTAGAGCCGCTTGGGGTTGCCCAGCAGGTCCACGCCGTCGATCTGCCCCATCAGGGCCTGGAGGAACGAGTGTTGGAGCTGGATGCGGCTGAGGTCGCTGCCGTCCCCGACGGCCTTCCTGGTGCGCACCAGCGCCAGGGACTCCCGGCCGCTGAGCGTGTGCGTGCCGGCGGCCAGCCGCAGATGGCTGTCGTGGTCCTCTATCGGCTGCGTCGTGGTGACCTCGACCCCGCCCAGGGTGTCGACCAGCCGCGCGAACCCGTCGAAGTCCACCTCAAGGTAGTGGTCCATCCGCAGCCCGGTGAGCGCCTCCACGGTCTTGACCGCGCAGACCGGCCCGCCGATCCCGTACGCCTCGTTGAACATGGTCCGCTCCGCCGCCGGCGCCGTCCCGCCGCCGTCGATCCGCTCGCACTCGGGGCGCGGGACCATCGTGTCCCGGGGAATGGAGACCACGCTCGCGGCGTCGTGCTCCTCGTTGACGTGCACGATCATCGCGGTGTCGGAACGGGCCTCCCCGTCCGGGTCGTCCCCGCCGTAGCCGCCGTTCTCGCCGCTCCGGGTGTCGGAGCCGAGCACCAGCAGGTCGAGCGAGCCGTTGTCACTGTCCTTGGGGCGATCCTCGCCGAGGGCTCCCTCGATGTCGATGTGGGAGATGTTCCCGTCGAGCTTGAGGTAGAGCACGGTGCCGCCCACGCCGAGCAGCAGCGCGAGCGCGAGCGTGGTGATCAACGTCACCCGGACCAGGCGGCGACGGAGCAGTGGCGTGGGCCGATCGGACGGCTCCTCCTGGCCGGAAACCGCCGCTGGCCCTTCGCCCGAAGGAGGGACCATTCACCCATTGTGCCCTGGTACGCGGTGTGCTGCTTCTCGAGGTTCTCCGCCCCACCCGCCCGCCCCTCCTGCCTGCGGCCCTCCCGGGGCGCCGGTGCCCGGGGCGCAACCCGACCCGCAGGCACGGACCGGCGCCTCCGAAGCGCCGCAGGCAAGAGGGGGTGGGCGGGTGGGGAAAGAACCGGGCCGGCCCCGGAAACGCCGCAGGCACGGGCCGACGTCACGGCAGCGCCGCAGGCAAAGGGGCGGGTGGGTGGGGCAGAGAAACCCCACCCACCCGCGGCAAGCGACTAGCTAGTCCCCGTTCCCCGGCGTCGGCGTCGTCTTCTGGATCTGCATCAGGAACTCGGCGTTGGACTTCGTCTTCTTCATCCGGTCCAGCAGCAGCTCCATCGCCTGCTGCTGGTCGAGCGCGTGCAGCACCCGCCGCAGCTTCCAGACGATGGCCAGCTCCTCGGAGCCCATGAGGATCTCCTCCTTCCGGGTCGCGGAGGCGTCCACGTCCACGGCGGGGAAGATCCGCTTCTCGGCGAGCTTCCGGTCGAGCTTCAGCTCCATGTTGCCGGTGCCCTTGAACTCCTCGAAGATCACCTCGTCCATCCGCGAGCCGGTCTCGACCAGCGCGGTGGCGAGGATGGTCAGCGAGCCGCCGTCCTCGATGTTCCGCGCGGCGCCGAAGAACTTCTTCGGCGGGTAGAGCGCGGCGGAGTCCACACCGCCGGAGAGGATGCGCCCGGAGGCGGGGGCCGCCAGGTTGTAGGCGCGGCCCAGGCGGGTGAGGTTGTCGAGCAACACGACCACGTCGTGGCCGAGTTCGACCAGTCGCTTCGCCCGCTCGATGGCCAGCTCGGCGATGGTGGTGTGGTCCTCCGACGGCCGGTCGAAGGTCGAGGAGATGACCTCGCCCTTGACCGCTCGCTGCACGTCGGTGACCTCTTCGGGTCGCTCGTCGACCAGCACGACCATCAGGTGGCACTCGGGGTTGTTGTGCGTGATGGCGTTCGCGATCATCTGCATGATCGTGGTCTTGCCGGTCCTCGGCGGGGCCACGATCAGGCCGCGCTGGCCCTTACCGATCGGCGTGATCAGGTCGATGATGCGGGTCAGCAGGGCGCCGGGGTCGGTCTCCAGGCGGAGCCGGTCCTGCGGGTAGAGCGGGGTGAGCTTGTTGAACTCCGGCCTGCCACGGCCGGCGTCGACGCTCATGCCGTTCACCGAGTCGAGGCGGACCAGGGCGTTGAACTTCTCCCTGCGCTCGCCGTCGCGCGGCTGTCGCACCGCGCCGGTGACGTGGTCGCCCTTGCGCAGGCCGTTCTTGCGGACCTGGGCGAGGGAGACATAGACGTCGTTGGGGCCCGGCAGGTAGCCGGAGGTGCGCACGAACGCGTAGTTGTCGAGGATGTCGAGGATGCCCGCGACGGGGATCAGCACGTCGTCGTCGCTGATCTGCGGCTCGGCGACCTCGTCGCGCCCGCGCCGGCCCCGGCGGTCCCGGTAGCGGCCGCGCCGGCCGCGCCGGCCGCCCTCGAAGTCGTCGTCGCGGTTGTTGTCCCGGTCGCGGTTGCTGTCGCGGTCCCGGCCGCCGTCCTTGTCGCGGTTGCGGCCGCCGCCCTGGTTGTTCTGGCCGCCGCCCTGGCCGTTCTGCCCCTGGCGGTCGCCGCCCTGGTTCTGGCCCTGGCGCTCGCCCTTGCCACGGCGTTCGCGCTTGCCCTGTCGGTCGGCCTGGCCGTCGCCCTTGCCGCCGTCGTTCCTGCCGTTCTCGCCCTTGCCCTCGTCCCGGCCGGACTCGGCCCTGGCGTCGGTGCCCCTGCCCTCGGAGGCGCGGGTCGCCCGGCGCTCCTTCTCGGTGGGCTCGGCCGTGGCCTTCGGCTCGGCGGCGGGCTCGGCGGCCTTGCGCTCGGCGGCCCTGGCCGCCTTCGGCGCCTCGGCCTGCTGGCCGTTCTCGGCGGGCTGGCCGGGGATCTCGATCTGGCCCTGCTGCTGGCCCTCCTCGCCGGTGCGGGCCCGGGAGGTGGCGCGGCGCTTGGGCTTCTCGGCGGACGGCGCGGACTCCGCCGGCGCCGTGCCCTGGCCGCCGGAACCGGCGGCCTGCTTCTCCTTGATCACCTCGATCAACTGGCTCTTGCGCATCCGCGCGGTGCCCCTGATCCCCAGCTGGGAGGCGACCTGCTGCAGTTCAGCCAGGACCATCCCGTCGAGGCCGGTACCGGAACGCCGGCGGCGGGGAGCGGCGGAGGCGGCGGGAGCGTCCGTGGCGGACGCGGTGGCAGCACCGGAAGTCTTGTCGGCGCTGTCGGCACTCACGCCCATCAGATCGGTGGTGTCGCTCACTAAGGGTCCTTCCCTGGAGCGGACGTCGGCCTGTCTGGCTCGGCGACCGGTCGTGCTGTCCGGCTGCGGCCCCTTCACGGTGGACCGGCCGGTGCGGTAAACCCGCCTGTTCGATCACGGCGGAAGATCAATGCGTGGTGGTGCGGGGGGATCGACGAGACACGTCGAAGGAACGTTGAACCGTCGAACCGACGCACCGGTTCCGGAGCGTGCTCGGCGCTACCAGGCAGGCTGCTCAGGCAGATGAGGGAGGCTCCCGGAAGAAGAGCGGTCCCAGAAGGTGGGACCCCGGATTCCGCACGCATTCTGTGTGACGCCCGACAGAACGGTACGTGCGGACTTGAGATTAACACTACCGGATGCTGCCTTCATTCCCCCTCTCTGTCGTTCTTCACTCGCTTTTCCCCGGGAACGCCCGCGTGGGCGCCCCGTTCTCCGGCCGTCGCGCGCTCGGTCGCCAGGGGCGAGCGGCTCATGCGGCGGCGCCGGCCAGCGGGAGCACGCAGGCGCCCGCCGTGTCCAGGGACAGCCGGTTGGCCGTCCATCCGTCCCCCGCCAGCAGGGCGGACTTGTCGGCCTGGCTCTCGTCGGCGAGCGCGAGCACCGTCGGTCCTGCCCCCGAGATCACGGCCGGTACGCCCTCGGCGCGCAACCGGCCCACCAGGTCCATGCTCTCGGGCATCGCCGGCGCGCGATAGTCCTGGTGCAGCCGGTCCTCGGTGGCGGGCAGCAGCAGTTCGGGGCGCCTGGTCAGCGCCTCCACGAGCAGTGCGGCGCGGCCGGCGTTGGCCGCCGCGTCGGCGTGCGGAACGGCGCGCGGCAGCAGGCCGCGCGCGGTCTCGGTCGCCAACGGGCGGGCGGGCACGAAGACCAGGGGAACGACGCTCGCGGCCGGCTCCATGCGGATGGCGCGCACGGCCCCCGACTCGCCCCAGGCCAGGGTGAATCCGCCGAGCAGACAGGCCGCCACGTTGTCCGGGTGGCCCTCGATCTCGGCGGCCAGCTCCAGCAGCGCGACATCGTCCAACTTGGCCTCGCCGCCGGTCGTCACGGCCCGGGCCGCGACCAGCCCGGCGCAGATCGCGGCCGAGGAGGAGCCCAGACCACGGCCGTGCGGCACGCGGTTGGCGCAGACGATCTCAAGTCCCCTGGGCTGTCCGCCCAATGCGTCGAACGCGGTGCGCAACGTCCGCACCAGCAGGTTGGATTCGTCGCGCGGCACGGTGTCGGCGCCCTCGCCCGCGATGTCCAGGTGCAGCCCGGAGTCCGCGACCCTGACCACGACGTCGTCGTAGAGGCCGAGCGCCAGGCCCAGCGCGTCGAAGCCGGGGCCGAGGTTGGCGCTGGTGGCGGGCACACGGACGCGGACGGCGGCGGCGCGGAAGGCGGGATGGGCCATCGCTCGATGACTCTCCTTGGTGAGATGTGCGGCACGTGTCCCCTGCGGACGCGCGGCACGAGGGGGGACACGAGGCGCCACGTCGGATGTGAACCCGCTCGGGCGCGACGGCCACGAGCGGTGGACCGCTCCGGGACGAATACCAGCCTATCGAAGGAAGGTTCAGACGCGATACAGGGCGGTGCGGTGTCGTGGCCGTCGCGCGGCGCGGAGCGTCGGGCGGACGGCGGAACGGGGTCCTCGGCGGGCGGTGCGGGCGGCCGTCAGGCGAGGCCGAGCCGCTCGGCGGCGGCGTCGGCGTCGACCGGGACGACGACCGGCCGCGGCGCCCCGGCGACCGCCCAGTCCGGGTCCTTGAGGCCGTTGCCGGTGACCGTGCAGACCACGCGCTGGCCACGGTCGAGGCGGCCGGACTCGGCGGCCTTCAGCAGTCCCGCGACCGAGGCGGCCGAGGCCGGCTCGACGAAGACGCCCTCGCGGGAGGCCAACAGCCGGTAGGCGGACAGGATCTGACGGTCGGTCACCTCGTCGATGAGGCCGCCGGACGCGTCCCGCGCGGACTCGGCCTGGGCCCAGGAGGCGGGGTTGCCGATGCGGATGGCGGTGGCGATGGTGGTCGGGTCCTTGACCGGCTCGCCGCGCACGATGGGGGCTGAGCCGCTGGCCTGGAAGCCCCACATCCGGGGGGTGTGGGTGGCCGGGCCCTCGGCCGCGTACTCCTGGTAGCCCTTCCAATAGGCCGTGATGTTCCCGGCGTTGCCCACCGGCAGCACATGGATGTCGGGGGCGTCGCCGAGCCGGTCGACGACCTCGAAGGCGGCGGTCTTCTGGCCCTCGATGCGGGACGGGTTGACCGAGTTGACCAGCGCCACCGGGTACTTCTCGGAGAGGCCACGGGCCAGGGTCAGGCAGTCGTCGAAGTTGCCGTCGACCTGGAGGATGCGGGAGCCGTGGACCAGCGCCTGGCCCATCTTGCCGAGCGCGATCTTGCCCTGGGGCACCAGCACCGCGCAGACCATGCCGGCGCGCACGGCGTAGGCGGCGGCCGAGGCGGAGGTGTTGCCGGTGGAGGCGCAGATGACGGCCTGCGCGCCGGCCTCCTTGGCGTGCGAGATGGCCATGGTCATCCCACGGTCCTTGAACGAGCCCGTCGGGTTGGCGCCCTCGACCTTGAGGTACACCTCGCAGCCGGTGCGCTCGGAGAGCGTCTCGGCGGCGACCAAGGGGGTGCCGCCCTCGCCCAGGGTGACCACCGGGGTCCGCTCGGTGACCGGGAGCCGGTCGCGGTACTCCTCGATCACCCCGCGCCACTGGCCGCTGGTGCGGGGCTCGGCGGATGCGTTCATGCCCATCTCATGTCCTTCTGCTCGCCCCGGGGGATGTGCCCGCAGGGTGCCTTCCGCTGTGCACGGTCTCGCACGCTCACTCGCCCTCGACGCGCATGATGCTGGCCACACCGTGCACCGTGTCCAGCTCGCGCAGGGCGTCGACCGTGGCGCCGAGCGCCGCGTCGGGTGCCCGGTGGGTGACGACGACCAGTTGGGCCTCGCCGTCCTTGCCGGTCTGCCGCACCGTGTCGATGGAGACCCCGTGGTCGGCGAAGACCATCGCGCACTGCGCCAGCACGCCCGGTTTGTCCATCACGTCGAGGCTGATGTGGTACCGCGTGACGACCTCGCCCATCGGGCTGACCGGCAGCCGCGCGTACGTCGACTCGCCGGGGCCACGGCCGCCGGTGAGCCGGTTGCGGCAGGCGGCCACCAGGTCGCCGAGCACGGCGGACGCGGTGGGCGCGCCGCCGGCGCCCGGGCCGTAGAACATCAACTGCCCGGCGGAGTCGGCCTCGACGAAGACCGCGTTGTACGCCTCGCGCACCGAGGCCAGCGGGTGGGTGAGCGGGATCATCGCCGGGTGCACCCGGGCGGTCACCGACCGTCCGTCCTGGGCGCGTTCGCAGATGGCCAGCAGCTTGACGGTGCAGCCCATCGCCCGCGCGCTGGCGATGTCGGAGGCGGTGACCTCGGTGATCCCCTGGCGGTGCACGTCGTCGAGGCGCACCCGGGAGTGGAAGGCGATGCCGGCCAGGATCGCGGCCTTGGCCGCCGCGTCGAAGCCCTCGACGTCGGCCGTCGGGTCGGCCTCGGCGTAGCCGAGCGCTGAGGCCTCGGCGAGCGCCTCGCCGTAGCCGGCGCCGGTGGACTCCATGCGGTCCAGGATGAAGTTGGTGGTGCCGTTGACGATGCCCAGCACCCGGTTGACGCGGTCGCCGGCCAGCGACTCGCGCAGCGGCCTCAGCAGCGGGATCGCGCCGGCCACGGCGGCCTCGAAGTAGAGGTCCACGCCGTGCCGTTCGGCCGCCGCGTGCCGCGCCGGGCCGTCCTGGGCCAGCAGCGCCTTGTTGGCGGTGACCACGCTGGCGCCGTGCGCGAAGGCGCTGTCGATCAGCGAACGGGCGGGCTCGATCCCGCCGATCAGCTCGACGACCACGTCGATGTCGCCCGAGGCGACCAGCCCCGCCGCGTCCGTGGTGATCAGCTCCGGCGGCACCTCGCCGCGCGCGCGGTCGGGCCGGCGCACCGCGACGCCCGCCAGCTCGACGGGGGCGCCGATGCGCGCCGCCATGTCGTCCGCCTGCGTCAGCATCAGCCGGGCCACCTGGGAGCCGACCACGCCGCAGCCAAGCAGCGCCACCCTCAACGGACGCGACGGACGAGTGCGCACCATTCGACCCAGCCTTTCAGCTCACTCGGAACTATCAGTCTCACGCACGGGCGGCGGACCGCCCCACCACGTTCACCATGCGGACGCCGTCGATCAGGAAGTGATCGGCCGGCGGTCGGCTCCCGGTCGGTGAACGATCAACGGGCCGCCGCCCACGTTCCCCGTCGAACGTTCCCGGCCCACCCGGTCAGCCTCGTTCTCAGCCCACGTCGAGTCGGAGCAGGTCCTCCTCCGTCTCCCTGCGGATGAGCAGGCCGGCCATCCCGCCGGCCACCGCGACCACGGGCGGGCGCGGCGTGTGGTTGTAGTTGCTGGCCATCGAGCGGCAGTAGGCGCCGGTGGCCGGCACGGCGATCAGGTCGCCCGGGGCCAGGTCCGACGGGAGATAGGCGTCCCGCACCACGATGTCACCGCTCTCGCAGTGCTTGCCCACCACCCGCACCAGCAGCGGCGGGGCGGCCGAGGCGCGGGAGACCAGCGCCACCGTGTACTCGGCGTCGTAGAGCGCGGTCCTGATGTTGTCCGACATCCCGCCGTCCACGCTCACATAGGTGCGCAGGCCCTCCAGCGGCTTGACCGTTCCCACCTCGTAGAGGGTGAACGCGGTCGGGCCGACGATCGCCCGGCCCGGCTCGACCGACAGGCGGGGCAGCGCCAGCCCCGCGGCCTCACACTCGCGGGTGACGATGTCCCGCAGCGCCTTGGCGATCTGGTGCGGCTCGGCCGGGTCGTCGTCCGAGGTGTAGGCGATGCCGAGGCCGCCGCCGAGGTCGATCTCGGGCAGCTCGACGCCGTGCCGGTCGCGGACCGTGCGCAGCAGGCCGACGACGCGGCGCGCCGAGACCTCGAAGCCGGCCATGTCGAAGATCTGCGAGCCGATGTGGGAGTGCAGGCCGATCAGTTCGAGGCTGTCGGCGGCCAGCACCCGGCGCACCGCCTCCAGCGCCGAGCCGTCGGCCAGCGCCAGGCCGAACTTCTGGTCCTCGTGCGCGGTCGCGATGAACTCGTGGGTGTGCGCCTCGACGCCGACCGTCACCCGAATCTGCACCCGCTGCCGCATCCCGTGCCGGCGGGCGGACTCGGCGACCCGCTCGATCTCCTGGAACGAGTCCAGCACCACCCGGCCGACGCCGGCGGCCACCGCGCGGTCGATCTCGGCGACGGACTTGTTGTTGCCGTGCAGGGCGATCCGCTCGGGCGGCATCCCGCCGGCCAGCGCGGTGGCCAGCTCGCCGCCGGTGCAGACGTCGAGGTTGAGGCCCTCCTCGCGCAGCCAGCGCACCACGGCGCGGGAGAGGAACGCCTTGCCGGCGTAGAAGACGTCGGCGTCCGGCGCGAACGCGTCCCGCCAGGCGCGGCAGCGGGCGCGGAAGTCGGCCTCGTCCAGCACGAACGCCGGGGTGCCGAACTCCTCGGCCAGCGCGCGGACATCGAGCCCGCCGACGGTCACCACGCCGTCGGCGTCACGGTGCACGGTGCGTGCCCATACCTTGGGGTCCAGGGCGTTGAGGTCGACCGGAGGCGCGGAATAGTGGCCCTCGGGCAGCACGTCGGCATGGCGGGGGCCTGCGGGGTGGGCGGAACGACTCATGGTGTGACTTTCCTCGGATCTGGCGGCCGGCACCTCACGACGGGTGGCCCACCGCGTGGTCCACCGGGGTGCCCCTGCGGATGCTCACAGCCGCTCGGGAGCGCTGATGCCCAGGGCGTGCAGGCCGTCGGCGAGCACCGTTCCGGTGGCCTGGGCGAGGGCCAGCCGGGCGCGGTGGACGGCCCCGGGTTTCTCGTCCCCGACGGGGAGCGTGGGGCGCAGCGCCTCGACGGTCAGCAGGGCGTCGGCGATGGCCGTCAGCCGGGGCGCCGGGCGGCCGCCGTCCCCGAGCGCGGTCAACAGCTCGCGTTCGGCGGGGAGTTGGAGCGGGGCGGCGCCGGGCTCCGGGGGCACGTCGAGCGCCTCGGCCGCGCGGGCCAGGCCGGCGCAGCGGGCGCGGGCGTAGCGCACCAGGAAGAGCGGGTTCTCCTCGCGCTGCACGAGCAGCGCCCCGTGCGGGTCGCCGCCGGCGACGGCCGCCCAGCGGGCGGCGTCCAGCGCCGGGTCCTCGGGCAGGCTGGGCGCGGGGGGCGCGGCGAGTATCGCGCGCAGGAAGGCGGCCTCGGCGTCGTCGGCGAGCGCGATGGTCAGGAAGCCGCCGCCGGTCACGTTCACCTCGGCGACCCCGGGCTCGGCCGCCAGCCGGCGGCGCAGCAGCCGGGCGACCTCGGGCGCCGGCAGCC
>NZ_RFFJ01000153.1 GCF_003696235.1 Streptomyces triticirhizae
CACGGCGGCCGCCGCGCGGTCGGTGCGGTCGCGGGCGAGGTCATGCCGGCACCGTAGCGGCCGGCGGCCCGCCCCGGCGTCAGCCGGCCGGCGGCCGCGCCCCTACTCCCGCCGTGGTAGGCGCCTCCCGCGGTGGGGCCGGGGCCGGTGGCGGCTCCTCGCTGAGGCCGAAGCGGTCGTGGAAGCGGCGCAGCGGGGGCGGGGCCCACCAGTTGGCGCCGCCCGCCAGCCGCATGAACGCCGGCAGCAGCACGGTGCGGATGAGGGTGGCGTCGGCCAGGATCACCAGGGCGGTGCCGATGCCGAGTTCCTTGAGGAAGACGACGCCGCTGGTGGCGTAGGTGGCGAAGGTGACGACGAGGATGCCGGCGGCGGCCGTGATGAGCGGTGCGGTGCGGCGGACACCGGCGACGACGGCGGCGTGGGTGTCGCCGGTGCGGCGGTGTTCCTCGGCGATGCGGGAGAGGAGGAAGACCTCGTAGTCCATGGACAGGCCGTAGGTGACGCAGAACATCAGCATGGGGATGCTGGGTTCGATGGAGCCGGTGGGGGTGAAGCCGAGGACGCCGGAGAGGTTGCCGTCCTGGAAGATCCACACCAGGGCGCCGAACATCACGCCGAGGCTGAGCAGGTTGAGAAGGGTCGCCTTGACGGGCAGCAGGACGCTGCCGGTGAGGAGGAAGAGCACCACGGCGGTGGCGACCAGGACGAGGGCGGCCAGCAGCGGCACCCGGGAGAGCAGCACGGAGCGGAAGTCGCTGGTCTCGGCCGGGTAGCCGCCGACCTCGGTCGGCACGGGCGCGGGAACGTCGCGCAGGTCGGCGACGAGCCCGGGCACGTCGCCGGCCATGGCCGTCTGGGTGGGCACCACGGTCAGCAGGACGGAGCCGTCCGGTCCGGTCAGGTCGGCGGCGGCCGTTCCCGGCGGCTCGGCCAACTGTCCGTCGCGGTGGGTGCCGGCGGGCGAGACGACGTGGAACACCCCGGGGTGGCGGGAGAGTTCGGCGGCGTAGCGGGCGGTCTGGTCGGCGTCGGGGCGGTCGCCAGGTGCGGTGACGACGAAGAGGGTGTCGGTGGGTTCGGCGGTGAAGTGTTCGGCGGTCTCCTCGGCGACGACGCGGCTGGAGGTGCCCTCCGGCAGGGTGCGTTGGTCGGGCAGCCCGAAGCGGAGCCCGAGGACCGGGGAGGCGGCGAGCAGCAGCACGGCGAGCGCGGCCAGGCCGGTGACCAGCGGCCGGCGTAGCACGAACCGGGCGGCGCCCTCCCACCAGCGGGCGGCGCGTTGGCCGCCGGCCGGCGCCTCGAAGCGGTGGCCGAAGCGGGCGAGGGCCGCCGGCAGGATCAGCGTGGCACCGGCGACGGAGGCGAGCACCACCAGCACGCCGGCGTAGGCGAAGGAGCTGAGGAAGAAGAACGGGAAGACCAGCAGGGCGGCCAGGGAGATGGCGACGGTGACGCCGCTGAAGATCACGGTCCGGCCGGCGACGGCGACCGCGCGGGTGACGGCGGCCTCGTTGGGCAGCCCGGCGGCGCGTTCCTCGCGGTAGCGGTTGATGACGAACAGGCAGTAGTCGATGCCGAGTCCGAGCCCGAGGACGAGGGCGAGGTTGGCGGCGAAGGTGGAGACGGGCGTGACCTGGGCGATCAGCCGCAGCCCGGCGAGGGTCGCCAGCACGCTGAACAGTCCGATGCCGACGGTGACCAGGGCGGCGACGGTGCGCCGGTAGACCAGCGCCAGCAGCAGGGTGACGGTGGGCAGCACGATCAGTTCGGCGGTCAGGAAGTCGGCCGTCGCCTGCTCGCCGACCTGCCGTGAGACCTCCTCCTGCCCGCCGACGGCGACGCTGATCAGGTCGTTCTCCTGGGTCAACCGCGGCGAGAGGTCGGCGAGTTCGGCGCGGGTCTCGGTGGCGTCGCCCTCCAGGCGGGCGAGGATCAGGGCGCGGCTGCCGTCGTCGGCGCGCAGCGCGGCGTCGCGGTCCGTCCAGTAGGCGGTGACGTCGGTGACCATCGGGTGCTCGGCGAGTTCGTCGGCGACGCGTTGGCCGGCGGCGGCGGTCTCGGGCTGGTCGACGTCGCCGCCGTGGGCGGTGACCAGCAGCGCGAGGTTGGGGTTGCCGGTGCCATAGCGCTCGCGCAGCACCTCCTGGACGCGGACGGACTCGGTGCCGGGGGCGTCCCAGCGGGCGAGTTGGAGGGCGCCGGGGGCGCCCGCCCCGAACAGCCCGAGCAGCGGCAGCAGCGCGGCGGCGACCAGCAGGATCGTGCCGGGCCAGCGCACGGCGAGGCGGCCGAGGCGGTTCAGGGGGCCAGCTCCGGCGGGAGCGTGTCGCGGTGCCTTCACGGGGTCGTACCTTCCTGGAGGGTGAGCTGCCGCCACGGTGCCGCGCGCCGCTGACCAGGCACTGACCGGTCGCTGGAACGTCCGCTGGAAGAGTCACTGGAAGGCTCGCTGGAAGAACCCCGCACAGGCCCACCGACGGGTCGGGCCGGGCCGTCGGGAGGGACGGGTAGGACGTTCCCTCGGGGGCGTGGGGGAAACGGACCGGGCGCGGGTGGTGCGCGCGGCCCGGGGTGTGTGGCGGGGGCGGGTTACGCTCGTTGCATGGCGGAGGCTGTGCGTGGGGAACTGCTGGGGCCGATCCGGGTGTTGCGCGGCGGTCGTGAGCTGCCGTTGGGGCCGCCCCGGCAGCGGGCGGTGCTGGCCGTGCTGTTGCTGCGGGAGGGCCGGCCGATCACGTTCGACGCGCTGGTGGACGCGGTGTGGGGCGAGGACGTGCCCGGCGGGGTGCGCAACCTGGTGCAGAAGTACGTGTCCGGGATTCGGCGCGCGTTGGGCGAGGACGTCGGCCCCCGCTGGACCGGCAGCGGCTATGTGCTGACCGGGGTGGCGATCGACGATCTGGCGGAGCGGCGGGCGCTGCTGGCGCGGGCGGTGGCCGCCAGGAACGCGGGGGACCCGGACCACGCCGAGGAGTTGGCGGCCCGGGCCGAGGCGCTGTGGCGCGGGGAGTTCGCCGAGGGGCTCGACGGGCCGCTGCTGGCGGCCGAGCGCCGGCGGTGGGCGGAGAAGCGGCTGCTGGTGCTGGAGGCGCGGCTGGAGAGCCTGGTGGAGCGCGGCCGTTACCACGAGTGCGTGCACGAGCTGATGCGGCAGGTCGCGGTGCATCCGTTGCGGGAGCGGCTGGTGTGGCTGCTGATGCTGGCGCTGTACCGGAGCGGCCGGTCGGCCGACGCGCTGGTGACATACGAGGAGACGCGGCGGCGGATGGCGCGCGAGTTGGGCTGCGATCCGGGGCCGGAGCTACGCGAGCTGCACCAGCGGATGCTGCGCCAGGACCCCTCTCTCTCGGCGGAGTTGACCCCGGGCCGGGATGCGGGTCACTCCCCCGGCCTGCTCCCGGGCTCCGCGCTGGCCTCCTGAGCGCCGGCGCCGGCGCGTCGGTCCAGGGCGCTGAGCGCGCGGCGGGCCATGGGGTGGGTGCGGACGAGGCCGGCGAGCGTGGTGGAGCCCCGGGTGATCTGGGTGAACGCGGCCCAGGCGGGGCGGAAGCCGACGAGGGTGGTGTGCAGCAGCCTGGGTCGCTGGGAGAACGCGGTCAGCATCCGGCGGCCGACGCCCATCTCCACGCCGAGCCCGGACTTGATGGCGAAGGTGTAGTTGAGCGCCTGGCGGCGGGCGTCCACGGCGTCGAGGGCCTCGGCGATGCGTACGGCCCACTGGCCGGCGAGCCGCCCGGAGCGCAGCGCGAAGGAGATGCCCTCCCTGGTCCAGGGCTCCAGCAGGCCGGCGGCGTCCCCGCAGACCAGGACGCGGCCCCGGGAGAGCGGGGAGTCGTCCGTGCGGCAGCGGGTCAGATGGCCGGAGGAGACGCTGGGTTCGAACCCGGACAGGCCGAGCCGGCCGATGAACTGCTCCAGGTACCGCTTGGTGGCGGCGCCCTCGCCCCGGGCGGAGATGACGCCGACGGTCAGCACCTCGCCCTTGGGGAAGACCCAGCCGTAGGAGCCGGGCAGCGGGCCCCAGTCGATCAGGACGCGGCCGCGCCAGTCGCCGGCCACCTCGGGCGGGACCGGGATCTCCGCCTCCAGGCCGAGGTCGACCTGGTCGAGGCGGACGCCGACGTGGGCTCCTATCCGGCTGGCGCTGCCGTCGGCGCCGACGACGGCGCGGGCCAGCACGATCTCGCCGTCGGCCAGCACGACGGCGACGGTGCGCCGGTCGGGGACGGCCGGGCCGTGCTGCTCGACGCGGGAGACGGTGACGCCGGTGCGCAGCTCGGCGCCGGCCTTGACGGCGGCCTGCGCCAGCCGCTCGTCGAACTCGGGGCGGTTGACCAGCCCGAACAGCATCCGCTTGGAGCGGCGGGTGCGGGCGAGCCGGCCGTTGAGCGAGAAGGTGACGGCGTGCACCCGGTCCCGCAGCGGCAGTTCGAAGCCGGGCGGCAGCGCGTCGCGGCTGGGACCGATGATGCCGCCGCCGCAGGTCTTGTAGCGGGGCAGTTCGGCCTTCTCTAGCAGCAGCACCCGGCGGCCGGCCTCGGCGGCGGCGCGGGCGGCGGATGATCCGCCGGGCCCGGCACCGACCACGACGACGTCCCAGACGGTCCGGTCCTCGGCTTCGTTGTCGCTGCTCACGATGTGCCCGTGCTCCCCGATACGGTTCTGTTGCCTGGCCGCTGAGCATCCTAGTGCGGCGGCACCGGGGATGGTCTGCGGGTTTACGGCCGCGTCGGGGCGTTGTCAGTCCCCTGTGACATCATCGGCCGCACCGATGTTCGGACACGGTGTACCGGGTGCCGTGCGCCGACGCCGCACGAGGGTCGTTCCGGGCGCCGGTCGCGCCCGTTCAAGGAGAGTTCCATGCCGTACAGTCCGCAGCACGCCGCCGTCGCCGCCTCGGTCGCCGCCGCCCTGCCGGGGGCCAGGGACGAGCTGGCCGAGCTGGTCGCGTTCCGATCGGTGGCCGATCCACGGCAGTTCCCGGTCGAGGAGTGCCGGGCGGCGGCGCGGTGGATCGCGGACGCGCTGCGGGCGGAGGGCTTTCCCGAGGTGCGGGTGGTTGCGACGCCGGACGGCACGGAGTCCGTCTACGGGGAGTTGCCGGGGCCGCGGGGCGCGCCAACGGTGTTGCTGTACGCGCACTATGACGTGCAGCCGCCGTTGGACGAGGCGGCGTGGTCCTCGCCGCCGTTCGAGCTGACCGAGCGGGACGGCCGCTGGTACGGGCGGGGCGCGGCGGACTGCAAGGGCGGCGTGCTGATGCACCTGTTGGCGCTGCGCGCGCTGCGGGCCAACGGCGGGGTTCCCGTCGGGGTCAAGGTGATCGTCGAGGGCTCGGAGGAGCAGGGCACCGGCGGCCTGGAGCGGTACGCGCGGGATCATCCGGAGCTGCTGGCGGCCGATGTGATCGTGATCGGCGACACGGGGAACGTCCGGGCCGGGCAGCCGACGGTGACGGCCAGTCTGCGGGGGATGGCCACGTTGGACGTCACGGTGGAGACCCTCGCGGGGAATCTCCACTCGGGCGCGTTCGGCGGGGTGGCGCCCGACGCGCTGGCGGCGCTGGTGCGGATGCTGGACTCGCTGTTCGACGCCGACGGCGCGCTCGCCGTGGACGGGCTGGAGGCGGGCGGGAGTTGGGCCGGCACGGAGTATCCGGAGGAGGCGTTCCGGGCGGACGCCGGGGTGTTGGACGGGGTGGGGCTGATCGGCTCGGGCTCGGTCGCCGACCGGCTGTGGGCCAGGCCGTCGTTGACGGTGATGGGCATCGACTGCCCGCCGGTGGTGGGCGCGACGCCCTCGGTGCAGGCGCGTGCGCGGGCGGCGCTCGGCCTGCGGGTGCCACCGGGGATGGCGCCGGGCGCGGCCAGCGCGCTGGTGGAGGCGCATCTGCGGGCCAGGGCGCCGTGGGGGGCGCGGGTCTCGGTCGAACGGACGGGCGAGGGGCAGCCGTTCCGGGCGGATGTCACCAGCCCCGCGTACGCGGCGATGGCCTCGGCGATGCGGGACGCCTACGGCGGCGCGGAGATGGCGGTGGTGGGGCAGGGCGGTTCGATCCCGCTGACGGCGACGCTGGGGGCGCTGTATCCGAAGGCGGAGGTGGTGATGATCGGGCTGAGCGACGCGGCGGCGCGCATCCACGCGGTGGACGAGAGCGTCTCGCCGGAGGAGTTGGAGCGGATGTCGGTGGCCGAGGCGCTGTTCCTGGCGCGGTACGCGGCGTCGGTCGCCGGCTGAACGGGCCGGGCGGGCCGCCTCGCTGAACGTGCCGGGCCGGGCGGGCGCGGCCGGTGTCAGTGGCGGGAGGCGCGGCGTCGCACCAGCATCGCGCCGCCGGCGACGGAGGCGATGGTGAGGCCGGCGCCGGCCAGCACCATGGGCGCGATGCCGGACTGGGTGCCGCCAACGCCCGCCTGTGCGCCGAGACTTGGCTTGGCCGTGGAGGTGGAGGTGGTGGTCGGCGTCGCGGTGGGCGTGGGGGTGGTGGCCGGGGAGATGGCCAGCCGGGCGGCGGCCGTCTGGGGGCCGCAGGAGAAGATCACGTCGTACTGGGCGCCTCGGCGGGCGTCGGTGTCCACGGTGGTGCGGGCGCTCTGGAGTTCGCCGGGGACGCCGAGCACGACGCGGTCGAAGACGGGGGACTCGGCGGTCGCCTCGTACTCGGTGCAGCCGGTGACGGTGAGGTCCACGGCGCCGCCGGGGCGGACCGTTCCCGGGGAGACGCTGTAGCCGAAGTCCACGATCTGCGCGGGCGCCGGGTCGTCGACGGCCAGGGCGGCCGGGGCGGCGGCCAGGGTGACGGTGGCGCCGAGCCCGGCGGCGGCCAGCGCGGTCCGTAGTCTGCTCATCAGGGGACTCCTTTGTCGCGAATGCGCTGGATGGTGCGGTATCTCACCCCTTGCCTGACCTAATCACGCCGGAGGGGTGTCAACACCCCAGCGGGAGCGAACGGGTGAGCGGCGGGGCCGCCCGCGTCACCGGGCGCCGGTGAGCGTCGCGTAGACGACGACGTTTCCGCTGTAGCCCCCGGTGTCGGGCTCGAAGGCGCCGCCGCAGGTGATGACGCGCAGCTCGGGGCGGTCGGTGTCGCGGTAGACGCGCTCGGGGAGTTGGTCCTTCTCGTAGACGGCCGTCTCGTAGACGGTGAACGTCACCTCCAGGCCGTCCTCGCGGACCACGTCGATGGTGTCGCCGGGGTGCAGCTCGCCGAGGCCGTAGAAGACGGCGGGTCCTTCGGCGTTGTCGACGTGGCCGACGAGGACGGCGGTGCCGGCCGCGCCGGGCGAGGCGGCGTCGCGGAACCAGCCGGCGAGGTTGTCGACCTCCTGCGGCGGGGCGTCGACCCAGCCCTCGGGGTCGAGGCCGACGGAGGTGAGCGGGGCGTCGACGCCGATGGCGGGGATGGTGACCCAGGTCGGTTCGGCGTGGTCGAGCGGGTCGAGGGCGGCGCCGGTGGGCGGGGCGCTGGCGGCGCCGGTGGCGGCGGGTTGGGGCGGCCCCTCGGGGGCGTGGACGGCGCCGACCATCATGGTCAGCCCGAGCGCGACCGTGCCGGCCATCAGCCCGAAGGCGGCGCGGGTCCCCCAGCCCATGGGGTCCTCGATCGAGGGGTCGGGCCAGGGGTCGTGCGGGTGGCGCGGGTCGGGCTGATGCTCCGCGAGACGCATGGGGTCACCGCCCGTGGGAGTCCTCCCCCGTGTCGGGGCCGTCGTCACCACGCTAGGGCGGCGGCGCTGGGCGCGCGATTCCTGGCGGTGTGGGGGCCTTCGATTCGGCGGCGCCCCGGGGTGGGTCAGGCGCCGATCGGGTGACCGCGCTCCAGGTAGAGGGGGCGGCCCAGGGCGCGGGCGCGCAGCGCGGCGCGCAGCCGGCGGAACCGGCGGCCGTCCAGCAGCTGTTCGGCCTCGGCCTCGGTGACCAGGCGCCAGTCGCGGAGCTCGTCGTCGGGCAGCAGGAGCCGTTCCAGCCGTTCGGCGGACAGCACCCCGCCGTCGAAGAGCAGCCGGACGCCGCCGAAGCCACGGTGGCGGGGCGGTTCCCAGTCCACGACGAGGGGGCGGGGCTCGGCGTCCAGCGTCAGGCCGAGTTCCTCGACGACCTCGCGGGCGGCGGCGAGGGTGGGCGCCTCCCCGGTTTCGACGACGCCGCCGGGGAACTCCCAGCCGGGCTTGTAGGTGGGGTCGACGAGCAGCACCCGGCCGTGTTCGTCGAAGAAGAGGACGCCGGCGGCCAGGGTTTCGGCGCGGGGCGGCGCGGTCTGCACGATGGCGCAGGCGCCGTCGCCGCGTCGGACGCCCTCGGCGAGCGCCTCGGCGGTCTGCCGGGGCGTCAGCCGGGAGACGGACACCGGGTGGGCGTCGTCGGCGAGCCAGGAGAGGGCCGCGTCGTACTGGGCGAGACGGTCCAGGCAGCGGGCGCGGACCGCGTCGCCGTCGACGGCGGCCCGCTGGTCGATCCGCGCCCGCAGGAACGTTTCTTCGGTCTGGAGCAGGAAGTGCCGCACCGGGATGCGGCGGGCGGCCAGGCCGCCGAAGATCTCGTCCCGGTACGCCTGGCTCAGCAGGCTCATGGGCGTGATCAACGGCCCCGGCAGCTCGGAGAGCAACGCCGAGGCCGTGTCGACCACCAGGCTCCGCCAGGACGGCAGATCCTGGTAGTCGTCGACCTCGGCGAGGCGTTCCTTGGGCAGCATCCCGCGCAACTGGTCGCCGATGCGCTCCGGCTCGAACAGGGTGCTGCCCGGCAACAGATGGAGCAGTTCGTGTGCGGCCGTGGTCTTGCCGGCGCCAAACGCGCCGTTGAGCCAGATGATCACGAACCCCCTCCTTCGTCGCCCAGGTGTCAGTTGCCCGCTTCACCCCAGGGCAAAAACGTCCCGCTCTCCTGCCAGCTGACCGCCGCCGCGCCCACCAGGCCGGCGTCGGTGCCGAGTTGGGCCGGGACCACGTCGATGCCCTGGACGTAGGGCAGCGTCGCGTACTCGGCCAACGCCCGCCGCACCGGCGCGAAGAGCACCTCCCCCGCCTGGCTGACGCCGCCGCCGATCACCACCGTCTCCAGCTCGACCAGGGTGGCGGTGGCCGCGATGCCGGCGGCCAGGGCGCGGGCGGCGCGGTCGAACGCCTCCAGGGCGATCGGGTCGCCGCCGGCGGCGGCCACCGACACCCCGGCGGTCGTGGCGTCGCCGTCCGGGGCGGCCGGGCGCCAGCCGGCGGCCAGGGCGTACCGGGCGATGTTGGTGCCGCTGGCGATCCGCTCCACGCAGCCGCGTCCGCCGCAGGGGCAGCGGTCGCCGTTGAAGTCGACGCTGATGTGCCCGATGTGGCCGGCGTTGCCGGTGGGGCCTGCGTAGAGCCGGTTGTCCACGATCAGTCCGCCGCCGACGCCGGTGGAGACGACCATGCACAGCGCGTTGCGGCGGCCCGTGGCCGCGCCGCGCCAGTGCTCGCCGGCGGCGATGGCGGCGCCGTCGCCGACGAGGGTCACCGGCAGCTCACCGACGACCTTGCGCACGCCCTCGACGAGGGGAAAGTCCCGCCAGTTGGGGATGTTGACGGGGCTGACGGTGCCGAGCCTGGCGTCCAGGGGGCCGGCGCTGCCGATGCCCAGGGCGCGCACCCGGGACCAGTCGTCGGTCTCGGTGAGATGGGTGACCACATCGGTCACGGCTCGCAGCACGTCGGCGGCCGACTCCCTAGCCGGGGTCGGGCGTTGCGTGCGGTGGAGCAGTTCCCCTTCGCCGGTGACCAGGGCACCGGCGATTTTGGTGCCGCCGATGTCAACGGCGGCGACAAGATCAGTGGTCATGAGCGGAAAGCCTGGTCGGTGGGAGCACGGTTGTCCAATCCGATCATCGGGCGTCGGGGGTGGGCCGGGGCGCGGCGTAGTGCGTCAGCCGTTCCGTGGCCAGCCCGGTGCGCCCGGTCACCTCCTGCTCGGTGAACGCGCCGCAGCGCAGCCCCCGCAGCAGAAATCCGGCCAACGCACGGGCCGTTGCCGGCTCGTCGAGGATCGCGCCCGTTGTGCCGGCGGCGTAGTCGGCCAGTCGGCCGGCGGCGTCCGGCAGGCCGGCGCGGTAGAAGGCGTAGACGGCGGCGTACCGGGTGGGCAGGTGGCCGGGGTGGGTGTCCCAGCCCTGGTAGTAGCCCCGGGCCAGGGCGCGGGTGACGAGCCGGTGGTGGGTGCGCCAGGCGGCGTGGACCTGTTCGGTCGGGCCGACGGGCAGCACCTGGGTGGAGCCGTCGGAGAGCCGCACCCCGGTGCCGGCGGCGGCCAGCTGCATCACGGCCTTGGCGTGGTCGGCGGCCGGGTGGTCGGGCGCCTGGTGGGCGGCGCTGATGCCGAGGGCGGCGCTGTAGTCGAACGTGCCGTAGTGCAGCCCCTCGACGCGTCCCTCGCCGTGGTCGATGAGGCGGGCGACGGTGGCCAGCCCGTCGGGGCCGAGCACGGCCTGGGGCGTCTCGATCTGGATCTCGAACCGCAGCCGGCGCTCGGGCAGGCCGAGGGCGTCCTCCAGGGCGGTCAACAGGCGGGCCATGGCGGCGGCCTGTCGGGGGTGGCTGACCTTGGGAAGGGTCAGCCGGAGACCAGCGGGCAGCGGGCCGTGGGCCAGCAGGGCGGTGAGGAAGATGTCGAGGGTGCGCAGGGCGCGGTCCCGGACGGGCGCCTCCAGGGACTGGCAGCGAATGCCGACGAACGGCGTGCCCCGGCCCTCGGCGTGGGCGGTGGCGACATGCCGGGCGGCCTCGGCGGCGACGGCGTCCTCCTCGGCGTCGGGGCGCGGGGCGAAACCGTCCTCGAAGTCGAGGCGCAGGTCCTCGACCGGCTCGTGGGCGAGCTTGGCGCGCACCCGGTTCAGCAGGTCGTCGGCCGCGCCGGGCGGTTGGTCGAGGGCGGCGGCGAACGCGGCGGCGTCGGGGGCGTGTTGGTCGAGGAGGTCCAGGGCCGCGCGGCCCCAGTCGGCGGGGGTGGTGGCGGTGTGGCGGTCGGCGGGGACGTAGACGGTGTGCACGGGCTGGCGGGTGCCGGCGTCGCCCGGGTAGCGGCGGGCGAGTTCGGCGTCGACGTCGGCCAGGGTCGCGCCCAGCTCGGCGTGGACGGCGGGCGGCAGGCTGCGGGCGGCCTCGTCGCGGTGGGTCATGTGGGCCCCTCTCGGGTCGGTCGGGGGTCGGGCGCGATCCGACGCAACACGGGGCGTTCGGCGTCACATGACGTTCATCGGCCGACGACGGATCGCCATGGAGGGTTGATCACCGGGCAAAGGTGCCGTAAACGCCGTCTCGGAGGCTGGTGGTCGGCGGAGGAGATCCGCCATGACCTCGGAGCTGAGGAGACCATCATGGAGTACCACCACCTGCTGGCCGCGTTGGTGATAGGTCAGTGGAACGAGGACAACGGCAGCGGTCCGCCGCCGGCCGTCCCGGAGTGGGAGGCCGACATGCGTCGCGCGGCTCGCCGCGCCACGCCGGCGCCCGAGCCGGTGCGGACCGGGGCCGCCGGCTGGCGACTGCGACGAAGGCGGGTGTCGGCGACGCCGGCGACCGTCACCTGACGGTGTGGTGGGGGGGGGGGGCGGGGCGCCCCCCCCACCCACCCACCCACCCAAGGCCCCGCCCGGGGGGGGCCCCCGCCCCCCCCCCCCCCCCCCGCGGGGGGGGGGGGGGGCCCCCCCCCCCCCCCCCCCCCCCCCCACGACCACGACCGAAGGACCCGGACCGTGAAGGCCCGCGAGGCTCAGCCCTTGCGGGCCTTCACCTCGTCGGTGAGGGCGGGGACCACGTCGAAGAGGTCCCCGACGACGCCGTAGTCGACCAGCTCGAAGATCGGGGCCTCGGCGTCCTTGTTGATCGCCACGATGGTCTTCGAGGTCTGCATCCCGGCCCGGTGCTGGATGGCGCCGGAGATGCCGGCGGCGACGTACAGCTGCGGCGAGACCGTCTTGCCGGTCTGGCCGACCTGGTGGGAGTGCGGGTACCAGCCGGCGTCGACCGCCGCGCGGGAGGCGCCGACGGCGCCGCCCAGGGAGTCGGCCAGGGCCTCGATGACCGCGAAGTTCTCCGCGCCGTTGACGCCGCGCCCGCCGGAGACCACGATCGCGGCCTCGGTCAGCTCGGGGCGGCCGGTGGACTCGCGCGGGGTGCGGGAGACGACCCGGGTGCCGGTGGCCAGCGGGCCGAAGGAGACGGACAGCTCCTCGACCGCGCCGGCGGCCGGGGCCGGCTCGGGGGCCACCGCGTTGGGCTTGACGGTGATCACCGGGGTGCCCTGGGTGACGCGGGAGGTGGTGGTGTAGGCGGCGGCGAAGACCGACTGGCTGACCACCGGACCCTCGTCGCCGGCGGTGACGTCCACGGCGTCGGTCAGCAGGCCGGCGTCCAGGCGGAGCGCGAGGCGGGCGGCGATCTCCTTGCCCTCGGGCGAGGAGGGCACCAGCACGGCGGCCGGGGAGACGGCGGCGACGGCGGCCTGGAGGGCGTCGACCTTCGGCGCCACCAGGTAGTCGGCGAACTCGGGCGCGTCCAGGGCCAGGACGCGGGTGGCGCCGTGCTCGCCGAGCACGGCGGCGGCGGCCTCGGCGCCGGGGCCCAGGTGGACGGCGACGGGGTCGCCGAGGCGGCGGGCGAGGGTCAGCAGCTCCAGGGTGGGCTTCCGGACGGTGCCGTCGACATGGTCGACGTGGACGAGGACTTCAGCCATGGGAACGTTTCTCCAGCGGGATGCGAACAGCGGCGGTCGGAAGGGGCGGTCGCCTGGGGCGTCGCCCGGCGGCGCGTCAGACGAACTTGCGCTCGGCGAGGAAGGCGGCCAGCTTCTTGGCGCCGTCGCCCTCGTCGGTGACGATCTCGCCGGCGGTGCGCGCCGGGCGCGGGGTGGCCGACTCGACCCTCGTGCGGGAGCCGGCCAGGCCGACCTGCTCGGCCTCGATCTCCAGGTCCTCCAGGTCGAGGCTCTCCACCGGCTTCTTCTTGGCCGCCATGATCCCCTTGAACGAGGGGTAACGGGCCTCCCCCGACTGGTCGGTGACCGAGACGACGGCGGGCAGCGCCGCCTGGAGCCGCTCGGTGGCGGCGTCCCCGTCGCGGCGGCCGGTGACCTTGCCCTCGGCGACGGACAGCTCGGACAGCAGCGTCACCTGCGGCACCTGGAGCCGCTCGGCGAGCAGCGCCGGCAGCACGCCCATGGCGCCGTCGGTCGAGGCCATGCCGCAGACGACCAGGTCGTAGCCGACGTGCTCGACGGCCTTGGCCAGCACCAGCGACGTGCCGAAGACGTCGCTGCCGAGGATGTCCTCGTCCTCGACGTGGACGGCCTTGTCGGCGCCCATCGACAGCGCCTTGCGCAGCGCGTCGTTGGCGTCCTCGGGGCCGACGGTCACGACGGTGACCTCGGCGTCGTCCCCGTCCTCGACGTTCTCGGCGATCCGCAGGGCCTGCTCGACGGCGTACTCGTCCAGCTCCGACAGCAGGCCGTCCACGGCGTCCCGGTCGGTGGTCAGGTCCTCGGTGAAGCCGCGGTCGCCCGTCGCGTCGGGTACGTACTTCACACAGACAACGATCTTCAAGCTCACGCCGGCTCTCCTACAGCTAGTCGGTCCGCAACGGGCACTGGCAAGATCAACCCGGTAGTTACTCGCCAGTACACTAGAGGGTATCCCCCTCGGGCAAGCATGTCGCACTGTGACATGGCCAACGCGCCGGCCCCTCGACCCCGTTGTGGTTCCCGGAGCCCCGCGCGGCCGCCGTCAGTCCCCGATCGCCGCGCCCAGCGCCGCGATCACGTCCACGCGTCGAGGCTGCCCCACCGCCCGCCGCACCACGCCTCCCGTCGCGTCGAGCACCAGGGTGGTGGGGGTGGCGGTGACGCCCAGGGCGCGCACCAGGTCGAGGCGCGACTCGGCGTCGATCTCCAGGTGGGTCACGCCGGGGACCACCGCGGCCACGTCGGCCAGCACGGCGCGGGTGGCCCGGCAGGGCTGGCAGAACGCGGTGGAGAACTGGACCAGGGTGGCCCGCTCCCCCAGCGCGTCGGCGCCGAGCGTCGCCGCGTCCAACCGGTCGGGCGCCGGCCGGTGTTCGTCGTTCATGGAACTCCCCGCTCTCCGAGGGCTTCGCGGCCCCCGTCGGGGACAGCCCGCCGGGACGGGATTTTCTTCCCGCCCGTCCCGGACCCAACTCCCCGGCGGGCGTTGCCGGATCGGCGGCCGATACGTGTCGGCCGGGGTGGCGTGGGGTGGCGAATCCCCCGGCTTTCGGGCACGATCGGGCGTCCCCGGAAGTTACGGTGGCGTAGGTTGCCACTCCGAAAGAGGTTCCCCAGATGCCTGAGTTCGTGTACCCGCCGGTGATCGCCACCGCACGGACCATGTTCAAGGTGCTCGACCTGCGCTTTGACATCGTGGGCGAGGAGCACGTGCCCAGGCAGGGGGGCGCGGTGCTGGCCAGCAACCACATCGGGTATCTCGACTTCGTCTTCGCCGGGTTCGCCGCCAGGCCGGCGAAGCGGCTGGTGCGCTTCATGGCCAAGGAGTCGGTCTTCCGGCACCGGGTGTCGGGCCCGTTGATGCGCGCGATGAAGCACATCCCGGTCGACCGGGTGCGGGGGGACCAGGCGTTCGCGCCGGCCCTGGACGCGCTGCGCTCCGGGGAGATCGTGGGCGTCTTCCCCGAGGCGACGATCTCGCCGTCGTTCACGCTGCGGAAGTTCAAGTCGGGCGCGGCCCGGATGGCGCAGGAGGCGGCGGTGCCGCTGCTGCCGGTGGCGCTGTGGGGGACGCAGCGGCTGTGGACCAAGGGGCGCAAGCGGGAGCTGCGGCGCAACCACATCCCGATCAGCATCAGGATCGGCGCCCCGCTGACCGCCGAGCCCGGGGAGTCGGCGGCCGGCCTCACGGAGCGGCTGCGGGAGCGGGTCCAGGAGCTGCTGGAGACGGCGCAGAGTTCGTATCCGGACAAGCCGGAGAAGCCGGAGGACGCCTGGTGGCTGCCGGCGCACCTGGGCGGCACGGCCCCGCCGCCGGCCGCCGGGCTGGCCTGAGGCGCCGGGCCGGCCGGAGGCGCGGGC
>NZ_RFFJ01000154.1 GCF_003696235.1 Streptomyces triticirhizae
GAGCCGGTGGCGGCGCTGGTGGCGGCGCGCGGCGTGGCGGCCGTGCCCCTGGTGGCCTGCGCGGCCGGCGGCTGCTGGCTGCTGGTGGGCGCGGCCGTGGCGTTGCCACGGGCCAGCGCGCACCGCGCCGTTCCGCCACGTCCGGCCAACCCCCTCACCCCGCACGACCGTTGGGACCCCACCGCCGGCGGTTCGCCGGCGCGGCCCCCAGCCCGTCCCTCAGCCATCTCTCCAGCGCGGGCCACCGCCACGGCCGTGGCCGCACCGTTCACATGCGAGGAGCACGACACGCGATGACCGCACCACCCCCCACCGCAGCCACGACCGGAGCCGGTCACCTGGAGCACCGGAGGTCTCGCCGATGAGAGTGCTGTTGCTGGGCGCCAACGGATACCTGGGCCGGTTCGTGGCCGACCGACTGCTGGCCGACCCCGCCGTGCAGCTGACCGCGCTGGGGCGCGGCGACGACGCCGACGTGCGCTTCGACCTGTCCACCGGCAGCCCCGGCGCGCTGACCCGCTTCCTGGACGCGGTGCACCCGGGCGTGGTGATCAACTGCGCCGGCGCCATCCGGGGCACCGCCAGCGAGCTGGCCCGCCACAACACCGTGGCCACCGCGACGCTCTGCGAGTCGCTGCGGCGCAGCGGCTGCCGGGCGCGGCTGGTGCAGATCGGCTGCGCCGCCGAGTACGGGCCGTCGCAGCACGGCTCGTCCATCGCCGAGGACGCGGTGGCGCGCCCCGGCGGTCCGTACGGGGTGAGCAAGCTGGCGGCGACGGAGCTGGTGCTGGGCTCGGGCCTGGACGCGATCGTGCTGCGGGTCTTCTCGCCCACCGGGCCCGGCACCCCGGCCGGCTCCCCGCTGGGCCGGCTGGCGGACTCGCTGCGGCGGGCCATGCAACACGGCGACAGCGAGCTGAAGTTGGGCGGGCTCGGCGTGCAGCGGGACTTCGTCGACGTGCGGGACGTGGCCCGCGCGGTGCACGCGGCGACGCTCTCGGCGGCGCAGGGCGTGGTCAACATCGGCACCGGGCACGCCGTTCGGCTGCGCGAGGCGGCCGCCGCGCTGGCGCGGATCTCCGGCTTCGGCGGGAGCCTGCTGGAGTTGGAGGGCCCGCCGCCCCTGCCCCGGCAGGCGACCGGCGGCGAGCTGCCCGGCGGGCTGCCGCAGGCCGCGCCCTATCCGGACGGCTGCGGCGCCTGGCAGCAGGCGGACGTGCGCACCGCGCGGGACCGGCTGGGCTGGCGGGCCAGGATCGGCTTCGAGGAGTCGCTGGCCGACATCTGGATGGAGGCCGCCTGCCGGATGTGACCGGACGCCCGCGCCCGCCCGGCCCGGGGCCGCGCCGGGCGCGGGCGGGACGAGCCGTCTCGCGGGCTGGGACCGGAGTCTTGGAATGAGACCGTTCGTGGCAGTGTTGAAGGCAGCACGACTGTCCCTATCACCCTACGGAGTCCCCGTGTCGCTGCCCCCGCTGGTAGAGCCGGCCGCCGAGCTGTCCGTCGATGAGGTCCGCAGGTACTCCCGCCACCTGATCATCCCGGACGTCGGCATGGCGGGCCAGAAGCGTCTGAAGAACGCCAGGGTGCTCTGTGTGGGCGCCGGCGGTCTCGGTTCCCCCGCGTTGATGTACCTGGCCGCCGCCGGCGTCGGCACGCTGGGGATCGTCGAGTTCGACGAGGTCGACGAGTCGAACCTGCAACGGCAGATCATCCACAGCCAGTCGGACATCGGCCGCTCCAAGGCCGAGTCGGCGCGGGACTCGGTGCTGGGGATCAACCCGTATGTCCAGGTCAACCTGCACCAGGAGCGGCTGGACTCCTCCAACGTGATGGAGATCTTCGCCGAGTACGACCTGATCGTGGACGGCACGGACAACTTCGCCACCCGCTACCTGGTCAACGACGCCTGCGTGCTGCTGAACAAGCCCTATGTGTGGGGCTCGATCTACCGCTTCGACGGGCAGGCGTCCGTCTTCTGGTCCGAGCACGGGCCGTGCTACCGCTGCCTCTACCCGGAGCCGCCGCCGCCCGGCATGGTGCCGTCCTGCGCCGAGGGCGGGGTGCTCGGGGTGCTCTGCGCCTCGATCGGCTCGATCCAGGTCAACGAGGCGATCAAGCTGCTGGCCGGCATCGGCGACCCGCTGGTCGGGCGGCTGATGATCTATGACGCCCTGGAGATGAACTACCGCCAGGTCAAGGTCCGCAAGGACCCCAACTGCGCGGTCTGCGGCGAGAACCCGACCGTCACCGAGCTGATCGACTACGAGGCGTTCTGCGGCGTGGTCTCCGACGAGGCGCAGGCCGCCGCGAAGGACTCCACCATCACGCCGGCGCAGCTCAAGGAGTGGATCGACGCCGACGAGAAGATCGACATCATCGACGTCCGCGAGCCCAACGAGTACGAGATCGTCTCGATCCCGGGCGCCCGGCTGGTCCCCAAGAACGAGTTCCTGATGGGCGACGCGCTCGGCGACCTGCCGCAGGACCGGCGGATCGTGCTGCACTGCAAGACCGGCGTCCGCTCGGCCGAGGTGCTGGCCGTGCTGAAGAACGCGGGCTTCGCCGACGCGGTGCACGTGGGCGGCGGCGTCATCGGCTGGGTCAACCAGATCGAGCCGGAGAAGCCCGTCTACTGAGCCGGGACGAGGACGCGCCACGCCCCGAGGCCCCCGGCCGCCCGCCCCGTGGGACGCCGGGGGCCTCGAACATGCCGGCCCGGGCCGGGCGAACGCGTCGCTCAGGCCGGGCAGTTGGTGTCGTCGGCGGGGATCTCGCCGTCCAGCAGCCAGGAGTTGACCGCGTCCAGCACGCACGGGTCCTCGCTGAGGTAGGCGCCGTGGCCCTCGCCGTCCCAGCGCAGCAGCGGCGCCACCTCGCCGCCGCCCATGGCCTCCCGCATCCGCTCCGCGCCCTCGATGGGGGTGGCCGGGTCGCCCGTGGTGGCCAGGAGCAGCAGCGGCTCCGCCGCGCCGGTCGCGTCGTAGTTCGGCGGGTCGGCGGCCTCGGTCACCGGCCAGTCCTCGGCGCAGCCGGCCAGCGACCACACCATGTAGGGCCCGAACACCTCGGACGCCTCGACGAACTCCGCCTCGTGCGCCAGCGCCTCCTCCTCGCTCATCCCGCCGGGCCGGTCGGCGCAGCGGATCGCGGTGAACGAGGGCTCCTGCGTGGAGTAGGCGCCGGTGACCGGGTCGCGGCCGCTGTAGATGTCGTTGAGCAACAGCAGCAGATCGCCCGTGCCCTCGTCGCGGGCCTCGGCCAGGCCCTGGGTGAGGTACTGCCAGCTCTCCTCCGAGTAGAGGGTGGAGGCGATGCCGGTGTAGGCGAGGACGGCCGTCAGCTCGCGGCCGGCCGGGTCCTGGCGGGTGGGCAGCGGGTTCTCCTCCAGCTCGGCGAGGAAGTCGCTGATCCAGCGGTTGCCCTCGGCCGGCGTCTCGCCCGCCGGGCAGTCCGGCTGCTGGACGCAGTCTTCCAGATAGTGGTCGAGCGCCCGCTGGAAGCCCCGGGCGTCCAACAGGCCCTGCTGAACGGGGTCGTCGCTGGGGTCGACGACCGCGTCCAGCACGGTGCGGCCGACCCGGTCGGGGAAGAGGTTCGCGTAGGTCGCGCCCAGCTGGGTGCCGTAGGAGATGCCGAAGTAGTTCAGCCGGTCGTCGCCCAGCACATGGCGCATCAGGTCCAGGTCGCGGGCCGCGTTGGCCGTGGAGACATGGGGCAGCAGGTCGCCGGAGTTGGCGACGCAGGCGTCCACGAACTCCTCCTCCTGCCGCTCCGCGATCCGCCGCTCCTCGGCGGTGTCCGGCCGGGAGCCCAACTCCTGGGTGGCGGCGTCCCGTTCCGCATCGCTCAGGCAGACCACGCCCTCGCTCTCGCCCACGCCGCGCGGGTCGAAGCTCACCAGGTCCCAGCCGCCCCGGCGCAGCTCGTCGAAGCTCTCGCCGGTCTGCGGAAGCGTGGCGACGCCCGAGCCGCCTGGGCCGCCGAAGTTGAAGATCAGGGAGCCCAGGCGCTCCTCGTCCGGGGCGGGGGAGACGGCCCGCAACAGGGCCAGCTCGATGGTGTCGCCCGAGGGGTCGTCGTAGTCGAGGGGGACGGTGAGGTCGGCGCACTCCCAGCCGGTGCCGTCGTCGAAGCCCTCGGGCGGCGCGGTGGCCAGCGGGTCCTGGCTGGCGGCCGGCGCCGGGCACTCGACCCAGTCCAGGCTCTGCCGGCCCAGCTCGTCGGGGAGGCCCTGGTAGCCGGCGGCCGGCCCGGAGGAGCGATCCCCGGAACGTTCCCCGGGGCGGTCCGAACTCCCCGAGGTGCAGGCGGCGGTGAACGCGAGCAGCGCCGTCGCGGCCACCGCCCGGGATATGTGTGTCCGCATATGTCTCATCAGGAGCACACGGTACCGTCGCCCGGCGGGTCCCCGTCCAGGAGATGGGAGGCCACCGCCGCCGTCACGCAGGGGTCGCCGCCGCTGAACGCGCCATGCCCCTCGCCCTCGTAGGTCAGCAGCACCCCGACGCCCGGGCCCAGCGCCTGCCGCATCCGCTCGGCGCCGATCCGGGGCGTGGCCGGGTCGCCCGTGGTGGCCAGCAGCAGGATGGGCCCGGCGCCCTCGGCCTCGACGCGGGGCTGGTCCCGCTCCCCGTTGACCGGCCAGTTGGCGCAGGAGAGCAGCCCCCACACCAGGTGCTCGCCGAAGACCGGCGAGGCGTCGACAAAGGTGTCCATCTGCTCGTGGACGGTCTCCAGGGTGGGCCGGGAGGCGAAGTCGGCGCAGTTGACGGCCGTGTTGGCGGAGCTGAGGTTCCGGTAACGGCCCTCGGCGTCCCGCCCGTTGTACTGCTCGGCGGCCCGCAGCAGCATGTCCCCCCGGCCCTCCTCGCGCGCCTCGCGCAGCGCGTCGGTCAGATAGCCCCAGGAGGCGCGGGAGTAGAGGCTCGCCAACACGCCGGTGACCGCGAGGTCCTGGGTGAGCCGGCGGCCCGACTCGGTGGGCAGCGGCTCCTCGCGGGCCGCCTCGAACAGCTCGACCAGCGCCTCGTGGCCCTCCTCGCCGGCGCCGCCCACCGGGCAGTCGGGGGCGCGGCCGCAGTCCTCCAGGTAGTTGTCCAGGGCGAGTTGGAAGCCCTCGGTCTGGAGCAGCAGCCGCTCGACCTGGTCCCTGGTCGGGTCGACGACCGCGTCCAGCACGGTGCGGCCGACCCGCTCCGGGAACAGGTGCGCGTAGACGGCGCCCAGCTTGGTGCCGTAGGAGACGCCGAAGTAGTGCAGCCGCTCCTCGCCCAGCACCTGCCGCAGCAGGTCCAGGTCGCGGGCCGCGTTCACCGTGCCGACCTGCCCGAGCAGTTCGCCGTTGCGCTCCGTGCAGGCGATCGCGTAGTCGCGGTTGGCGGCGAGGAACTCGCGCTCCTCCTCGGGCGTGCGCGGGGGGCCCATCGCGTCCTGGGCGGCGGCGTCGATCGCCTCGTCGTCCCGGCAGACCACGCCGGCCGACTCGCCCACCCCGCGCGGGTCGAAGCTCACCAGGTCGAAGCGCTCCGCCAACTCCGCGTAGCGCTCGGCGGACCGGGGCAGCGAGGCGACGCCGGAGCCGCCGGGCCCGCCGAAGTTGAACACCAGCGAGCCGATCCGCTCGTCCCGGTCCGTGGCCGGCGCCCTGATCAGCGCCAGGTCGATGGTCTCGCCCTCGGGCTCGGCGTAGTCCAGGGGAACGGTCAACGCGGCGCAGCGCCAGGGGTCGCCCGGCGGCCGGCCCGCGCCCTGGAGGGGGGAGGGCGCGGGGCACTCGGACCAGTCGAGCGTCTGCCCGGTGAAACGCTCGGGCAGCGGCGGGAGTTCCTCGTTGGCGGGGGCCGGCGACGGGGAGGGCGCGGCCTCGGTGGTGCCGGGTGGGCTCCACGGCTCCGCCGTTCCCGAGGAGCCGGAACAGCCGCCCACCAGCAGCGCCAGGGCCAACGCCAGCGGAACGGCGCCGCGTATGCCACCCCGAGTCATGCGCGAACGAACCCCCTCGTGCTCCGGGCCGCGTCGTGCCGGCCCTCCTCATGGAGGCTACCCGGCCCGGGGGACCCGCTCCACGCCCAGGTCAGTCGCAGGTGGTGCCGTCGTCGGGCACCTCACCGTCGATCAGATAGGCGTTGGTGGCGTCCCGCACACAGGAGTTGCCGCCGTTGTAGGCGCCGTGGCCCTCGCCCTCGTAGGTCAGCTCCACGGCCACGTCGTCGCCGAGCGCCTCGGCCATCCGCGCGGTCCCCTCGTACGGCGTGGCCGGGTCGCCGGTGGTGCCGATCAGCAGGATGGGCTCCGCGCCGTCGGCCGACACGTCCGGGTGCTCGGCGGCGCCGTCCACCGGCCAGTGGGCGCAGGTCAGCAGGGACCAGGCCATCGGCGGGCCGAAGATCGCCGAGGAGTCCTCGAACTCGCCCAGCGCCTCCCGCACGTCGTCCGCGTCGTAGCGGCGGTTGGAGTCGGCGCAGCTGATCGCGGTCAACGAGGACTGGAGCGTGGTGTAACTCCCGTCCGGGTTGCGGCCGTTCATCGCGTCACCCAGGGCCAGCAGCACCGTGCCGTCGGGGTCCTCCTCGTCGAGCGCCTCCGACAGGCCCTGGGTGAGGTAGGGCCAGAAGTCCTCCGAGTACAGCGACTGGGCGACCCCGTTGTACGCCAGCGCCTCGGTGAGCCTGCGGTCGTCCGGGTCCCGGGTGGACAACGGCTCCTCGCGCAGCCGCTCCAGCAGCCCCGAGAGCCGCTCCTCCGCCTCGTCCTCGTCGCCGCCCAGCGGGCAGTCGTCCCGCTCGACGCACTGCTTCAGGTAGTTCTCCAGGGCGAGTTGGAAGCCGGACGCCTGCCCCCTGGCGCCCTCCTCGGTGCCGCCCGAGGGATCGACCACGGCGTCGAACACGGCCCGGCCGACGCGGCGCGGGAAGAGGTGCGCGTAGACCCCGCCCAACTCGGTGCCGTAGGAGACGCCGAAGTAGTAGAGCCGGTCGTCGCCCAGCACATCCCGCATCAGGTCCAGGTCGCGGGCGGTCGCCGTGGTGGTCAGATGCGGCAGCAGATCCCCGGAACGCTCCTCGCAGCCGCGCGAGAACTCCTTCAGCCGGTCCTCGTACTCCCGCTCCTCGGCGCGGTCGTTCGGGAACAGGTCGGAAGCGAAGAAGTCGTCCAACGCCGCGTCGTCCAGGCACCGCACGCCCTCGCTGTCGCCGACCCCGCGCGGGTCGAAGCTCACCAGGTCGAAGGACTCGCGGAGTTCGGCGTAGTCCTGGCCGAACGCCGGCAGCGTCACCACGCCGGAGCCGCCCGGGCCGCCGAAGTTGAAGAACAGCGAGCCGATCCGGTCGTCCTCCCGCGCCTCGCTGCGCGCCCGCACCATGGCCAGCTCGATGGTGTCGGCCTCGGGGTCGGTGTAGTCCAGCGGCGCGGTGAGGGTGGCGCACTCCCACTCGGCGCCGTCGGGCAGCGGGCTGGGCGTGGTGGAGTCGTCGCCCTGGGAGCTGTCGGGCGCCGGGCAGGGCGCCCAGTCGAGCTTCTGCTCGGTGAACGAGGCCGGCAGGTCGTCGGTGTCCCGCGCGCCGTCCCGGGCGGCGGCCGGCCGCTCGGCCTCGGCGGAGGCGCCGGCGCAGCCGCCCACCAGCGCGCCGGCGGTCAGCAGCGCGGGAACGAGCAGGCGGGCTCGGGTCATCGGACGGCTCCCAACGGTTGGCTCCGACCGCTCCATCGTCGACGCGGGCGCGGCGGGGCCGCGAGCGGGCGGGAGTCATCCGGGTGACCCTGGCCGGGTGGGCTGGGGCGGAGGCCCGGCCTGGGGGCCGGGCCCTGGCCCGGGCGGCTCCGCCGGGACGGGGGTTGGGGCTGTGCGGGTGGGTTGGCCCCTGGCGGGGCGGGCGCGACGTGGTGTGGAGCCGGTCACGGGCGGGACCGCCCGGTTGTGCGTGGGTGGTTGGGCTTCCGGCCGGGCAGGCGCCCGATATCGCGCGGAGCCGGTCACGGGTCGAACCGCTCGGCTGGACCGGGACGTGGCGCACCGGCCGCGCGGCCCCCCGGGCCGCCGTGGCCCACCTCACCGCACGGCGGGAATCCACCGGCCGCGCAGCGCGACCAGCACCGCGCCCGCGACGACCAGCAGCAGCAGGGAGACGGCCGTGGCCCCGGCCGGGTCGCCCTGGAGCAGCAGGTACACCTTCAGCGGCAGCGTCTGCGTCGTGCCCGGCAGGTTCCCCGCGAACGTGATCGTCGCCCCGAACTCGCCCAGCGCCCGCGCCCAGCACAGCGCGGCCCCCGCGGCCAGCGCCGGGCGCACCATGGGCAGGGTCACCAGCCACAGCGTGCGCAGCGGCCCGGCGCCCATCGTGGCCGCCGCCTCCTCGAAGTGCGGCTCGATCCCGTTCAGCGCGCCCTCCAGGCTGATCACCAGGAACGGCATCGCCACAAAGGTCGCCGCCACCACCGCGCCGGGCGTGGTGAACGACAGCGTCACGCCCAGCCGTTCGAGGTGCTCGCCCAGCAGCCCGCGCCGGCCGAAGCCCTGGGCCAGCGCCACGCCCGCCACCGTCGGCGGCAGCACCATGGGCAGGATCACCAGGCAGCGCACCAGCGTGCGGCCGTGGAAGTCGGTCCGCGCCAACAGCCAGGCCAGCGGCACCCCCAGCAGCAGGGAGAGCAGCAGCGCCCAGCCGGAGACCACCAGGGAGAGCCGCAGCGCCTCGGTGATCGCCGGCTCGGTCAGCCGTTCCGCCAACTCGCCCCACGGCGCGTCGACCAGCACCCCCAGCAGTGGAACGCCGAGGAAGCCGACCGCGACCAGCGCGGGCAGCGCCAGGGTGAGGGGTGGCCGGCGCCGACCCGGCGCGCCGCTCACGGAACGAGGAAGCCCGCCTCGGCGAGCAGCCCCCGCGCGGCCTCCTCGTTGAGCCAGGCCACGAACTCGGCCGCCTCCTCGGGGTGTTCGGCGTCGTTCAGGGTGGCCGCCGGGTACTCGGCGACGACGTTCAGCTCCTCGGGGATGGGCACCACATGGACCTCGTCGCCGGCGACGGTGGCGTCCGTGACATAGACCAGGCCCGCGTCGGCCTCGCCCAGCTGGACCTTGCCCAGCACCGCGCGGACGTTGGCCTCCAACGAGTCCGGCTCCGCCGCCACGCCGGCCGCCGTGAGGATCTCCTGGCCGTAGCGGCCGGCCGGCACCTCGGGGGCGGCCAGCACCAGCCGCAGCTCCGGGTCGGCCAGGTCGGCCAACTCGTCCACGCCGGCCGGGTTGTCGGGCGGGGTGACGATGGTCAGCTCGTTGCGGGCGATCACCGACGGCTCACCGGTCAGCTCGGCCGCGCTCGCCATGGTGTCGGTGTCGGCGGTGACCAGCACGTCGGCGGGCGCGCCGCCGTCGAGCTGGGCGACCAGCTCCTGGGAGCCGGCGAACGAGAACCGCACGGTGGTGCCCGGGTTCTCCTCCTCGTAGGCGGCGCCCGCCTCCTCGAAGACGTCGGTCAGCGAGGCGGCGGCCAGCACGGTGAGGGTGACCTCGGACCCGCCGCCGTTCGACGAACCGGCGGAGTCCTCGGAGTCTCCGGAGTCGTCGGAGCCACAGCCGGCGAGGCCGAGCACGACGGCGGGCGCGAGCAGCGCGCCGGCCAGCGCGCGCCGGGGCCGCGCCACGAGGCGTGAACGGGAGCGGGAACGGGAGACGGCACGGGTACGGAACACGCTGGTCCTCACATCCGGTCGATATGAACGCTGGTGGCCTTGACCCGGGCGACGGCCTCCTCGCCGACGGCCAGGCCCAACTCCTCGACGGCCTCGCGGGTCAGCAGCGAGACCAGCCGGTGCGGCCCGGCCTGGATCTCCACCTGCGCGGCGACATCGCCGACGGTGACCTTGGTGATGATCCCGGGGAAGGCGTTGCGGGCGCTGGTGTAGGGCTCGCCCAGGTCCCCGCCGGGCGCGCCCTCGGCGCCCAACTCCACGGCGAACGCGGCGAGATCCTCGCCCGCCACCTGTCGCTTGCCCGCCTCGTCCCGCCGCGTCGGCAGCCGGCCGTTGTCCGCCCAGCGCCGCACCGTGTCCGGGCTCACCCCGAGCAGCCGCGCCGCCCGCCCCATGCTGTAGAACCGCATGTGCGGGACAGTACGGCCAACGAGGTGGCATTCACAAGCGCGTTCGGGCCCACGGGCTCGCAGTTGCGGGCCGGCCCTCCCCGTGTGGGATCCTAGATCGCTTCCTTGCGGGTGAGTTGGGTGAACGCCAGCCAGCCCGGCAGCACCGGCAGCCAGAAGGTCATCAGCCGGAACAGCAGCACCGCGCCCAACGCCACCTGCGGCGGCACGCCGAACGCGCTCAGGCCCGCGCTCAACGTGAACTCGATCGCGCCGATGCCGCCGGGCGTCGGCGCCGCCGAGCCCAGCGCGTTCCCCGCCAGGAAGACCACGGCGATCGTCGGATAGCTCAGCTCCCAGCCGAAGGCCCGCAGCGAGGCGTCCAGGCACATCACGAACGCCAGCGTCATCAGCAGCATCCCGCCGATGCCGGCCACCAGCTTCTTCGGCCGCTGCACCACGTCCAGCATCCGGGGCACCACGCCGGCGAACAGGCTGCGCACCCGCTCCAGTATCGCCTTCCGCAGGGTCGGCACCGCCGTCACGATCAGCGCCGCCACCGCCACCGTCAACAGCCCGGCGATCACCGTGCGGGAGGGCGAGAGGTTTGGCGTGTGCTCGGTGCCGGTCAGATAGCCGAAGGTCAGCAGCAGCAACACATGGCTGCCGAGGCCGAAGAGCTGCGAGGCGCCCACGCTGGCCACCGCGTGGCCCGGGCGCAGCCCCTGGCGTTGCAGGAAGCGGGCGTTGAGCGCCGCGCCGCCGATCGCCGCCGGCGCCACCAGCTTCACGAAGGAGCCCGCCACCTGCGCCATCACCGTGCGCGGATAGTTGACCTTCTCGGGCACGAAGCCCAACAGGCTGGTGGCGGCGGCGAAGTACGTCAGCGCCGAGAAGCCGGCGGCGACGATCACCCAGCCCCAGTTGGCGTCCTCCCACACCCGCTGGAACTCGGGGTTGATCAGCTGGCTGATCAGGAAGTACCCGGCGAAGACCGCCGCGATCAGGCTCACCAGGGTGCGCGGCCTGATCCGCTCGATCCGGGCGGGCTCTATCGGCGCCTGTGGCCGGATCAACAGCACCTGCTGCCGGATCAGCGCCAGCAGGTCGGGCTCCCTGGCGTTCTCCAGGGCCTCCTCCATCACCTGCTTCTCGGCCTGCTTGGCGGCCTTGACCGTCCTGCGGTCCGCGTTCTCCGGGAGGCTGCCGCGCGCCTCCCGGTAGGCCCGGGTGGCGTCCAACACCGCCTGCCGCTCCCGCTGGGCGCGCTCCTTCGCCAGCTGCCGCAGCGTCGCCCGGGTGGCCCGGCTGAGCGCGATGGGCTGGAGCAGCGGCAGGCTGTCGGCCACCGCGTCGGGACCCAGCACGGTCACCGCCGCCGCCACCGCGCGCTCGGCGCCGGCCCGCAGCCCGAACGTGGTCAGCAGCTGCGCCACGTCCATCCGCAGCAGCAGGTCGCCGGCGGCGATCTCCCCGCCGCGCAGGCTGGTCAGATAGACCGTGCCAGCCCGGTCCACCAGCACCGCGCGGCCGTCCAGCCTGCGGTGCGCGATCCGGCGCGACTGGAGCGCGGTGACCTGCCGCCAGGTCGCCTCCATCAGCGCGTCGGTGATCTCGTCGTCCGGCAGCGAGTCCAGGTCGCGGCCCGGGATGTGCTCGTAGACCAGCATCACCGCGTCGGGGCCCAGCTCCGATGTGGCGATCAGCTTGGGCGCGTTGGCGCCGGCGGCGATCGCCGCGTACGCCAGCAACGCCTCCTGCTCCAGCGCCTGACGCAGCGACGGCAGGCTCCGCCGCTGGGTGATGCCGCGCAGCGCCAGCCGCCGCCACGCCCGGTAGAAGAAGCCCCGCGCCTGCTGCTGCCGGTCCACCACCGTCACGTCCAGCGGCGGCCCTGACTCCAGCGTTACCAGATAGCGCCGGGTCGGCTCGTTCGTCCCGCGCTCCCCGTCCTCCGAAGGGGCGGGCTCCTCCGCGCGCAGCGCGGTCACCGGCCGGAAGCCGACATGCCGCAGCCCGGCGAGCAACTGCTGCCCGGTGGCGCGGACGTTGGGCGAGCCGACGGCGTAGAGCGTGGCGTAGGCGATGGTCCAGCCGATCAGCACGGTGACCGCGATGGAGAACGGCGTGGTGTACCCGGCGACCAGCACCGCCACCGCGTCCAGCGTCACCACCGACCACATCACCAGCCGCCAGCCGGGCCGGTGCGTCATCCCGACGGCCGTGGCGTAGGCGATCACCGGCGCCAGATAGCCGTGCACCGGCTCGGTCAGCCCGCTGCCGCCCGGCGCGTCCCTGATCAGCGCGTCCTGCACCGACTGCGGCGCCATCCTGGCCACCCACAGGCTGAACGAGAGCGACACCCCGTGCGCCAGCACGGCGGCCAGCACGCCGTCCGCGATCCGCAGCCCGTCCCGGCGCATCAGCCGTTCGATGGCGAAGGCCATCGGCACGATCAGCACCGCGACGGCCGAGGCGAAGCCCGCGAAGTCGATGAGCAGCGAGGGCGCCTGCTCGGAGCCCTTGTCCACGTCCTGCTCGATGCCCTCGGTGGTGCCGATGGCGAACGTGGCCACCGCCAGCAGCACCCCGATGGCCAACAGCCCCAGCAGCGCGCGCAGCAGGTCGGCGGGCCGGTGCACCCGGGCGGTGAGGATCGGGTCGTCCACCTCGACCAGGTCGCTCCTGGTCGGATCGGCGCGCTCCAGCGCCTCAAGCGGCGGCGGCCCCTCGTCCGGCCGTTCGTCCGCCCGCTCTGCCCGTTCTTCCTCGCCCCGTATCACTGGCCGCATCCCTGGAAACGATCTCGCGCTGGAGCGACTGCCCTCGACCAGCTCTCCCCCGTACGGGGACGATACTGGCACGAGACACCGACAGCGCGGTGGGCTCCGTGACATACGGCACCATGGGCGGCATGAGGCCCGCCACCCGAGCGCCGGCGAACGAGCCGCCGCACCGCCTGTCCGACCACGCCGACGCGGTGCTCGCCGTCGTCGAACGCATCCCCGAGGGCCGTGTCCTCACCTACGGCGACATCGCCGGCGTGGTGGCCGAGGGCGGGCCGCGCCAGGTGGGCACCGTGCTGGCCCGCTACGGCGGCGCCGTCCCGTGGTGGCGCGTGGTGCGCGCGGACGGGCGCCCGGCGCCCGGGCACGAGCGGCGCGCGCTGGAGCACTACCGCGCCGAGGGCACGCCGTTGCGCCCCGGTGGGGACTCCGGCACGATCCGCGTGGACCTGCGCCGCGCGCGCTGGGCGGACCCGCGCTGAGCCGGCGCCCGAGCGCCCGCGCGCGCCCCTCCGGTCGCCGGAACCGGGCTCGCGGGTGCCCGTTCCCGACAGGAAACCCCGCGCCCCGCCCGTCGACTGGCGTACCGTCGACCCCAACCTCCACGAGAATCCGCGATGCACGTGAGCCTCTCCGTCCCGTCCACTGACCGGCCGCCGCCCGCCCCGGGAGCGTACCGACTGGTGCGCACCCCGGTCGTCGACGCACGCGACATCGCTGTGGACGCCAGCCAGCGCGCCGTGGTTGACCACCCGGGCGGTCCGCTGCTCGTCCTCGCCGGCCCCGGCACCGGGAAGACCACCACGCTGGTGGCGGCCGTCGCCCGCCGGGTGCGCGCCGGCGCCGACCCCGAGCGGCTGCTGGTCCTCACCTTCAGCCGCAAGGCCGCCGTCGAACTGCGCGACCGGCTGACCGCCGAACTCGGCGCCCGTGCGCCCCAGGCGACCACGTTCCACTCGTTCGCCTACGCGCTGGTCCGCGCCCACCAGGACCGGGAGCTGTTCGCCGAGCCGCTGCGCCTGCTGTCCGGCCCCGAGCAGGACCTCTTCGTGCGGGAACTGCTCGCCGGGCACCAGGAGTTGGAACGCTCGGGACGTGGGCCGCGCTGGCCGGCCGAGCTGCGGGCCTGCCTGACGACGCGGGGCTTCGCCGACGAGCTGCGCGCCGTGCTGGCGCGCGGCAGGGAGCTGGGGCTCGACCCGGAGACGCTGGGCGAGTTCGCCCGCCGCACCGGGCGCCAGGACTGGTCGGTGGCCGCCGAGTTCCTCGCCGAGTACCTGGACGTCACCCAGGCGCAGGGCGTCATCGACTACACCGAGCTGCTGCGGGAGGCCGTGGCGCTGGCCGAGCGCCCGGAGCACGCCGGGGCCATCGCCGCCCGCTACGACGCGGTCTTCGTCGACGAGTACCAGGACACCGACCCGGCGCAGGTCGCGCTGCTGCGGGCGCTGGCCGGCGACGGCCGCGACCTCACCGTCTTCGGCGACCCCGACCAGTCCATCTACGCCTTCAGGGGCGCCGACCTGGGGGGCATCCTCGGCTTCCCCGACACCTTCCGCACCCGGGCCGGCGAGCCGGCGCCCGTGCTGGCGCTGCGCGTCGCGCGCCGCTCGGGCGCCGGGCTGCTCGCCGCGACCAGGACGCTGGCCGCGCGGATGCCGCTGGGCCGGCTGCCGGCCGAGGCGGTGCGCCGGCACCGCTCGCCCGAGCCGACCAGGGAGGGCGGCACGGTCCAGGTCCTCACCTACCCGACGGCGGGCGCCGAGTTGGCGAACATCGCCGACCTGCTGCGCCGCGCCCGTCTCGAGGACGGGCTGCCCTGGGGCGAGATGGCGGTGCTGGTGCGCGCCGGCCGGCACACCATCCCGGCCGTGCGCCGCGCCCTGACCTCGGCCGGCGTCCCGCTCGAAGTGGACGGCGACGACCTTCCGCTGCGCCAGGAGCCGGCGGTCGCCCCGCTGTTGACCGCGCTGCGCGTCGTCGCCGAGGCGGGCGCGACGGGTCCCGAGGGCGCCGGCGCCGCGCTCGACGCCGAGACCGCGACCCGGCTGCTCACCTCGCCGCTGGGTGGCATGGACGCCGCCGACCTGCGCCGCCTCGGGCGCGCCCTGCGCGAGGAGGAACGGGCGGCCGGCGGCGGCCCGCCCCCGCCGTCCGACGCGCTGATCGCCCGCG